>NZ_ATYB01000009.1:0-342963 GCF_000427465.1 Sinorhizobium arboris LMG 14919 | reverse complement strand
GTCCACGCTGCTTTTCGTGGCTGCGTCAGCCCTGCTCGTAGGGTCCAGCTTCATTGCACTGGAGCGGGTGCGCGGCGATCTCATCGTGACCTCCTCCCTGGGGCAGGAACGTCTTGCCTACCAGATGATCTATACGGCGGCCGGGCTCGAGAGGTCAGAAGCCTCTTCACGGAGCGCCGCTGCCGACGAGTTGCGTAACCTGATGGCCCGCAATGAGCGGCTGCTTGCCCGCCTTGCGCGCGGCGAGGAACGGCTTGGGCTGGCGGCCACGAGCGATGCCGCCGCACTGACACAGCTTGAACAGGCCCGCCGCCTCTGGCAGGAGCAGGTCAGGCCCGCCCTGGAAAGAGCGATCGCCGATGCGCCGGTCACTCATGCGGAACTTGATGAGCTCGATCCGAAGATAAGGGCCTTCGCGAGGCAGATGGACGAAGTGACCGACCGGGTCGAGCGTGCCGGGGTCGCCCGACTTCAGCGTTCTGAAGTGCTGCAACTCGGTTTTTCGATGCTTGCCGTGCTGATGCTTCTGTACGTGTTGCGCGTGGCACGCCGCCTCGTCCGCCGCACACGGGCCCTCGCCGCCGTGGCGGAAAGTGTCAGCGCCGGTGATCTGGAACAGAAGGCTGCGGTGGAGGGCAAGGACGAGCTTGCCGTTCTCGGCGCCTCGTTCAATGCCATGACCGCGAGGCTTGCCGCGATGATCGATAACGAACGCGGCAACAGAGAGAGGCTGGAAGAACTGCTCGCGACGATTTCCGAGACGGCGCAACATCTTTCCTCGTCGGCGGCGGAGATTCTCGCAGGAACCACGCAGCAGGTCGAAGGCATGCGCGAGCAGTCGTCGGCCGTCGCCCAGACGGTGACGAGCGTCGACGAGGTGCTGCAGACGTCGGAGCAGGCGGCGCAACGAGCGCAGCAGGTGGCTGCCTCCTACGACAAGGCGGTCAAGATCAGCAATGACGGCCGCCGGGCGCTTGATGACACGGTGCACGTGATGAACACGGTGAGCGCACGCACGGAATCGATCGCCGGCGACATTCTTTCGCTGGCGGAAAACAGCCTGGAAATCGGCGAGATCGTCTCGGTCGTCGCCGAAATCGCGGACCAGACCAATCTTTTGGCGCTGAACGCCGCCATCGAGGCTTCGCGCGCGGGTGAGCACGGCAGGGGCTTCAGTGTCGTTGCGAGCGAGATCAGGACGCTTGCCGACCAATCGAAATCCGCAACCACACGAGTTCGCCGGATCCTGATGGAGATACAAAAGTCGACGAACGCAGCGGTCATCGGCGCCGAGGATGGCACGAAGAGCGTCAGTCGCGCACTGGAGACGGTGAACGAAGCGGGCGAAACGATCCGGCAGCTTGAAGCGATCGTTGCCGATTCGGCGCGCTCGGTGGCGCAGATTGCCGCCTCGGCGGGTCAACAGAGGGCCGGCATGAAGCAGATTCACGATGCCATGCACTACATCGAGCAGGCGAGCAGCCAGAACCTCTCTGCGGTTCGGCAGGCGGAGCAGGCAGCAAAGGACCTGAACGAGCTCGGCTCGAGGTTGAAGGAAATGCTTAAGGACCATGGCGACTGACATGACGGACCCCCAAGAATTAGACCGCGAATTGCTGGAGATGTTCACCCAGGAAGTGAGCGAACGTGCATCCGCCATGGAGCAGGCCTTGCTCGCCATCGAAGGCGCCGCCGAAGCCGATGAAAAACTCGGTCTGCAGGAGCAGCTTCTAAGGACCGTGCATAGCCTCAAGGGAGCGGCAGGCCTGCTCCAGGTGCGCGGCGTCGAAGCAATCTGCCACTGGATGGAGGAGATACTCTCCGTCACCGTCAAAGAGAACTCGGCGCTCGAACAGCCGAAGCTGGATCTGCTTCTGTCCGGTGCCGATGCGATCCGGGATGCGGCCCGACTGCTGGAGACCGGTATCGCACCTTCGCCTGCGCATGGCGAGAGCGTGGTCGAGGCACTGAAGGCCGCCACCGTGAAGGCCCCTGATGACGGAGGTGGCAAACCGAAGCGTCCGTCGCCGACGCAGCTGCAGGTGCCCGTTCGTGTCAGCGATACCGACGGCTCGATGCGTGTCTCTGCCGATCGGTTGGATACGCTGCTTTACAGAAGCGGTGAATTACTGTCTTTCGACGCCGTCATGCGGCGCCACGCCGGGCAAGCGTCCTTGCTGCGGGAGCAGGCAAGAAAACTGCGTGGTATCGGCCCCGAATTTGCGGCACCGGCGGCAGTCCTGGAGAGCGGATTGCGCCAGCTGGCGACCTCTCTGCGCAGAGACATGAACCTGATGCACAGTGCCGCGACGGCGCTGGACCACGAGGTGCGGCATGCGCGCACGCAGCCCTTTGCGGAGGCCTGCAAGGGCCTCGATCGCCTGGTGCGCGACATGGCCCTCGGATCGGGCAAATTGGCCGAGCTGGAAGTCAAGGGAGGGGAAATCGAGATCGACCGCTCGATACTTTCGGGCCTTCAGGATGCGCTCCGGCATCTGGTGCGCAATGCGGTCGCACATGGCATCGAGCCGCCCGAAGAACGCCGAACGGCCGGAAAGTCTGAAAGGGGCAAGGTCCTCATTGCCGTAACCGTCTCCGGGGACCGGATGCAGGTGCGAGTCGAGGACGATGGCCGCGGCTTCGACATAAGCACTCTCAGCAAAGCCTCGGACGTCACGGCGGAAGATGAGGCGCAGCTGCTCCGGCGTGTTTTCGAGTCCGGAGTATCGACGTCGACGACGGTCACCAGCCTCGCCGGGCGCGGGATAGGCCTCGACATCGTCAAGCGGAATATCGAAGCGCTCCGCGGCACCGCCGAAGTCTCGCAGGTGCCGACGGGAGGCGCGGCCTTCGCTCTCACTCTGCCGCTGACCCTGGCGACCGTGCGCGCATTGGAAATCATTGCCGGCGAGTACGTGTTCGCTATCGATACGGCCTCCGTCCAGCGGGTGATACGCGTCGGCACCGATGACTTCGCTGCCTCTGAGAACATGGTCAATACTGCAGCCGGCCCGATCCCCTTCGTCGACCTTGCCGATTGGCTTGCGTCGCGGCCAATGCGCATCGAAAACGGACAGGCTTTGCCCGCAGTCGTGGTGGATGCTCCCGGCGGTCCAGTCGCGGTGCTCGTCGACGGAGTTGCCGGAGAGCAGGAGCTTATCGCCCGTCCGCTTGGGCCCCGGCTTGCAAATGTTCGCCGTTACAGCGCCGGCATGGTTTTGCCGGACGGGCGCATCGCTCTGCTTCTGAACGTCTCTGCGATCGCCGAAGCCGCTGCGGAGAAGCGGCTGCCAGTCGGCGCCTGCGCGCCTCGCCCGGCTCCGGCAACGCGTCGCACGGTGCTCGTCGTCGACGACTCCAAATATGTGCGGACGCTTGTGAAACTCATCCTGGAAGCAGCGGGATACGACGTGTCCACTGCGGCCGATGGCAGGCAAGCATTGGAGGAGCTTCGCGAACGCGGGGCCGACATGGTGGTTGCGGATGTCGACATGCCGACCATGAACGGGTTCGAGCTCACCGAGGCAATTCGCAGCTCCGAGCGCTTCACCGACACCCCCGTCGTGCTGGTGACCGGGCGGGAAACGCTGGACGACAAAATGCGAGGGTTGCGCGCCGGCGCGAACGCCTATCTCAGGAAGGACCAGTTCGATGCACAGCACTTTCTCGAGACCATGCGCCGGGTCGTGTGACGGCACCTAGATGATACGTATTCTCCTTGCGACACCGACGCCTGATCTTGAGGAGCTCGTCAAGAGCGCGGCTGAGATCGACCCCTCCGTCGAGCTCGTGGGAGTGGCCAGCACCGGCAAGGGTGCAGTGCGAATGACCCGCAAACTCTTGCCGGACATTGTAGCAGTGGAACTTCGACTTGCCGGCGACGATGGAGCCGAGACCGTCAGCGAGATCATGATCACGGCGCCGACGCCGGTCGTCATGGTCGCGTACCACGATGGGTCGCAATTGGGTGCCATGTCCGCGCGTGCCCTGGAGGCAGGCGCACTCGCGGTCATCCCGGCGCCGACTGGCGGGCCTCACGAGCAAGGGGCCGTCGAAAAGTTTCTTTCGACGGTGAAGGCCATGGCGCAGGTCAAGGTCGTTCGTCAATGGCGGAAGAAGACAAACGGAAATCGCCCGATCGAACATGCGGTGCGGCCGGCCTCCGAGACGCCGATAGGCATCGTCGGCATCGCCGCCTCAACCGGAGGCCCGACCGCGATCCGCTCGATATTGAAAGAGCTTCCGAGCGATTTTCCCGCACCCATCCTCATCGTGCAGCACATGTCGAACGGTTTCATCGAAGGCGTCGCCGCGTCGCTCGACGCGGCAATTGCGCTCAACGTGAAGGTTGGGGTGAACGGCGAGCTATTGAGGCCGGGCACCGTTTACCTCGCTCCGGACGGTCATCAGCTCGGCGTCTCGGGCAAGTCACGCCTGCGCGTGGTCGACGAGGCTCCCATCCAGGGCTTCAAGCCGTCGGGCTCCTATCTTTTCGGCTCGATCGCCCGCGCTTTCAAAAGCGAGTCTCTCGCCGTCGTCCTGACGGGGATGGGCGATGACGGCACCGAGGGTCTCCGGGCGCTGCATGTGGCCGGCGGGAAAGTGATCGCGCAGGACGAACGGAGCTCGGTCGTATTCGGAATGCCGAAATCGGCGATCAGCGCCGGTCTCGTCGATTTCGTGCTACCGCTCGAAGGCATCGCGGCGAAAATCACCGCTCTTGCTAAAGCCGGATAAAAATGGGCGGCCCGACAACGGAAGCAGATGCGGCGCTGCGCGCCGAACCTCGCGCAGCGCCGCCCTCGCCCCACCCCAACTCTGCCCGGGCGAGTCCCTCGACACCTATTCTGGAGCGCCATGCCAGCGGGCAGCCGCGCACATTTCCTCATCCCGCTCCATTGCGGAATCAGGAGCGGCTTTCATGCTCTTTCTCCAGACTGGTTCATTCTACATACTCATGATCTGGATCGCCGCCGGCGTGATGATGACGGCGAAGAGCACGGGCAGGAAGAAGATGATCATCGGCACTGTGAGCTTTGGCGGAAGGGCTGCCGCCTTTTTCTCCGCTTCGCTCATGCGCATGTCTCGATTCTCCTGAGCCATGACGCGAAGGGCCTGCCCCAGCGGCGTGCCGTATTTTTCCGCCTGGATAAGGCTGGTCACGACGGCGCGCACACCTTCCACGCCGGTTCTCTGGCCCAGATTTTCGAATGCCTGGCGACGATCCTGCAGGTAGGAAAGCTCGGCCGTGGTCAGGAGGATTTCCTCGGCGATCTCCGGCGACTGTGCACCGACCTCCTCGCCCACCTTGCGGAAGGCGCTTTCGATGCCCATGCCCGATTCCACGGTGATCAACAGGAGGTCCAGCGCCTCCGGCCATGATCGGCGGATCGCCTGCTGCCGCTTGGTGATCCTGTTCCTGATGAAGATCGCCGGCGCGAAATAGCCGAGCGAGCCGACGCCGGCGGCCATGCCCAAGACCAGGAGCAAGGGCGCCTCCGGGCGAATAATGAGCAGGATATAGAGCAGTGTCGCCGCGAAGAGGACCATCGGCGCTATCAGCCTTACGGCGAGAAAGGCCGTGATCGGCGCGTGGCCGCGATAGCCGGCCATGTTCAACTTGCGGACGATTTCCCCGTCCTCCGCCTGCTTGGCAAGATTGAAGCGATCGACGATTGCCTGGAACAGGCGCTTCGGCTCCACGCGCAGCGACCCGTTGCGCTTCTCGGCACCGAGCCGGAAACGCTCCCTCTGCCGGATACGTTCGCGTTCGCCCTCGACCTTCTTCAGGCGATCGGCCAGCGTGTCCCGAAAGACATAGGGCCAGGAAGCGACCACGACCGCGCAAAAGGCGGAGAGGCCGGCCATCAAGGCAGTCAGCTGTTCCGGATCGGGAATGTTAACGCCCAGGCTCATCTCGTGCCCTCAGAAGTCGAAGTTGATCATTTTGCGCATGACAAAAATGCCGACGCTCATCCACAGCCCGCAACCAGCAAGCACGAGCTTGCCCGTGAGCGTCGTGAACAGGAGCGTCATGTAGTCCGGACTCGTCAGGTACACGGCGCCGGCTACGAAGAACGGCAAGGCGCCGATGATGCCAGCGGAAGACTTCGCCTCCGCGCTCATGGCCTTGATCTTGGCTTTCATCTTCTTCCGCTCCCGCAGCACTTTGGAGAGATTTCCGAGTGCTTCCGCGAGGCTGCCGCCGGTTCGGCTTTGGATGGCAATAACGATCGCGAAGAAATTGGCCTCGGGCAGCGGCATGCGCTCGCACATGCGCTGCACCGCCTCGTCGACCGGGATGCCGAGCGTCTGGTCCTGCGCGACGGTGACGAACTCGCTCTTGACCGGCTCCTGTGCTTCCGCCGCGATCACTCTCAGGCAATCGGGCATAGGCAAGCCCGCCTTGAGCCCTCGTACGATGACATCGACGGCATTCGGAAATTCGGCCGTGAAACGAGCAAATCGCGACTTTCGCTTTGCGTTGACGTAGATGTGCGGCAGCAGCAAGCCCCCGGCTATTGCAAAGCCGACCGCGGTCAGCATGCCGAGACCCCAGAAAAGCATCAGGCCCCAGGTGGCCAGAGCCGTAGCGGCGCAAATGAGAAAATAGGTCTTCGTCGACCATTGCAGGCCGGCCTGGCGCATCCTGCCGATCAGTGGCGGCTTACGGCCTTTGCGGGCCTTCGCCTGGTGCTTCGCTTCGATCTCGCGCAGCGTCTTTTCCACCGACCGCCGGCGCTCCCGGCCTTCCTCTTCCGCCCGCTCGCTCTGCGAGGACTCCGCCACTGCCGCGATGCGGTCGAACCTGTGGCGATAGGCGCTTGCCTTGACCACGCGCGGGTAGAAGGCAACAACCATCATGCCGCCGACGCTGGTGGAAGCTAACAGAAACACGATCGCGGGAAACAGCAGGGACAGCATCGTTAATACACCTGTGTCAGTCGTGACTTACGCAGCCGCTTTCAATTCCGCAGCGTCGAGCGCCGCGGCGAGGCGGGCTTCTTCGCCGTAATAGCGCGCGCGGTCCCAAAATGCCGGGCGGCCGATCCCGGTCGAGCGATGTCGTCCGATAATGTTGCCCCTATCATCCTCCCCAACCATGTCGTAGACGAAGAGGTCCTGGGTCGTGATCACGTCGCCCTCCATGCCGAGCACTTCGGTGATGTGGGTGATGCGCCGCGAGCCGTCGCGAAGACGTGCCGCCTGGACGATCACGTCGACGGACGAGACGAGCATCTCCCGAATTGCCTTGCCGGGCAGCGAGTGCCCGCCCATGGTGATCATCGCCTCGATGCGGGAGAGCGCCTCGCGCGGCGAGTTCGCATGAAGTGTTCCCATCGAGCCGTCATGGCCGGTGTTCATCGCCTGAAGCAGGTCGAAGGCCTCTGGCCCGCGCACCTCGCCGACGATAATCCGCTCGGGCCGCATGCGCAGGCAGTTCTTGACGAGTGCGCGCATGGTGATTTCACCCTGACCTTCGATGTTCGGCGGGCGCGTTTCGAGACGCACGACGTGCGGCTGCTGCAATTGAAGCTCTGCCGCGTCTTCGCAGGTGATGATGCGTTCGCCGTCGTCGATATAGCCCGTGAGGCAATTGAGCAGCGTCGTCTTGCCGGAGCCAGTGCCGCCGGAGATGAGCACATTGCAGCGCACGCGGCCGATGATCTTGAGGATCTCGGCGCCTTCGGGCGAGATCGAGCCGAAACGCACCAGCTGGTCGACGGTCAGCTTTTCCTTCTTGAACTTGCGGATGGTCAGGCTGGGGCCGTCGATGGCGAGCGGCGGTGCGATGACGTTGACGCGCGAACCGTCCGCGAGACGCGCGTCGCAGATCGGGCTCGATTCATCGACGCGCCGGCCGACTTGGCTGACGATGCGCTGGCAGATGTTCAGGAGCTGCTCGTTGTCCCGGAAGCGGATACCCGTTTGCTGCACCCGGCCGGCCACCTCGATGAACACCTGGTCCGCGCCATTCACCATGATGTCGGCGATGTCGTCGCGAGCGAGCAGGGGCTCGAGAGGGCCGTAACCCAGAATGTCGTTGCAGATGTCGTGCAGAAGGTCGTTCTGCTCGGCCATGGAAATGCCGGCCTTCTTGGCCGCGACGATATCGTTGACGATAGCGCCGATCTCGGTACGCGCCTGCTCGCCATCCATGGTGGACAGCACTGCCACGTCGATCGTGGCGATGAGCGCGCTGAAAATTTCCTTTTTGAGGTTGTAGTACTGTTCGGCCTTCTCGGGTCTGGCGGCGGCCGGAACCGGGGCAGACTTTTTGACCTCGCGCGGAGCCGCAGGTTCGATTTCGCGCGACGGCTGCTCCATTCTTTCGGCGGCCGTTTGATCCAGTATCGATTTTTTGCCAAACATCGACGTCGCCCTGCGGTCTCACATTAACTGCTCGTGCCAAAAAAGGCTGGCGGAGGGCTCAACCCTCCGCACTGCTTTGCAAGAGCCCTGCCCATTTGAGCTTAGGTGGCGGGGTTCAGCTTTCCTGAAATCGTGGTGAACACCTTGCTTACATCGGTGCCGACGGTGGTTACCGCGCCGATGATGGCGACGGCGATCAGGCCGGCGATCAGGCCGTATTCGATGGCGGTCGCACCGGATTCGTTGCGGGCAAAGCGGACAAGGAGATTTTTCATGGTTCGGGTCCTTCAGTGGTTTGAGGTTGCGCCGACGCCAAGTTCGGCATCACAGGGCCGGGCCAGGGTACTCGTTCCCGCTTGCTGTGTGGCTCTCATATAGACTTTATTAACCCTCTCGATCCATTCAGCCTGATGGCCGATGGCCGACCGCGAGCGGATCGGCCTAGTGGTCTAGTCCGATCGTCGCCATTGCAGTAGCTTCACGCTTTGGCAGGCTATTGGAACGGATGGCACACCCGTCCGTTGATAGACCGGGAGCAACCGATGGGAGTGGTTCCAATGCGCAGCGTCGCCGGATGGGTTGGTTTGACGCTTACGACATGCGCCATGATTGCGGCGCCCGAGGCGGCGAAAAGCCAGCCCGCTGCAGACGTGACGCTGCAGTCGACCCGCCAGGCCGACGGCGTCGTCAGGGTTATTGTAGATTATGCGAGAATGCTCCTCCTGGCGCAGCCCGCGAGCACGCTCATCATCGGCAATCCAGCAATCGCGCAGGCGACGCTGAGTGACGACAAGACGGTCGTTCTGACCGGCAGAACGCCAGGATCGACAAATCTGATCGTCATCGGCGCGGACGGCGCGCAGGTGGCCAACGTCATCCTTGACGTCGTCGCTGCAGGCGGGCGTCTGGTTACCGTCGACGAGGGCGGGGCAAAGACAACCTATAGCTGCACCGGCCGCTGCGAGCCAATCCGATCCGGCGGCGTTACCGCTCCGCAACCGGAGATCACTGCGCCCGAGCCCGAGGTCGACGCCAATTAAACGGCGCTGCCAATGCGTAAACCTCCGTCGATCACCCGATCGGGATGCGTCTTGAAAGCTGCAGGTTCAACGGGCCATTCGCCAGACCCGGCAGGACAAAGGTGAAAGGATACCGGATGGACAGGATGCGAAAGTCGATCCCGTCTACGGTTTCCTTGCCGGTGACGATTTGAAGCAGCAAGGGGTTGCCGCTGCGAAAGCTCTCGCGCACCGCCCTTTCGAGTTTCTGCTGTGCCTCGCTATCGGACGCATCGCGGGCGACCTGCCCGATCAGTACCTTGCGCGCAGCAATGTCGGCGGCGTGCGAGAGATCGTTTCGGACATAAAATACACGGCCAAACTCGATGACGCCGAGGATCAGCAGCAGCAGCGGCAGGCACACGAGCGCGAATTCCACCGCCGTCGCACCCGCTTCGCTGCGCCATAGCCGTTGGACGTCGCGGCGCGCCTTCCTCATCGGATCTGCACCTGCATGGAGGAGTTGAGCCGAAAGGCCGGAAGCACCTGCGGCAGCGACATCGGCTGATAATCCTTCGTCGCCGCCAGGCGGTAGTAGATGAACGGCGCCGCCGCATTGGCGCAAAGGCTCGTTCCGCATTGCGGCGCCGCATCCGGGTCGATGTCGGGATTTTCCGGGCAGGCGCAGTAGCGCTTCACCGCTGACACGGTGGCATTGGCCAGCAGCGCGCTTTTCGCCAGCGTGGACTGCATCACCTTTTGGACTTGCGTCGGCCCGGGATCGGCCATGGCAGCTTGCGCGCCGGCGCGCAGCGCATGGTCGATCGTCATTCGCTCGTAAAGTGCAAGCCCGACATCCGCCATGGCGACGAGAGCCAGAGCGAGCACCGGCGCGATCAGCGCGAACTCGGCTGCCGACGCCCCCGCCTCGGACGCTTTCAGCTCGCCCGCTTTCTTGCGCACTGCCGATGAGCCCTTCGATCTGCCGCGGCCAAGCACTGTTTGCAGCAGCGCCTTGAGACCGCGCCGATCGGCTCGCCTCTCCCTTGTGCCGCTGACGCGCCAGGCTAGCGCGACCATCGCCCGGCCCGCCGCAGACTGAGGCGCCTGATCGATCACCAGCCGGCCATTGTTCGCCGCGGCACCGAACAGCTTCGGGTCGAAGGGCACGGAAATGCTCTCCTGCACCCCGACGGCTGCAACGAAATCCTTCGGTTTGATTTCTGCGAGCTTGGGTGTTTCGGTCTTGTTGAGAACGATCCTCGGCGGCGGATCGTTCGGGCGCGCCCTCTTCAAGAAGTCGACCAGGTTCTTCGCGTTGCGCATGCTGGCGAGATCGGGCGTCGCCGTGATGACGATATCGTCCGCTTCGAGGAGGATCTTGCGCGTCCATCCTGTCCAGATATGGGGCAGGTCGACCACCAGATGCCATGAGCTCGAACGAGCGACATCGAGGAGGTGATCAACGTCATCTTCCCGGAGACTGAAGAACTTATTGAGATCCGCGGTCGCCGGCAGAAGGTGCAGGCGATCCGTATGGGGCACGGCCAGACGGCGCAGAAGCACCTCGTCCAGCCGATCGGGACTCTCCAGCACGTCGACCATGCCCTGGGTCGCCTCGATGTCGAAGTTCAGGTCGAGCGTACCGGACTGCAGGTCGAGATCGGCCAGAAGCACATCCGCATCGACGCGCTTTGACATGGCGTAGGCAACGTTGTGCGCGAGCGTCGAGGATCCGGTCCCGCCCTTGGCGCCGACGAAGGCGACGATACGCCCAAGCTTCTCCTCGACCGGAGCGCGAAAGCAGCGGTGCACCGCAGCGACGAAGTCCATCGGATCGAAGGGCGCTACGAGGTAATCGCTCACGCCGGCGTCCAGGAGCTTCTTGTATCGCGCGACGTCGTTGGAACGCCCTATGACGATAACCTTGGTACCCGTGACGCATTCCATGGCAAGGCCTTCGAGCGCCGCCATCAGCGGAACGTCGTCCTCGTCGCTTTCCACGACCACCAGATTCGGCGAGGTGAAGCCGCTGTAAAGCGCCGCGGCTTCGTTGATCCCCCCGGTCTTTATCGTCAGCGTGGCTCGCGCCATGCGACGGTCGAGCGCCGCCGTACGGATCGCCTGGGTCACCTCTTCCGAACGGCAGAAGGCGGCGATCTCTACCTTCGGTATGGGCGGCAGCGCAGAGGCCGCCGGAAAGGTTCCGTGGATTTCGTTTCCGAGCTGTTTCATTGGTTCGAAACTTTCTTGAGCTGATCAACTTCCGCCGGAGCGGGAGGGAACTTCAGTCATCGACATGCGCCCGCCACTGATGACGCGCACCACTCCGCGACGAGGACCCTCGCTTTCAACGATCGATGGTTCGTGGTTGTCGACCAGGGGCCGGAGCGCGAGCGAAACCGTGCCTGAAGCTTCCGCCGCCGCGATCGTTGCGATCTGTCGGGGGTCCGCTTCGAGCGTCGCGGTCTTGCCGATGACCGAGGTCCCATCCGCCCCCTCCGAAACGGTCTGATCAACCGCCAGCACTCGAATATTGGAGAGGATGGCGCGGCTGAGGACGTCACCATCCTTTCCCGAGCCCGAACGGGCGACGGTATGGATGACGTCGACATGGTCGTTGGGCAGAATGAACCCGCCGGCCGTGCTCTCCGCAGTCACGCGGACCGCTATTGCCCGCTTCCCCGAGGGCAGCATGCTGGACAGGAAGCCGGCGCCAGGCTGGGCGACCTTGTCCTGGCGGATAGGTTCTCCCGCAACGAAGTCGCTCAAGGCGAGCGACCCCTTCAGGGATGCGATCGCGTCCGGGCGTGAACTGCGGCTGATGAACACGGGAGGGATCTCGCCCTCCCAGGGCTGCCACCGCACGTGGGTCTCCTCGAGCGTCGTTCCGCGTTTGAACTCCGCGGAGGCGACAAGCACCTCCTGCGAAGGCGCCTCTTGAACTTGTGCGGTCGCGGTTGTCGGCTGGTCTACGGCGCCCAGCGCCAACCAGGAGGCAGCGCCGCCGGCTGCCAGCGCAAGCAGGAGAATGGCAAGGCGGATCATTGGCTAGACCTTATCGTTTGGTGAGGGAATGTCGGTGCCGCCATCAGAGGAGGGCGGAGAACCAGTGGCTTTGCGGGAGCAGCAGTAGGGCAGCGGGCGCCATCGCCGCCCCGTAGGGAACGCCCGTCTCGGGGGAGTGCAGGCGCGCGGACCAGGCGCTCTTCTTCAGGACCACCGGCAGGGGCATGCGCCGGAATTGCAGAAGGCCAAGCGTCAACGCCGCACCAATCAGGGCCGTGTAGAGGAGAAAGTCGAGCGCGAGGTCCGGCCCGAGCCAGAGTACGGCCACGGGCAAGAGCTTCGCGTCGCCGCCGCCGATCCAGCCGAAGGAGAAGAGCACGAAGGTCGAGACCAGTACGCCGGAGGCGATGAGAATGCTGGACGAGATCGTCGCCACGCCCAATCCGGCGGCGGGCGCTAGAACCGTGAAGGAAACCGCCAATGCAAGCACGAGACGGTTCGATATGGTCATGGTCGCGACGTCCTTGATGCCGGCATAGGTCATCAGTCCGGCAAAGAGAAAGAATGCGAGCGAAGCTGCGAATGTCGAAATCATCTCAGGTGCCTTTTCCGTGGGTACTGGAGCCGTTCTAGTCCCGCGAAATGTGCCCCCTGAACCGCTCGATGACCATTCGACCTGATGGCCTAAGCAGGCACGGCAAGCCCTTACGGGCCGGACTAGGCCAACCGGCCGAATCGCTAACGACCAGGGTGGGATGTATCGTCCGGCCGAAACCTCAGACCACTGGGCATGCGAATGAGCGAAAGAAACGACGTGATCCATGCGAGACGGCCGGCGCCGCGGAAGCGGACCGGTGCGCTAAAATTCCTGGCGGACGAACGCGGCACGGTCGCCGTTATCGCGGCGGTCGCCTTTCCCGTTCTCGTCGGAGCCATGGGCCTCGGCGCGGAGACGGGCTTCTGGTATCTGAAGCAGCGCAAGCTTCAGCACGCCGCGGACGTCGCGGCGCATGCGGCCGCAGGGCGCCTGCGCGCGGGCGATCAAAGATCTGCGCTCGAGGCTACGGCCACACAGATCGCCTCCAAAAGCGGCTACTCGCCGTCGGCCGGCACGCTGGCAATCAGCCCATCTTCCTCACCGGCCGCAAGCGCCGGGACTCTGGATCGGCTTGAAGTCGTCGTGACGGAAACGCGTTCGCGGCTGTTTTCCTCTATCTTTTCCGATCAACCGGTCACGATGAGGGCGCGTGCCGTTGCACAGGTGGAGGGTGGGTCGACAGCCTGTGTGCTTGCGCTCTCGAAGACAAAATCGGGCGCTGTAACCGTCTCCGGCTCGGCTTCGGTGGATCTCAGCGGGTGCGATGTAGCATCGAATTCAAGCGCTTCAGACTCGTTCCTCATGTCCGGATCCGCGTCGATGAACGCCGACTGCGTCCATGCGGTCGGCGGAGCCGTGGCGACGCTGGGCTTGAGGTTGAAACAGTGCGATAGCGTCCACGAGAACGCACCGGCAAGCATCGACCCCTATGCGGGCGTAGCCGAGCCGTTCCCGTGGGCCGGCTTCGCCTGCGACGCAGGCAGCAGGAATATTGGCAACCCAGGCCAACTGACCCTCGTCAAAACGACACAGATGCATCCCAGCGGGGTCAGGGTCAGGTGCTTTCCCAACGGGCTTGACGTGAAGGGAACGGTCGAGTTCGAACCGGGCCTGTATATTATAACCGGCGGCACGTTTACCGCGAACGGTGGTAACCCGACCGCGACCTCGGCAGCGCGGCTGCACGTAGGCACGCCGGTGAATGGCTACAGCGGCGTGACCTTCTTTCTCGCGAACGATGCTCGACTGGACCTCAGAGGGAACGTCTCCCTCGATCTGAAGGCTCCGACCTCGGGACCCTATTCCGGGATTCTCTTCTTCGGCAGCCGCAGCCAGACTGCCGTGAGCCATTCCATCAACGGGACGTCCAACTCGGTCTTGACCGGCGCGGTCTACACGCCGGCGTCGTCGCTCGACTACAAGGGCAATTCCGCGACGGCGAACGGCTGTACGCAGGTGATCGCCGACAAGATCACGTTCAGCGGGAATTCGACCATGCAGTCGGCCTGCGATAGCGCGGGCACCAAGAAGCTCCTGGCGAACCAGCGGATAGCACTGATCGAGTAAACAGCACCGCACAATCGCCTGCAGCAGGGTTCCGCGGCGGGCTCATTAAAGGAAATCACCATGCCTAGTGCCGAACTGCGCCAACTTGCGAGACGGAAATCCCTCAAGCGCGCCCGCCTTATGCAGGAGGGCGCGGGAGGAATCGGAATCGAATGTCTCATTGTAGACATCAATTCCAAAGGGGCGCGACTGCGATTCAGCTCACCGATATCGACCGGACCGGAGATTCAGCTGCTCTTCATTCCGGAACACGTCTGTGCGTCCGGATGGGTCGCGTGGCAGAACGCGCATGAGATCGGGGTTGAATTCAAGCGGCCCCTGCCATGGCTCAGGAAACTTGACGTGAGCAATCCCGGGGGCGAACGCATCCGGTGACGAGTACGTCACATGTGTCGGGAGGAAGATATGTCCGGTTGGCGTGACAGCTACGTCAACCCGTGGCATAGGGGTGCGCGCAACCAACTGGGCCGTCCTCCACATGATCCGCGTCGAAAATATCAGCAAGTCCAACAGTCACCGCATACTCTATATTGAAGCCTCGGCAGCGTTGAACCGCGGCGAAAAGGTGGGGCTTGTCGGTCCGAACGGGGCGGGAAAGACGACGCTCTTCCGGATGATCACCGGCGAGGAATTGCCTGACGAGGGGCAGGTCTCCGTCGAGAAGGGTATGACGATCGGCTATTTCGATCAGGATGTCGGCGAAATGGCCGGTCGGTCGGCCGTCGCCGAGGTCATGGAAGGGGCAGGCCCGGTCAGCGCCGTCGCGGCGGAGCTGCGCGAACTCGAGACGGCCATGTCGGATCCGGACCGTTTGGATGAAATGGATGCGATCGTCGAGCGCTACGGCGAGGTGCAGGCGCGCTACGAGGAACTCGATGGCTATGCGCTCGAGGGACGTGCGCGCGAGGTTCTCGCCGGCCTCAGCTTCAGCCAGGAAATGATGGACGGCGATGTCGCAAAGCTGTCGGGCGGCTGGAAGATGCGCGTTTCGCTCGCCCGCATCCTACTGATGCGCCCGGACGTGATGCTGCTGGACGAACCGAGCAACCATCTCGATCTCGAAAGCCTGATTTGGCTCGAGGATTTCCTGAAAGGCTATGATGGCGCTCTGCTGATGACGTCTCACGACCGCGAGTTCATGAACCGGATCGTCACCAAGATCATCGAGATCGATGGCGGCGCGCTGACGACCTACTCGGGCGATTATGGATTTTATGAAGAGCAGCGGGCGCTGAACGCGCGACAACAGCAAGCGCAGTTCGAGCGCCAGCAGGCGATGCTCGCCAAGGAGATCAAGTTCATCGAACGCTTCAAGGCCCGTGCCTCTCACGCCTCGCAGGTTCAGAGCCGGGTGAAGAAGCTCGAAAAGATCGACCGCGTCGAGCCGCCTCGTCGTCGCCAGACGGTCGCCTTCGACTTCCTGCCGGCGCCGCGCTCCGGCGAAGACGTCGTCAACCTCAAGAATGTCCACAAGGCCTATGGCAGCCGGGCGATCTATGACGGCCTCGATTTCATGGTGCGCCGGCGCGAGCGCTGGTGCATCATGGGCATTAACGGCGCCGGCAAATCGACACTGCTCAAGCTGGTCGCAGGCACCACCACGCCCGATAAGGGCAGCGTCTCACTCGGTGCCAGCGTGAAGCTTGGCTATTTCGCCCAGCATTCCATGGATCTGCTCGAAGGCGAAAGCACCATTCTGCAATGGCTTGAGGAACGTTTTCCCAAGGCCGGGCAGGCGCCGCTCAGAGCGCTGGCCGGCTGTTTCGGCTTTTCCGGCGATGACGTCGAGAAGAGATGCCGCGTGCTCTCCGGCGGCGAGAAGGCGCGGCTCGTGATGGCCGCAATGCTGTTCGATCCGCCGAACTTCCTCGTGCTCGACGAGCCGACAAACCATCTCGACCTCGATACGAAGGAAATGTTGATCAAGGCGCTCTCGGCCTATCAGGGCACCATGCTGTTCGTCTCGCACGATCGCCGTTTCCTGTCCGCACTTTCCAATCGCGTGCTGGAGCTGACGCCGGACGGGATCAATCAATATGGCGGTGGCTACAGGGAATATGTGGAGCGCACCGGGCAAGAGGCGCCGGGCCTGCGCGGGTGACGCGGCGTTCGGCCACGGCGGCCGCCGCGTAAGTGGGGCGTCGCCGTCATCCATTTTCCCCTGAGCGATCTCCGGCGCCTGAAAGACAGGGGGCACCGGGCAAGAGGTCGACTCCTGCGCGACAGTCTCCCGTCGCGACGGGAACGGCTTCGGCGCCTGCCGGCGATGGGAAAGCAGGCGTGAGGAGCATTGGGAGGATGCGCTGATAGAGGGCGGCGCCGAGCGGCACGGCATTCCAGCCGGAGGTACGGTTGCCATAGGTTTCCGTCAGGCCGCGGGGCTCGTCCAGGAGGGCGAGCAGCAGGTACCTGGGATTGTCCGCCGGTACGATGCCCATGAACGATGTGACGTTGAGCACTTTGGAGTAGCGGCCCTGGACCACCTTTTCCGCCGTGCCGGTCTTACCGCCGATCACATAGCCGGGGACATCGGCCCTCTTGGCTGAGCCGACCGCCGTGTTGAGGCGCAGGAGGTGACGTATCGCCTCACTGGTGTCCGCAGACACGAGATCCTCCGCGATGGTCCGTTCGGACACGGGGCTGTCCTTTATGAAGGTGGGCCTGATCAGCTTTCCGCCGTTCGCCAGAGCGGCGACGGCCATGCTGGCTTGCAGCGGCGTGACGGCGATCCCGTGGCCGAATGAAACCGTTGCCGTGGTGACCTCGCTCCAATCGGAGGGCCGGAGCGGCGCGGCGCTCTCCGGCAGCTCGGTCGAAAGCCGAGACAGAACGCCGAAACGCCCAAGAAAAGTCCGCAACGCTTCGGGTCCGAGTGACAGCGCCATTTTCGCCATGGCTATGTTCGAGGAGTGGATGAAGGCTTCGGGAATGGTGAGCGGCCGGTATTGTCCGCGATAGTCGTGGATGCGTTGCCGCCCAAAGCTCAAGGGTCTGCTTGCGTCGACGACGGATTCGAGATCGAACCTGCCTGACTCCAGCGCCATCGCCGTGGTCAGGGTCTTGAAGGTCGATCCCATCTCGAAAACGCCGGCGGTAACGCGGTTTATCCGGTCGGGCCTGAAGGCATCCACGGGATTGTTCGGATCAAAGGCTGGATAGGAAGCGAGCGCAAGTATTTCGCCATTCGCGACGTCAAGCAGGAGCCCGGCACCCGCGACAGCTCCGAATTTCGTGACGGCTCTGCCGAGTTCCTGCTCCATGGCGTACTGAACGCGCAGGTCGATTGAAAGCTCGACCGGCTGGAGCTCGCGCCCCCTAAGTTCGATGCCGGCGCCGCGCAGGTCTGCGAGCCCGTTCGCATCGATCCATTTTTCGATACCGGCGATGCCGACGTTATCGATATCCACGGCGCCAAGGACATGGGCAGCCAGGGAGCCGTTCGGGTAGAGCCGTTGATTTTCAGGTCGAAAGCCGACTGCGGCCAGTCCCGAATCGATGATTGCCTGCTGCTTCTCCGGAGCTATCTGCCGCTTGACCCACGTGAAGGCATCTTTGCGTCGGAGGCGCGAATGGAGTTCGCGCGCATCGAGCTCCGGGAAGATCGCCGCGAGTTTCTCAACAGCCTCGTCCAGATCGGGAATCGAGCGCGGCTCCATGTAGAGCGATGCGATCGGAATGTCGGTCGCGAGCAGTTGGCCGTTCCTATCGACGATTGCAGGTCGTCCACTCGGAGCCCTGTCATAGGTGAGGCTGATTTCGCTGCGCGCTTCTTCCTTCATGCCGAGTTGGACAAGCCGTATGAAGGCGGCGGCGAAAATGGCGGTGAACGCTGCCATGATGCAGGCAATGCGCAGCCGCCTGTTGCGTGCACTGCTCCGCGGGGCGAAGGCGTATTTCCTCATTTCCATCCCTCGGCGAGATTGGAGGTAATCGGCTCAATAGAGGCCCTGGGGGGCGGTCAGAAGCTGCTCGCGCAGTGTGGCAGGGACGTCTTCGGGTTCCTCCCCTCCCATTCCGTCTATGACGGGACACTCCGTCAGGCACGGCCCGGTTCCGGGCTTGAAGACCTCGATAGTCGAACTGGGATCTCCCGAAGCGGCTCGCCTGCCGGTACGGCGGTCAACGCTCGCGAAGGACAAACCCGGCGGAACGGGAAACTCCACGCCGGGTTTGCCGTTCAATGCCACCTTCATGAAGTCGATGAAGATCGGAGCCGCGAGTCCGCCGCCCGTTTCGCCATACCCCATAGGTCTCGGCGTGTCGTAGCCCATGAATATGCCGGTCACGAGGGTCGGCGTGTAGCCGACGAACCAGACATCTTTCTCGTCGTTCGTCGTTCCGGTCTTGCCGGCGACCGGAACGTCGAGCTGCGCCACCCGGCGCGCCGTTCCGCGCTCCACCACGCCACGCAGCATCGATGTCACCTGATAGGCCGTCATCGGGTCGAGAACCCGCTCGCGGTTGTCGCGAGGCACCGGCTCTTCCTGATGCAGCCAGCTTGCGGCATTGCATCGATCGCAGTCGCGTCCATCGTGGCGGAAGATCGTGCGACCGTGACGATCCTGGATTCGGTCGATCATCGAGGGCTGCACCGAGCGTCCGCCATTGGCGAGGACTGCATAGGCCGAAACGAGCCGCGTCAACGTCGTTTCGCCGGCTCCGAGCGACATCGGCAGGTATGGGGCGAGCCTGTCGTAGAGGCCGAAGGCGCGGCCGTATTCGGCAACGACGTCCATGCCGAGATGCCGGGCGAGGCGCACCGTCATCAGGTTGCGGCTTTTCTCCAGTCCGGTGCGCAGCGTGGAAGGGCCGCTGAATTTGCCGTCATAGTTCTTGGGTTCCCACAGACGGCCCGCCCCATCCGGCATCGAAAAGGGGGCGTCCATAACCAGCGTTGCCGGGGTGTAGCCGGTATCCAGTGCGGCGGCGTAAACGAAGGGCTTGAAGGCTGAGCCGGGCTGGCGCGATGCCTGCGTGGCACGATTGAAGCGTGACTGTGCAAAGGAGAAACCGCCAACGCTCGCAAGCACGCGCCCTGTATTCGGGTCCATCGATACGATCGCGCCTTGCACCTCCGGTATTTGTCGCAGGAGATAACCGTCTTCCGCCTTCTCCACATAGATAACGTCCCCCGGCGAGAGGACCTGGTCGATGGAGTCGGCCTGCCTGAACCTGCCTCCGGCAGAGACCTTCAATGCCCACTGCAGGGTCTTGCCATCGATAAAACCCGTTTCAGGACCGGGTTCGGAGCCAAGCCTTGGACTTCGCAGTCCGACTCGCACACCCGCATCGGAACAGGAGAGCACTGTCGCGAGCTTCCACTCCTTCACATCCGCCAATGTCTCCTGTTCAGCCAACGCTGTCGCCCAGTCTCCGGAAATATCGATATGCCCGACCGGCCCCCGAAACCCTCGGGCCCGGTCGTATTCGACGAGGCCAGCCCGCAGCACTCGCTGCGCAGCCCTCTGAAGGGTAGGGTCCAGCGTCGTGCGCACGGAGAGACCGGCGCCATAGAGAGCCGCTTCGCCATATCGCCCGGCGACTTCCCGGCGTACTTCCTCGGCGAAATAGTTTGCCTCTGCCATGAAGAAGGTCTCGGCCCGAGGCTCAACGCCGAGAGGCCTCGCCATCATGTTGCTTGCCTCTGCGGCGCTAACGAAGCCGTTGCGCTGCATCTGGCCAATCACCCAGTTGCGCCGGCTGATCGCGCGTTCGGGATGCCGGTGCGGATTGTAGTTGTTGGGTCCCTTCGGCAGGGCAGCGAGATACGCTGCGTCGGCGACGGTCAGTTCGGTGACCGACTTCCCGAAATAGGTCAAAGCGCCGGCGGCAATGCCGTAGGCCCCGAGCCCCAAGTAGATGTCGTTCAGATAGAGTTCCAGGATTTTGTCTTTGCTGAGCGAGCGCTCTATGCGGATGGAAAGCACCGCCTCTTTGATCTTCCGTTCAAGGGTGCGATCCGAAGAAAGCAGAAAGTTCTTGGCAAGTTGCTGAGTGATTGTCGAGGCGCCGATCATTCGCTGGCCGGACCCAAGGTTCACGGCATTGGACCAGGCAGCCTTTACGATACTCAGGGCATCGATTCCGGAATGGGAATAGAAACTCTTGTCTTCCGCCGAGAGAAAGGCCGCCTTCACGCGGCTAGGGATCGCGGCGATGGGCAGATACAGGCGCCTTTCTTTGGCGTATTCGGCAATCGGCGTTCCGTCATACGCGTAAAACCGCGTCATGAGCGCCGGCTCCCACTCTGCAAGCTTGCGGTGGTCAGGCAGATCCTTCGCCATTTCCGACAGATAAACGGCGCCGATGCCGAACATGGCCAGCAAAGCAGCCGAGAGCATGCTGAAGATATAACCGATGAGCTTCATGCCGATACCAATGGTTCAGACCAGACAAAAACTTGACACAGGGATAGGTGCCGCCGGCGCGATACCGCGACGGTCGTGATCGAATGCCTACGGCGGGATGAGGAAAACTGTATGCGGCTTTCCGCCCGAATCCCGCTCTAACTTATTGGAATCGATCACGTTCATGATTTTCGGTCGCCCCGACCGGAAATCATCGTGATCCTGTGTTGCCTTGAGCTGTGGAGAGAATGGCAGAAGCAATGGCACTCGACAAACGAGCAATGTTGCGGGTAGGCATGAATCAGATTTGGCCTTGACGAAACGGATTCCATGGAACTCCCAAAGCTGCCCCTCAATGCATTGCGTGCCTTCGAGGCATCGGCGCGCCACTGCAGCTTTACCCGTGCCGGCCTGGAGCTACGGGTTTCGCAGACTGCAATCAGCCATCAAGTGAAGTCGCTCGAGGATCTGCTTGGCGTTAAGTTGTTCCGGCGGCTGCCCAGGGGCCTTGCCCTTACCGATGAGGGGTCAGCGCTTGCGCCGGTCATGAGCGATGTGTTCAAGCGTATGTGTGCGACCATAAGCCGTTTCGAGGAAGGAAACTTCCACGAAGTCGTGACTGTCGGCGTTGTCGGCACTTTCGCAATCGGGTGGCTGATGGAGCGGTTGTCGGATTTTCATGACGCACATCCGAACCTCGACTTACGCATCCTGAGCAATAACAACCGCGTCGATCTCGCCGGCGACGGCCTCGACTTCGCGATCCGATTCGGGGACGGGTCATGGCATGGCACGGACGCAATGCACCTGGCGGCCGCACCGCTATCGCCGGTCTGCTCGCCTCAGATTGCCGCTCGACTGAAGGAACCGGTCGACCTCGCCGGAATCGAGCTGCTGCGTTCGTACCGGTCCGATGAGTGGGCGCAATGGTTCCGCGCAGCGGGCGCCCAGCCTCCCATCCTGCGCGGCATGGTCTTCGATACCTCCCTGGCGCTCGCAGAGGCGGCCGCCCGAGGCTCAGGTGCCGCCCTTCTGCCGATAACCATGTTCGAGCATTATATCGAGAGCGGGCGTCTGGTGCAGCCTTTCGATATCACCGTGGCGGCGGGTGACTACTGGCTGACATGGCTGAAGTCACGTCAGTTCACCAGGGGCATGATCGCGTTCAAGTCGTGGCTCAAGCAACAGCTGCCCGACCCTTCCGGCGTGCCATAGGCGGCAGCGTGGCGGCGACACGGGCATGCCTGCTCTGAGACATTTGCCTTCAGACTGGTCGCCGCCCTCTCATATTAAAGGGCGAGTTCGCTGTCCTTGATGTCGCTGATCGGTGCGAGCATCGAAAGTTCGAACGGTCGCAACTTGCTGCGAGCGGCCATGAGGCGCGGCCAATCGGGATTGACGAGCGCGCCGCGGCCAAGCGCGATCATGTCCGCTCCGGCCCCGATCACCTGCTCAGCGCGGGCAAGATCGTGCAGGCTGCCATTGGCGATGAGGAAGAGACGCGGCGCATGACGGCGAGCAAGCGATACGAGAGGGATTTCGCCGCCTTCGAAACCCGGTTGCCATGCTTCGAACTCGGTCACATGAGCGAAATCGGCCGGGCTGTCGGCCAGTGCCTCGAACACTCTCGCCGCCCCCTGTTCCCCTTCCGCCCATTTGTGCCGGAAGTCGTTGACCTTCCCCTGAGAGAGACGCAGGCCGAGCGGCACGGACGGGCCGACCGCCGCGCGCACGGCTTTTAGCACCTCCAGCGACAGGCCGAAGCGAGCGACGATGCCGCCGCCCCAACGGTCCTGGCGATGGTTGGTGTAGTCGGTGAAGAACTGATCCAGGAGATAACCGTTGGCGCCGTGGATCTCGATGCCGTCGAAACCGGCCACCTCGATCGCCAGGCGCGCGGCACCGGCGAAGCCATCGATCGCCTCGGCGATTTCTGCTTCGCTGATCTCGCGCGGCACGGCATAGGAGCCTTCGCCGCGGTAGCCGGTCATCTGGCTGCCTTTCGGGCGGACCGCCGAGGGACCCACTGTATCGGAACGGTAGGGGTTCCCTTGCGAAAGCGCGCCGCCGTGCATGAGCTGCGCGAAGATGCTGCCGCCGGCCGTATGGACCGCATCGACGACGCGGCGCCACGCGTCCGCCTGTTCCCGGTCGGTCAAACCGGGCTGGCCCGAATAGGTCTGCGCATAGGCCTTGTCGGTGTAGATGCCTTCGGTCGTCACCAGGCTGAAGCCGCCGCGTGCGAAGCGCTGATAGTAGCGCTCCATGCGTTCGCCCGGCACACCGGCGGACGAGGCGCTGATGCGTGTCATCGGCGCGACCGACAGGCGGTTGGCGAAATCGAGACCTCTGAGGCTGGCACCGGTGAAGACCGGTGAGGGGACGATCGCCGGCGCGTTCATGTCAGCGGCCCCCGTCGAGTGCGATTGCCTCGACCTCGATCAGTGCCTTCGGCGAATAGAGCGAGGAGACTTCGATAATGCTGTCGGCCGGATAGGGGGCGGAGAACCACTTGCGGCGCAGTTCGACGATCTTTGCGAAATTTTCCATCGAACGCAGGAAAATCGTAACCTTGACGACTCTGTCGAGACTGGAGCCGGCGGCCGTCAGGGCGCGGGCGAGATTGCGGAAAGCCTGCTCGGCCTGGCGGTCGAAGTCATCCTCGCCGACGATCTCACCGTCGTCGCCGATTGCCGCCTGACCCGAAACGAAGACGAAGCCATTGGCCTTAATTGCCTGCGAGAGCAGAAACGGCGCATAGGGATCCGGCTTCGTGACGACCTGTTCGAGATACATGGGCTGTCCTTTCATGCTTGAGTTATTCTCAGCTCGGCACCGTCGCCTTGCTTGTGGAAGGCAATATGCCCAGGGCGGCCCTCATTGACAAAGGAGGACTTCTCAGCTGATAGATGAATTGTATTCATGTGTGAGGGTGCGATGAGACAGTTGCCGCCGCTTGGGGCCTTGCGTGCCTTCGAGGCTGCTGCACGCCGGCTGAGCTTCAAGGGCGCAGCCGAGGAGCTCAACGTTTCAGCGACCGCCGTCAGCCACCAAATTCGCCAGTTGGAGGAGATGCTGAACGTCAGGCTGTTCGAGCGCGCAACGCGGCAGGTGCATCTGACCGCTGCGGGAAAGACGCTGTTTCCAGTGCTGCGTGAGGGCCTGGACCGCTTCGAACAGGCCATCGCGGACGTGCGCCGCCAGCAGACCGGCCAGGTGGCGCGGCTCACTTCCACCGTCGCCTTCGTCGCGAAGCGTCTGGCACCGCTCGCGGGTTCGTTTCGCGAGGCGCATCCCGATTGGACCTTGCGTCTCGATGCCTCCAACCGGACCGTCGATCTGGAGGCAGATGCGGACGCCGCTATCCGCTTCGGTGGCGGGAACTATCCGGGTCTTGTTACGGAGCCGCTCTTTGCGGATCGCTTCGCGCCGGTCTGCGCGCCGCGCCTCGCTCAGACCAGCCCTGCCGATCTCCGGCATGCGACGCTCATCCATTTCGACTGGGGTCCGGCACGGCGCGACGATCCGCGCGCGCCTGTGTGGCGGCAGTGGCTGGCGCAGGCCGGGGCCGAGGACATCGACGCAAGCGCCGGCATTTCCTTCACTGACGAGATCCACGCGGTCCAGGCCGTGGTGGCGGGGCAGGGGATCGGGCTGCTAAGCCTCACGCTGGTAGCGGAAGAGCTCGCCTCCGGCATCCTCGTCCAACCGTTCGAGCTGTCGCTCGAAGGCGACCGCTACGATCTCGTCTACAGCCCGCGCATGGCTGACCGGCCGGCAACGCGCGTCCTGCGAGAGTGGGTGATGGCGCAATTCGGAGGCGCGGCACAGCGACCTGTTACCGGCCGAGTTCGGAGCATCGTGCGCGCGGAGGGCGCGTCGCGCGCATCGTCACCAGGTCGTTGAGGATTCCGCCGCCTTTGTGCCGCACGGAACCGAGATGATAGCCATCTCGCCCGGCCGTAGCGTTCCGTGGAATGAAAGCCGGTCGCCTTGGAAATTGATACTTGTCAACTGACGCGATTCGGGGAAATCTCCGCCGGCTTCCGGGAGACGACCATGGCCGAGACTATTCACATGCCTGAGCAGGCAAGCCGCCGCGAGTGGATTGGCCTATGCGTCCTGTCGATCGCATGCCTGATCTACTCGATGGACCTGTCGGTGCTGTTCCTCGCGGTGCCCGCGATCGTCGCGGACCTCGATCCGTCCGCATCGCAACTGCTCTGGATAAACGACATCTATGGCTTCATGGTCGCGGGCTTTCTCGTGACCATGGGGACGCTGGGAGATCGGATCGGCCGCCGGCGGGTATTGCTGATGGGCGCCTTTGCCTTCGGCGTCGCATCCGCCTTTGCTGCTTTCTCGAACACTCCGGGGCAACTCATTCTGGCAAGGGCCCTGCTTGGCATCGCCGGCGCGACGATCGCGCCCTCCACGCTGTCGCTGATCGTCAATCTCTTCAAAAACGAGGCGGAGCGAAACAGGGCGATCAGCATTTGGGGCACGGCCTTTGCGCTGGGCGGTCTCGTCGGTCCCCTCATCGGCGGAATTCTGCTGCAGTATTTCCACTGGGGCTCGGTGTTTCTGATCAACATACCGGTGATGCTCCTGCTTCTGGCAGTCGCCCCATTTCTGTTGCCGGAATACAGGAACAACGATGCCGGCCGACTGGACTTGCCGAGCGTGGTCCTTTCGCTCGCGACCGTTCTGCCGATCATCTACGGCGTCAAGCATATGGCTGCCGACGGCTTCCAACCTGCCCAACTGGCCTATATCGGACTGGGGCTTGTGGTCGGCCTCCTGTTTGTGAGACGCCAGCGGCGGCTCAGCGACCCATTGGTCGACCTCGCACTCTTCCGGGTGCCAGCCTTCTCGGCATCGCTGATGGTAAACCTCGCCGGTGTCTTCTTCGTCTTCGGCGTCTTCCTGTTTCAGAACCTCTTCCTGCAGCTTGTGCTCGGTCTGTCGCCATTGGAAGCCGCACTCTGGTCTGCGCCATCGGCCTTCGTCTTCGCGGTCATGTCCTTCCAGGCCTACCGCTTCACCAACCGCTTCGGACCCGTCAGGACCGTGGTCGGCGGGCTTCTGATCAATGCAGCGGGAGCTGCCGCCATGGCCGTTGCCGCTTACGCCGAGAGTTTGATCGGCATCCTTGGCTCAAGCATGATCATAGGCTTCGGCTTCGTCCCTGTCGTTCTCACCACGACCGGCTTGATCGTGGGGACTGCACCGCCCGAACGGGCAGGCTCGGCTTCGGCCATATCGGAAACGAGCGCAGAATTTGGAGGCGCATTGGGCATCGCGGTGCTGGGCAGCTTGGCGACCGCCGTCTATCGTTTGGCGATGAACCACGCCGACCTGAGCAGCCTCAGTCGCGTGCAGGCCGAGGCCGTTTCTGCGACCCTTGCCGGAGCAGTCGAGACAGCTCAGTCGATGCCCGGTTCAGCTTCAGCCGTCTGGCTGGAGACAGCGAAAAGCGGCTTCTCGCTCGGTTTTTCCATATGCTGCGTTATAGCAACGGTGACGCTCCTTCTTCTCGCGATCGTCGCCCGGCGGGTATATGCCACCGCACATATCGATGAGAGCACATTGGCCCCGCACTAGAGTCGCTTGTCATGGCGCTGAAACATGATAAGTATGCTCATATTTTTTGGACCCGGAAACCGGTGCCTCCAGGTGCACAGCTCGTTGCAATGAGACGATTTTCAGAGTGCCCGGTCTAAGGGCACGGCATCACGCATCCTACTAGCCAGGGGCAGATTCCTACATTGAGCTATTGGCACTCCATGATTTGGCACACCGAAGGGATTCGCACAGTCGCGCCGGTCAAGTGGCGCCGTTTCGATGGTCTCGTAAGTGTCTTCTGGGAAGCGGAGAGTCAGTCGGGCGCCAGGGGCTACTACCTGTCGGATGATCCGCGCATCATGATTTTCTTCACCGACGTTTCTTCTCAGATTCGAATGTCGAACCGGGACGGTGAATTCCTGCAGCATTTTCGTCCCATGACACGGGCCGTCTATGTTCCTCCCGGTGTTCCGATGTGGACGACCAGTGGCGCGACGCACCGCTTCTCGCATCTCAATCTGCACCTGCATAAGGATCGACTGCTGCGATATCTGTCGCCATCGGTCGGAAGCTCGGCTGCGATGACGGCCCTGCGCAGCCCGGTCGAAGTCCAGGATACCGGGGCCGTCGAAGTGCTCGCCCGCTTGATGGTCGATGAAGTTTCAAAACCGTCGAAGCATGCGGTCTATGGCGAAAGCCTTGTCGGCAGCATCGTCACTGGCTTGCTCGACATTCCGGCGCAGGGCGTTGAACAAAACAACGGCAGGTTGACCCAAGCGCAGATGAATAAGCTCATGGCGCGCGTCAACGGGCTCAGCGACTGCCGCCTGACCGTTGCCGAAATGGCCGAGACCGTCGGTTTGTCGGAAAGCTGGTTTTCCCATGTCTTCAAGAAAACCACCGGCAAGACGCCGCTGCAATGGCAGCTTTCGAAACGCATCGATCATGTGAAGCGGCTGTTGATGGAAAGCGATCTTGCCGTGGCTGATGTTGCCGCCAAGCTCGGCTTTTCCGACCAGGCGCATCTGACCAAGGTCTTCCGGCAGATCGTCGGCGATACGCCCGCTGCCTGGCGGCGGCGGCAGGGTCGCTAGAGAGGACGAGGGAACAGCGTGTGAGGCTCCGCCCGCGCTCCGCTTCTCGACTCGTTGGAATCGATCACGGCCTTAGGCCGAACCGACCTAAGGTCGCATGACCTGAGCGCTTCACTGTGCCGTTGAAACCGTGAAATCCTCCGACATTTGGAACGACGCACGGTAAACCGGTACATGTTTTTCGTTGAAGTGCTCTGGAGACAGGCTTTTCCCGCCCACGTGTCGCGGGCGGGACCGCCGATTACCAGGTCTGGCGCAGGGTCGCGTAGACTGCACGGCCCGGATTGTAGAAATCCGCACCGAAGCCGCCATAGGAGACCTGCTTCTCGTCGAAAAGATTGCTCACCTTCACATCGAAGGATGTGTTTTCCTGGATCTTGTAGCTGAAGGCGGCGTCGAAGACGACGCTGCTGCCGGTCGACTGGGTGTTCGCGTCGTCGAAATAGTACGAACCCGTGTAGCGCGCGCCCAGGCCGAAGTTCATATCGCCGCGCGAACCTTCGCCGGGAAGAAGGTAGTTGACCCAGAGCGAAGCGAGATGATGCGGCACGAAAGACATTTCGTTGCCCTCGTTGCCGAGCGTTCCGTTCTCCAGGATCTCCGATTCCATATAGGAATAGGCGGCGATCAGGCTGATATTGTTGGTTAGCTCCGCCTTGGCCTCGAGATCGAGACCGCGGACCCGAACCTCGCCGATCGTCTCCTGGAAGCCCGTCGCCGGATTGGTGCGGGTAATATTGTTCTTGGTCAGGTCATAGAGCGCCGCGCTGAACAGGGCAGGAAACGCGTCGGGCCGGTACTTGATGCCGACCTCCCACTGTTCGCCGCGCTCGGGTTCGAGGGTCAGCGAGGTAGGAAGCACCGATTCCGCATAGCTCACATAGGCGGCGACCTCGTCGGTCACCCTGTAGGTGAGGCCGGCACGCTTGGTGAATTCGCTGAGATCGGCTTCGCTCGTCGTGTCGGTGATGTTGTTGCGCTGATGGAGGTCGAGCCAGTCGTTGCGCAGGCCGACGGTGGCGATCACCTTTTCCGACAAGGTCAGGTCCTGCTGGAAGTAGAGGGCTCTCGTCTCCTGATCGTTCGTCAGGCTTTGATAAAGCGGAACCGATGCCGGTGCGCCGGTATAGACCGGGTTCAGCCAGTCGATGCTCGGAGCTGCGCCGAAGTAGCCGTCATTATCGGATTGGAGTTTGTTGTATTCGACGCCGACGAGGCTGCGGCTGTCGATGTCCTGGAAACTTGCATCATATTGCAGGCGGGCGTCGATGATGAAGTTTTCGGCGGCCGTGTCATTGGCAAAGAAGGCGCGGTCGGCAACGGTCGAACCATCGGTCGGCGTCCTGGAGATGTAGGCGTAGCCGAAATTGCTCCTGGCATCGCTGTAGCGCGCATTCGAACTGAAGGTCAGGCCGGAGCCGAAGTCATGGTCGAACAGGACGCTCAGCGTATTCCTGTTGACGTCGCGATAGTTGAAGTCCGGCTCGCCGAAGAAACGGCTTCTGTCGAAATCCGTTCCGACGGGATGGCCGCCGCTGCCGGGCACGCCGTCGCGGTCGAGGTGGTCGAACACGATCGTTAGGTTGGTGTCGTCGCTCGGGCGCCATGTCAGGCCGCCCATAAAGAAGTTCTCGTCGTCCTGCGAGTAATCGTATTCGTCATCTGCCCGCTTGACCTTGCCGGTAAGCCGGTAAGAAAGGGTGCCATCCTCGGTGATGTTGTCGCCGAAGTCGACGCCCGTTTCGCGGTGGTCGAAAGAGCCGCCGGTGACATAGGCTTCGCCGAAGCGTTCGCTCTTCGGCCGCTTGGTCACGAAGTTCACCGCACCGCCCGGGTCGGAGACCCCGAATGTCGTGGAGTTGGCGCCCTTCAGCACCTCTACGCGCTCGAAGGCGTAAGGCTCTTCGCGTATTCCGCCGAAGGGGTCGCCGAGCGTCAGTCCGTCGCGATAGGTGTAGGCATCGAAACCGCGGATCTTGAAGTAATCGAAGCGATCGTCGGACCCATAGAAATCGGTGCTGACGCCTGCCGTATACTGCAGCACCTGCTCGACATCCTGCGCGCCGCGCTCCTGGATTTCCTTTGATGTGATGACGGATACGGAGGCCGGTATGTCGAGGATATCCGTCGCCATCTTGCTGCCGCTCAGGGTTTTGGTTGCGACGATCGATTTCGAATCATTGTCGGGATCGAGGCCACCGGCTTCGACGGTGATCGCTTCAAGGCTGGTTACGGCGTTCGAACTTCCGCTCTCCTGAGCAAGCAGCGGGTCCGGTGCGAGGACGACGAGTGCAGTGCAACCCAGAAGAAGAGCGCTGCGATAGCCGATCGCGGTCATTCTCGAGCTGTCGCGTGTTCTTTCCATGTCCATATTATCATTCCAGAATTTGACGTGGCCTTCTCGGGACGCCGAAACGGATGTCCGCAATGTCTGCTTCGCTGCCCCGGGCGAGGCTACTAACTTGAGAACCTTTCTCCAGTATTGTAAATTTCCGGGGATTTGTAGGATCCCACGGAAATCTCTGTGCTCCCCGCCCGTTGGCGCCGGCCTGCCCGTTGACGCCAGGCGATTAACCTGAAACGGGAGGTCAACTTAAACTTCCGGCGGAGTTGCTCGATGCTGCGCTTACTGCTTCAGGCCGCGAGAGTGGCGGTGACATGCACCTGGATGATTGCCTTTGGCACGGCCTGGGCAGGCGAGGCGACATCCTATCCGATCACCATCAAGCATGCCTTCGGCACGACCGTCATCGCGTCGAAGCCGGAACGGGTCGCGACCGTTGCCTGGGCCAATCATGAGGTGCCGCTGGCGCTCGGGCTCGTCCCCGTGGGCTTTGCCGCAGCCAATTTCGGAGATGATGACGGCGACGGCCTGTTGCCGTGGGTGGCCGAGAGGCTGAACGAACTCCAGGCCGAGACGCCGATGCTTTTCGACGAGGGCGACGGTATCGACTTCGAGGCGGTCGCGGCCACCGAGCCGGACGTGATCCTGGCGGCCTATTCCGGCCTCAGCCAGTCGGATTACGACACCCTGAGCCAGATCGCACCCGTCGTTGCCTATCCCGAGGCGCCCTGGTCGACGGATTGGCGCGAGATGATCCGCTACAACAGCGCCGGCCTGGGCATGGCTGCCGAGGGCGAGATACTGATCAGGAAGATCGAAGCCGACATCGCGCAGACGGTCGCGGACGTCCCCGAGTTTCACGGCAAATCGGCGATGTTCATTACGCATCTCGACGAATCGGATCTGAGCACCGTCAACTTCTATACGACCAACGACACGCGCGTTAAATTCTTCGCGGATCTCGGGCTGGCCTCTCCCGAAAGTGTCGTAGAGGCTTCCGCGCCGGGCAAGTTCGCGGGCTCCGTCAGCGCGGAGCGGATCGATTCCTTCGACGACGTCGACATTGTCGTGACCTATGGAAATCGGCAGCTGCTTGATGCGCTGAAGAAAAACCCGCTGATGGCCAGAATGCCGGCCGTGGCGAAGGGGGCATTCGTCATGCTGGGCAGGAACCCGCTCGGCACGGCGGCGAATCCGACGCCGCTTTCGATCCAATGGCTACTGAAGGATTACGTGGCCCTGCTCGCGGAGGCCGCAGGAAAATCTCAATGACGGTCGGCAGCCTGAAATCGTCCCGTCGACCGCCTGTTCGGGGGCGATCGAACCGTACCCGCAGCCTCTGGCTCATCGGGCTCGCTGCGCTTCTTGCAGCGCTGTGCGCACTCTCGGTTATGATCGGCTCGCGCGCCGTTGCCTGGGCCGATATTCTGGCTGCCCTTGCCGGACGGGCCGACAGCATCGGCCAGGCAGCAGTCACCGTGCGCATCCCGCGCACGCTGCTCGCTCTCATGGCGGGTGCCGCGCTCGGGCTCGCCGGGTCGATCATGCAGGGCGTCACGCGCAATCCCCTTGCCGATCCCGGTATTCTGGGGGTGAATATGGGAGCATCTCTTGCGGTCGTCGTCGCTGTTGCATGGTTCGGTATCACTTCGGCCGAAGCATATATCTGGGCGGCAATTCTCGGCGCCGGATGCGCCGCGGTTTTCGTCTACACCATCGGGTCCCTCGGGCGGGGCGGGGCAACGCCGCTGAAACTTGCGCTTGCGGGGGCGGCGACATCAATTGCCTTCGCCTCGATGGTTATCGCTGTCGTGCTGCCGCGAAACGATATCGCGGGCGGCATTCGTTCATGGCAGATCGGCGGCGTGGGCGGGGCGACTTTCGAGCGCATTCTTCCGGTCCTGCCGTTTCTTGCGGCGGGGTTGGCGATCAGCCTGCTTTCGGCGCGAAGGTTGAACTCGCTGGCGCTGGGCGATGAACTCGCGGCCGGACTTGGCGAACGCGTCGCTCTGGCGCGCGCCATAGCCGCGCTGGGCGCCATCCTGCTCTCAGGCGCAACGACGGCAGTCTGCGGTCCTATCGGTTTCCTGGGGCTCGTCGTTCCGCATCTCTGCCGCCTCCTGGTCGGGGTCGATCATCGCTGGCTATTGCCCTTCTCGGCGCTCGGTGGCGCCTGCCTGCTGCTTGCCGCCGATATCATCGGGCGCATAGTTGCCCGGCCCGCCGAACTCGACGTCGGAATCGTGACCGCGCTGCTGGGTGCGCCCTTCTTCATCTCCATTGTCCGGCGTCAGCGGGTTCGCGAGCTGTGACAATGATTTCCTCTTCACTCGATCTCGTTCTTGCCAACCGCCGCCGTCGCGCGCGCAGGCACTTCTTCGTGATTGCGGCGCTGCTGGCTCTTGTCGTCGCGATCTTTGCACTGACGCTCTCGCTCGGCCAATCCTTCACGCCGCCGGAACATGTGATCCGCGTGCTGCTTGGCGACGACGTGTCGAATGCGGCCTTTACCGTCGGCCGGTTGCGGTTGCCGCGAGCGGTTCTCTGCGTGCTCGCAGGCCTCAGTTTCGGGCTTGCCGGTGTCGCCTTCCAGATCATGCTGCGCAATCCTCTCGCGAGCCCCGACATCATCGGCATCAGCTCCGGGGCAAGCGCAGCGGCAGTTTTTGCCATCGTCGTCCTGTCGCTGAAGGGGCCGGTCGTCTCCCTTGTCGCTGTCGTCGCCGGTCTCGGCGTGGCACTCCTGATATACGGCCTGTCGTTCAGAAACGGCATTGCCGGAATGCGGCTGATCCTTATCGGGATCGGCGTTTCGGCCATGCTGGAAAGCTTCGTCGCCTATATTCTCTCTTTGGCCCCGGCCTGGAACCTGCAGGAGGCGATGCGCTGGCTGACCGGCAGCGTCAACGGAGCCCAGCTAGGTCAGGCGGCGCCGCTTCTGCTGGCGCTCGCCGCTTTCGGCGGGGTTGCTGCTCAGCCGCGCGCGCGACCTCGAGGCACTGCGGCTGGGGGACGATACAGCTGCAGCGCTCGGTGTCGGGGTTTCGCGCACCCGCGTCATGATCATCGTTGCCGCCGTGGGCATGATCGCCTCCGCAACGGCGGTCACGGGTCCGATCGCTTTTGTCGCCTTCCTTTCCGGCCCGATTGCCGCCCGCGTTGTCGGCAGCAGCGGATCGCTGCTCATCCCGTCGGCGCTGATCGGTGCAATCCTTGTGCTCGCAGGCGATTATGCCGGCCAGTTCCTTCTGCCGAGCCGCTATCCTGTCGGCGTGGTGACCGGCGCCCTCGGGGCTCCCTATCTGATTTTGCTGATCGTGCGCGTCAATCGGACCGGAGGCTCGCTGTGACCGTTCATTCCCTTACAGCTATTGAGCTTTCGGCCGGCTACGGCGAGACCGAAATCCTGCATGAGCTCAATCTCGCCGTGCCGCCGGGCAAAATCACCGTGATCGTCGGCGCCAATGCCTGCGGCAAGTCCACGCTTCTGCGCGCCATGTCCCGATTGCTTTCGCCGCACCAGGGGTGTGTGCTCCTCGACGGCAAGTCGATCCATCACATGCCACCGAGAGAGCTCGCCCGCACATTGGGGCTCCTTCCCCAATCGCCAATTGCGCCTGAAGGCATCACCGTCGCCGACCTCGTCAGCCGCGGACGGCATCCGCACCAGAGCCTGTTTTCGCGCTGGACGCGCAAGGATGACGAAGCCGTGGACGCAGCGCTCAGAGCCACCAGGATTTCGGAGCTTGCCGACAGGCCGGTGGACGAACTGTCCGGCGGGCAGCGCCAGCGGGTCTGGATCGCCATGGCCTTGGCGCAGCAGACCGATGTTTTGCTGCTGGACGAGCCGACGACCTTTCTCGATATCAGCCATCAGGTGGAAGTGCTGGATCTCCTGACCGATCTCAACCATTCGCGCGGCACCACGATCGTCATGGTCCTTCATGATCTCAATCTGGCGGCGCGTTATGCCGATTATCTCGTCGCCATGTCCGGCGGCCGTGTGCAAGTCTCCGGCACGCCGCAAGATGTGTTGACGGACGAGAATGTGCGGCAGGTCTTCGGCCTCGACAGCCGTATCATCACCGATCCCACCTCGGGCAGGCCGATCATGCTGCCGATCGGCCGGCACCGGATAGTGACGGCACACCAAAGCTTCCTGGAGGAGGACCGATGACCATCGCTCAGGAATTCAGACTTTCAGGGATAGCGCTTCCGAAGGATGCAGGAAGTATGCTCGACGAAATTTGCGAGCACTTCATCGAACATGCCGAGGTGCAGCGCAGCGAGGATCTCGCCTTGCTGAGAAGCGAGCTTGGGACCGCAATCATCCGCGTGCAGGAGCGCACGCTGTTGATCGAGTTGACGTGCCTATCGGAAGAGGCGCTGCAAACGAGCCGCACCATCATTGCGGAGCACCTTTTTTACTTCGCGGGCGAAGACCCTCTGGAACTGACCTGGTCAGACCCGGCGAAGCTCGCATTGCTGCCGAACATTCACGAGGTGACCGTCGTTTCCGCCGAAGACGTGACGCCGCGCATGCGCCGGGTCAGGTTTACTTGCGCTGACGTGACCCCGTTCATCGGCGGCGACATGCATGTTCGTCTGCTTGTGCCGCCAAGGGGCAGGGCTCCGGTTTGGCCGGGTCTGCGGGAGGATGGTCGGGTGGCGTGGCCCGAAGGCGACGACGAACTGCTGGTGCGTGTCTACACGATCCGCGGCGTCGATGTTGAGAGGGGGGAATTATGGATCGACTTCCTGCAGCACCCGGCGCCCGGTGCTAAAACGCCTGGAGCCGATTTCGCCCGCGATACGCAGCCGGGGGAGAAGGTCGCCCTGCTTGGACCGGGCGGCGGCCGTCTTCCGGCGGCGCAATCCATTCTCCTGGCCGGAGACGAAAGCGCACTTCCTGCCATTGCACGGATTGCAGAGGAGGCCCCACCGGGCACGCGGCTGCAGGCGATCATCGAGGTACTCGACGAGGCGGAGGAGCAACCGCTTTCCTCGCCGTGCTCTCTCGAAGTCCGCTGGCTCCATCGCAAGAGTTACCCGGTTGGCGTCAGAGGAATTCTCGCCGAAGAAGCGAAGCAGGCGATCGCATCCATGGACCGTCAGAGCTTTGTCTGGTTCGCGGGCGAAAGGGACGACGTTCGTTCGGTACGCGCGTTCCTGAAAGGCCGCGGGCAAGACAGGAAAAACATGTATGTGGCATGGTATTGGGAGCGGGATCCCGCCCAGGACATTAGACCTGAGCGCCGCGGCCGAGCCTGATACACCCCTTCCGCAGATACGATTTCCTGGGGCGCGCTGGATCGTCCACAGGGTAAAGTCGCCACGGCTGCTGATTTCGCCGGGTTTCCATGATTTCTCCTGAATTGCTCGAGCGAATGTCCTATATCGGATCCAGGGGACGAAGCAGTCCGACGAATCGTCTTTGAGAATCAGCCCGAGAAACTGAATGGTGCAGCAGTTCGATCTGTTTGTTTCGAATGAAACGACCTCCGCGAAGTCGATCGGTTCATCGGCAACGAAGCGCCAGCCCTATGCTGCATTGAGCGAAGTCGACATGGTGCGGCAACTCCAGGCGACGGGCCGGTACCGCGTCCTCAAAAAGCTCGAGCCGCGTTCCGCCGCCGTGCTCGCGCGGCCCGGGTTTCCGTTGAAAGGCGTCGTTCTCGATACCGAGACCACCGGCCTCAACCATCGCAAGGACGAGATCATCGAGATCGGCGTCGTCGCGTTCACATTCGATGGGGTCGGCAATATTGGTGATGTCACCGGCGTCTATGGCGGCCTGCAGCAACCGACAAATCCAATTCCGGCCGAGGTCACCCGTTTGACCGGAATCACCGACGAGACGGTAGCGGGCCGGAGGATCGACATCGGTGAGCTCCGTGCGCTGATCGAGCCGGCCGACCTTATCATTGCCCACAATGCCGGATTCGATCGGCCGTTCTGCGAGACCCTTTCGACCATGTTTGCCGGAAAGGCCTGGGCCTGTTCGGTGTCCGAGATCGATTGGGCCTCGCGTGGCTTCGAAGGGACGAAGCTCGGCTACCTGATCGGTCAGGCGGGTTATTTTCATGAGGGCCACCGGGCGGTCGACGACTGTTTCGCCCTGCTCGAGGTTCTCACGCATGGCGGGGAAACATCGGCAGCCACACCGTTTGCCGAGCTTTATGCGGCAAGCCAGCGATGTCGTGTCCGCATTTTCGCCGAAAACAGTCCTTTCGACATGAAGGACCAGTTGAAGGCCCGCGGCTACCGCTGGGCAGACGGCACGGATGGTCGGCCGAAATCCTGGTGGATCGAGATTGCGGAAGACGCGCTCGACGACGAGCTTCGCTATCTCCGCTCGGAAATCTATCGCTGGAGGGAGGCCGACCCTCCGATCAGGCGACTGACTGCGTTTGACCGTTTTAAGGCCTGATCCGCTGCGTGGGTCCGCGGCCCGATTCCGCTCTAAGGCACTTGGGATCCCGTCGCGGCGACATAAAGTGAATAGAGTGAGCGGGTCGCCGCAATGAACAGGCGGTTGCGCCTTGGACCGCCGAATGTGAGATTGGCGACGGTCTGCGGAACGAGGATCTTGCCGATCAGCTTGCCCGCAGGATCGAAACAGTGCACTCCATCTCCGGCGCTCGACCATAGATTTCCGTTCGCGTCCGTGCGGATGCCATCCGGAATTCCTTTGTCGATGACGCAGAAGACGCGACCGTTCGCAAGCCGGGCCCCTTCCTTCACGTCGAAGGCGCGTATATGCCGAGGCAGGCGGTCGTCATGGCTTGCCGCTGAATCCGCCACGTAGAGCGTCGCTTCGTCGGGCGAAAAGGCGAGGCCGTTCGGCTGGATGAAGTCCTTCGCGACTGCCGAAAGCTCGCCGGTCTCCGGATCAAGACGGTAGACATTGCGCGTCGGCTGTTCCGGCTCCGCGCGATAGCCTTCGTAGTCCGACATGATGCCGTAGGTGGGATCGGTGAACCAGATTGTGCCGTCCGATTTCACCACCACATCGTTCGGCGAATTGAGCCGCCTGCCTTCGAAACGATCGGCGAGCATGGTGATCGAGCCGTCGATTTCGGTACGAGTGACGCGGCGGGTGCCGTGCTCGCACGAGATGAGCCGTCCCTGCCTGTCGCGCGTATGGCCATTGGTGAAATTGGAAGGTTGTCGATAGACGGAAACGCCGCTTTCCGGCGTCCATCGCAGGATCCGCTGGTTGGGAATGTCGCTCCACAGGAGCTGGTTCGCGTCGTTGAACCAGACGGGACCTTCCGCCCAGCGGCAGCCGGAATAGAGTTCGTCGAGACCGGCGCTCGTCACGATCAACTGCCGGAAGCGCGGGTCGTGGATTTCGTAGATGGAGGCTTCGGCCATTGCAGTGTTTCCGTTTATCGCAGGTTCCGGCGACCGCCGGCGAGCATGATGACGCTGATGATGATGAGGCCGGTCATGATGAGGCGGATGCCTGCACCGAGCCCGTAGGTGTTGAGCATGGAAACCACCAGGAACATGAAGAGCGATGCGCCCCAGATGCCCGGCACGTTGGAATCGCCGCCGGCGACCGCGGTGCCGCCGATCACGACGACGGCGATCGACATCAGAAGATATTCCGTCCCCATGTTGAGCGCCGCGCCGCCGGAGAAGCAGGCGAGCAGATAGCCGCTGATCGAAGCGAGCACAGCACAGAACAGGTAGGTGACGAAGCGCGTGCCGTCGACCGGTATGCCTGCCATACGCGCGGCCGGCATGCTTTGACCGATCGCGGAGATCCAGCGGCCGTAGATCGTCTTCTCAAGCAGGATCCAGGCGATGATCGAGATCAGGAAAGCGACGATCGCCACGTTCGGTACGCCGAATGTATTCGAGGTGGTGAATTCCGCAAGCACGCTAGGGGGTTTGATGCGCAGACCGCGGTTCGTCCAGATCGCGCCGGACTGGACGATAAAGCTCATGGAGAGTGTTGCGATGATCGGGGGAATCCGCAGCGCCTTGATCAGCGTGTAATTGCAAAGACCGACGGCAAGACCGATGACGACGGCAAGAATCAGGCCGGGCACGATCATGCCGTTTTCGACATTCATCAGCTTTAGCGCCACGGTGCCAGCGAGCGTCATGGTGGCGGGAACCGAGAGGTCGATGTTGCCTGGACCGAGGGTGATGACGAACATCTGCCCGATGCCGACGATTACCGAGAAGGCGGCGAAGGTGAGCGCTGCCTGCGACAGCCCGAGCGTTCCGGCACCGCCCGTCACCATGATCGTCAGGAACCAGACGGTGAAGGCGGCAAGCCACGACCAGATCCAGGGTTTGCCGGACTGGCGGATGAGCGCATTCATCGGCGTTTCTCCCGTTTCTCGAGGCGGTTCAGCATCAGGCGCAGCGCGAGCACCACGATCAGGATCGCGCCCTGAGCGCCAATCTGCCAATCCGGCGAAATCCGCAGAAAGGAGAGGAATGAGCCGGCAAGCGTCAGCGTCAGCGCCCCGATTACGGCGCCGACCGGAGAGACGCGGCCGCCGATGAACTCGCCGCCCCCAAGAATGACGCCGGCGATGGACAGCAGCGTGTAGCGCAGGGCGATATTGGCATCGGCCGAGGTGGTCAAACCGACGAGAGCGATACCGGCCAGGACCGCAAAAAGGCCGGCAAGGCCATAGGCGGTGGCGCGCGCCGCGACAATCGACCAGCCGGCGCGCTCCACCGAGCGCTGGTTGCCGCCGATGCCGCGGATCAGAACGCCGAGGGAGGACCGCCTCACGATGAAATGCGCAACGGCGGCGATTATGATGCTCGCGACGATCGCCATCGGGACCAGAGGCGGTTTGACGGTCATCAACCAGCGCACCCAACCGGGCGCCTGCCCGCCCGGGGCCGGCAGCAACAGCACCGCAAGGCCGCCCCAGACGAAGCTCATGCCAAGGGTTACGACGATGGAGGGCAGGTTGCGCAGATGGATGACGACGCCGAGCGCCGCATAGGCTGCGACGGCGCCGGCGAGTATCAGGATGCCGATTGCCGGCGCATCCCGCAGGAAAGTCGCGGTCACGCAGGCAACGAAGCTGACGAAAGCGCCCATCGAGAGATCGAGATCGTTCACCGCCATCACGAGCATCTGGGCGATCGTCGCGAGCGCGATCGGCACAGCCAGGTTGAACAGCAGGTTCAGCCCGATATAGCTCATGGCACGCGGTTGCAGCCAGAACACCGCGGCCAGCAGCAGCGTCAGCGATAATGCGGGAATGGCGAGCCGCATAGCGTCGGAGGATAGGCGGAACGTCATGCAGCCCCCTCGAAGGAGGCAGAGATGATGTTCGCCTCGTTGACGGCATCGCCGACGAGTTCGGCCGTGATGCGGCCCTCACGGAACACATAGACGCGGTCGCAGAGGCAGACCTCCTCCATCTCCGTCGAATACCAGATGAAGGTGCGGCCGCGTGCCGCCTCCTCGCGGATGATCGCGTAGACCTCCTGCTTGGTTCCGACGTCAACGCCGCGCATCGGATCGTCCATCAGTACGATCGGTGCGCGCGTGGCAAGTGCGCGGGCGAAGAGCACCTTCTGCTGGTTGCCGCCGGAAAGCGACAGGATGCGGTTGGCCAAATCGGGCGTGCGGATTTCGATCCTTTCTTTCCAGGCCGTTCCTCTCGTTCTTTCGCCAACCTCGAGAACGAGACCGCGGCGAGACATGTCGCCGAGCGAGGCGATGGAGAAGTTCCGCAGGATGCTCCACAGTTCGAACACTCCGTTGAGGCGGCGGTCGCCGGCGACGAAGGTGACAAGCGGATCACGCTTCGGCAGCCAGTTGCCGGACCGGGCGGCATGCAGCGCCAGGAGGAGCTCGGTCTGTCCGTGGCCTGCCAGGCCAGCGAGGCCGATGATCTCGCCGGTACGCGCCTTGAAGGAAAGTCCCGCTGCCTGATGGGACAGAACCATCGGCGCAACGGACCGGTCGCGGACCGGGCGCTGTACGGTTTCCGCTTTCGCGACGCTCCCCATGGCCTCCACGAGTCCGTGATGGTCGAAACCGTGCGCCGGACGTTCGGCGACGACGCGGCCGTCCTTCATGACGACGATACGGTCGGAGGTTTCGAGAACTTCGTGCAGGATATGCGAGATGAAGATAACGGATCCGCCCCCGGCGATGAAGCGGCGGACATGGGCGAGCATCTGGCGGGCGAGGCTTGCGTCAAGCGACGATGTCGGTTCGTCGAGGATCACCAGCCGCGGCGGCGGGCCGGCGTCGGAAAAGGCCATGGCGATCTCGACCATCTGCCGTTCGGCGATCGAAAGATCTCCCACGGCCCGGCTGCTTTCGATGCCATGTCCTGGGAAGACGACGTCGAGGCTCTTCTCGATGATCTTCGCGGCGCGCGAACGCCAGCCGAAACCGCCGAGAGCGCGGTGCATCAGGCGGGTGTTTTCGACAATGGAGAGGTTGGGACAGAGGGACAGCTCCTGAAAGACGCAACGCACGCCGCGGGCCCGGGCTGCATTGATGCCGTAGCGCTCCTGCCGCTCGCCGTCACTCGTGACGGTTCCGACATGCGGCGTGAGGCTGCCGTTGATCACGCTGACGATCGTGGACTTGCCGGCGCCATTGTGCCCGACGAGCCCAACGCATTCGCCGCGCATGACCCGAAGCGTGACGCCGTCGAGCGCCTTGACGGCGCCGAAGCTCACTTTGGCGCCGTCGACCTCAATGATCGCCTTCGCTACGTCGTCCATCATGCTCGCCATCATCTGCTTGAACAGGCTGCCGCGCGGCAAGTCTACGGCCGCGCGGCAGTCGCCGGGAGGCCTACTTTGCCGACTCGATGACCTTGATGGCGTCCTCCTGCGTGTACTCCACGTTGGCGACCCCACCGGCCTGGGTATTGGCGAGGTTCGTCTCGAGATTGTCCTGATCTATCCGCAGGAAGGGAACGACGAGATCCTTCTGGACCTCCTTGCCGTCGAGGATCTGCTGGGCGACCCAGAAGGCGAGCGTGGAGACACCAGGCGCTATCGAAACCGACATGGTCTCATAGCCGTTCGCATCCTTCTGCTCCTTCCACCACTTCAGTTCATCTTCGCGATTGCCCATCACGATAATCGGCATCTTACGGTCGGTCGCGGCGATGGCCTGCGCGGCACCGTAACCGTCTCCGCCCTGCGTCACCACCCCGACGATGTCAGGCAAGCTCGGCAGAATGCCGGCAACGGCCTTCTGCGCAACGTCCTGCGCCCAGTCTCCGTGCACGGAGCCGGCGATCGAGAACTGTGGGAACTGCTTGACACCCTCATGGATGCCGGCCGAGATCTCGTCGTCGACGAATACGCCGGCAAGCCCGCGGATCTCGAGCAGCTTGCCGCCTTCCGGAAGTTTACTCGAAAGATACTCGACCTGACTGCGGCCCATTTCCTTGAAGTCGACGGCGATGCGCCAGGCGCATGGTTCCGTCACGATGCCGTCGAATGAAACGACGGTAATGCCGGCATCGCAGGCCTCCTTGACCGCGCCGTTCAGCGCAGTCGGTGAGGCGGCATTCAGCACAATAGCATCATAGCCCTGCAGGATCATGTTCTGGATCTGCGCGGCCTGTTCCGTCGCCTGGTTTTCGGCGGTGGTGAAGGCGTCGGCCGAGGCGACGACGCCGGCCTTCACGGCTTCGCCTGTCACCTTTTCCCAGCTCGTCAGCATGGCCTGGCGCCACGAATTGCCGGCATAGTTGTTCGAAAGGGCGATCTTCTTGGCCGAGGTGTCGGCAAATGCGGAAGCTGGCATCGCGGCGCAAGCGATCGCGGCCGATGCCAGAAGCATCTTACGGATTGTCATGTCTCTCTCCCTCATGATCGCCTAGCAGGCGGATCGCTTCACCCGCCCGGATAATCGGGTTCGAGTGAGATTGTTCTTGCACTGAGCTTCCTCCTCTCAGTAAGGGCAGGATGCGGGAGATCGACGGACCTGTACAGGCGCAAGGCGGCAAGATGTTTGCGGGTTTTGCGGAACAAGCTGCGGGTTTACGCAAGACGGCGGCGCTCCCGCAAGCGCTTACTGGTGAAGCGACTGCGGCGGGTTGAGGAGCCTGCCGTTTCTGGAGGAAACCACCATGCTGCATTCCGCACCCGCAGCCATGTTCGAACATTATCTCGGCATTTCCCGGCTGCTTGCGGGCCAGCTCGACTTTCGCTCGGCCATTCGCTCCGTCGCCGCAGAGGTCGCCCACATCATCCCGCACGACCATCTCGATGTCTGCGTGCTCCTCGAGGACGGCAACTATCACACCGCCTACGAGACGGGCATCGAGACCGCCTGGGGCGAACTCGCCGGCGCACCTGTCGTCAACAGCCCCATCCGTTCCCTGCTTTGGGGCGAAGTGGATTTCCTGCTGACCGATGATGCCATGACGGATCCGCGGTTCCATTTCGAGGGCGCGTTCCAGCGGCCGATCGTCGAACAGTCGCTGAGGAGCCGCCTGCATGTGCCGATGAAGGTGCAGGGCGCTATCATCGCGGCGCTCTCATGTTCCTCGCAGGAAGCCGGTGTCTATACGATGGACGACGTCGCGCGGGCCCGCATCATCGCAGACCTTCTGACGCCCTATTTCTTCGCGCTGCGGGCGGCCGAGCAAGCGCAACGGTCGGCGATCGTGGAGGCAGAGGCGCGTGCTCGCGAAGAGGGACTGCGGCTAGGTGCGTTGAAACTTACCGAAGCGTTGGAGCATGAGCGCCAACGCATCGGCATGGACCTGCACGACCAGACCCTCGCCGACCTCACGCGTCTCGCGCGCCGGATCGATCGGCTGTCGCGCAACGGCGAGGTGGCGCCGGAGGCACTGGAGCCCGTCTCCCGCTCCCTGCAGCATTGCATGCAGGACCTGCGACAGATCATCGAGCAGGCGAAACCTTCCGTTCTCCAGCTCTTTGGGCTTAGCCAAGCCATCGAGCACCACCTGGACCGCTCGACGCGAGACACGGGCTCCGTCATCGAATGGGGCCTTGCCGACGAGACGAATGGCGCGCTGGAGCGGCTGGAGCCGACCGTCATCGTCGCGCTGTTCCGCATCGCTCAGGAGGCGATCAACAATGCCGTGCGCCACGCTGCCCCGCTCGCCGTCAAGGTGCGGCTAGGCGCCGACGGCGAGCGGTTGTCGATCGAGATTTCCGACGATGGAACCGGACTTGCGAAAACGCGGGGTCGGATCGGCGAGGGCATCGACAACATGAAGACCCGGGCGCGACTGATTTCCGCGCGTTTCACGATTGGTCCCGGCCATAATAATCGCGGAACCGTAGTCCGCGTGGTGCTGCCGCTCGCGCCAAACGACGCGGGCTCGATTGAGGGGAGGGCGGAATGAAGGTTCTGATCGTCGAGGACGACCCGCTGCATCGCTCCTACCTGCATGAGGCGGTCAATGCCGCCCTGCCGGAATGCGACATTGTGATCGAGGCGGAAAATGGAACCGTCGGCGAGAAGCTCGCCCGCGAGCACAGATCGGCGCATATCGTCATGGATCTCCAGATGGCGAGCCGCAACGGCATCGAGGCGGCGCGCACGATCTGGAAGGAGCGGCCGGAGACCCGCATTCTGTTCTGGTCGAACTATTCGGACGAGGCCTATGTGCGCGGTGTTTCGCGCATCGTTCCGGATGGAGCCGCCTATGGGTACGTTCTGAAATCCGCTTCCGACGAGCGGCTGAAGCTTGCACTGCGCTCGATCTTCGTCGAGAGCCAATGCGTCATCGACCGCGAGGTGCGGGGTCTTCAGCAGAAGAGCCTCGGCCAGACGAACGGGTTTACCGATTCCGAATACGAGATCCTCGTCGATATCGCACTTGGTCTTACCGACAGGGCTATTGCCAGGCGCCGCGGCCTGTCGCTGCGCAGCGTACAGAATCGTCTGCAGCAGCTTTACGACAAGCTAGACGTCTACCAGGCCGCCAGCGACGACAATGACGACGGCCGCTTCAATCTGCGTGCCCGCGCCATCACGATCGCCTTCCTGCGCAAACTCCTGAACTACAGCGCCCTCGAGCGGGCGGAGGCGGAACTGCAGGAGTGGTTGGACGGAAAATAGTCTCCACAGGCGTTGCGAAACTTTCGGCCGGAGACGAATCCTTTTCCAATTCGCCGCCTTCAGCCCCGAACACTTCTCCCGAACGAGGACTGGCGGCGGGGTTTATCCAGACAGAGAGTGTGTTCTAGTACCAGCGTCCTCGACCGTACCAGCCGCCTCCCAATAGAAGAAGAATGAGAACGATGATCAGAAGCGTAGTGAGATCCATCTGGGCCTCCTGGAGTCGCTCTGGATGTTGGCTTTATCCAGTATCGGCAACGCCTTCGAGCAAAGTTGGTTCCATACGGTCGATGGAGAGGGATTGTGACGGCGTGCGCGCCAGGCTTCATCACGTCACGGTCACAAACGCGGTGCGCCACATACGCGGGGAACCATTGGGGCCGAACCCCTCCATAACGGTCAGCGCGCCTGGGCAGTGCCGAAGTCGGCGTTCCGAGTAGTTGCGAGATATCACGATCGAGCAGTAGAGCGGAAAGCTCTCAAAAATGCCGCCCAACCGCGGCGAAGAGCTCAAGGTCGGCAAGAGAGTCCTCGAGATCGCTTTTTGGGCGTGTCCCTTGCGTCACGCAGTCATGGAAGGCGCCGAGTTCCACCCGGAAGGCATCCTCGTAGAATGGCCCGATGATCTCGGTGCCGGTCTCGGCGTCGGTGGAGCTGGTGATTTCGAGCTGGGTCGGTAGGTTGCGGATATAGGGCGTATCGTAATTGATCTTGTATTGGCGGTTCTGCGTCAGCACCTCGATGCCGGAATCGAAGCGCGCGACGTCGTGGATCACCGCCTCGTAGACCGCGGTGAAGTGACCGTAGTCGAAGAGCACCACCAGCGATTCCCCGCCAGATTGCCGCGCCGCCGCCACACCCTTCGGCCGGCCCAATAGCTCGCGCATGGCGGAAAAGCTGTGCGACGACAGTCCGGTCAGTACCTGATAGGCGCGCACCGCATGATCCGGGCGATCCTCGCCCATCACTTCCCGTAGAAGCGCCTGCGTCCGTGCGCGGCCCTCAGCGATGACGGCCGCGGAAACATCCGTGGCACGCACGATGTGGCGCGTCTGTTCGACGAAGAAGCGCGACTCGCGGATCAGGTCGCGGATCCGGACATGGCGGATCTCGTCGATGGGAGGCATACGCTTTTTGAGTTCCAGAAACGGCCGGGCGTAGCGACGCATATAGCCGACGAAGACGGTCTTCGGGTTGTTTCTGTTGCGCTCTATGAGTGGAAGAAGCTCGCGTCGCGTGAGGCAGACCGGTTTCTCGATGAAGACGTGTTTGTTCGCTTCCATCGTTTGGCCAAGCAGCTCCGAATGCAGGTAGTCCGGGGCGAGGATGAACACCGCATCGATATCCGGGGCAGCGAGCATTTCCTCGACGCGGGTGGTGCGAAGGCGGGCGCCATAGCGCGTGCCAATAGCCTCGACAAGCATAGGCGAGACGTCGCAGACGCCGGCGATCCGGAAGCCGGGGTGATCGGCGAGGAGGGGTAGATGCATGAGCTGGGCGACCTCGCCCAGTCCGATCAGACCGACAGAAATCTGCATCGGCGACTTCTCCTAGATCAGAAGTTTCAGGAATTCGGCGTTACGCTTTGCGAGTTGGGCAGGGCCTTCGCACATGACCTCGAAATAGTCCTGCTCGACAACCACGGGACCGGGGAAGCGGCGTTCCTTCAGCATCCGGGCCACTGCGGCGATATCGACGGCACCGTCCGGAAGCGGGCACATCGCGCCCGCTTCGAAGGCTTCGCGCACGGTCAGGTCCCCGGCGAGCATGCGCGCACGCACGCTTGCGTCGACATTCTTCAGGTGCATGCAGTCGATGCGGTCCCAGACCTTTTCCATGTGGGCGAGCGGGTCCTGATTCCAGAAGGCGTGGTGGCCCGTATCGAAGCAGAGGTGAATTTCCGTATCCTGCAACAGGCGATCGATCTGCTCCTCGAACTCCACCGCCGTCGCCACATGCGGATGAAAGGCCAGCGTGATGTTGAACCTTTCAAGAAGCAGCGCCCGGGTGTCCCGCAGCGCACCTGTCATCGCCCGCCACTGCGTGTCGGTGAGCCGGCCAACTGCATGTGACGGATAGACGTTGCCCTCGTCCATGAGCGTAAGGGAGCGGGCGCCGAGGGCATGAAGCAGCTTGCCGATCTTCTCGGCATCCGCAAGCAGCTGCGGGCCGCTGTGAGGATCGGAAAATGTATGCACGTGCACCGTGCCCACGAGTTCCAGGTCCCTGGCGGCAAGCGCATCCTGCAAAGCTGCCGGATCGGTGGGCAGGAAACCGTAGGGGCCGAGTTCGGTGCCCCGGTAACCGGCTGCGGCAACTTCGTCCAGATATTGCGAGGCGCTCACGCGCGGATTGTCGGGATAGAAGATGCCCCAGGAACAGGGGGCGTTGGACAGGAGCATGCGGGCACTCCTATGGCGCGAAATAGACGGGATTTGAAATTGCGCGGCGCAACGGTTCGGCCTCGAGTTCCGCTTCGGTCAGGCCCCAGGGAAGGGGGCCATTACCGATGGCGGCGCGAAACTCCTCGACGAGTGCGCCGTGGCTGGCATGAGCGAGAATTTCGCAACGCAGGAATTCTTGCGGGACGGCTTCGAGAACGAACGTTTGGTCGACCGTGTCGATTTGCATGCGCGCGATCTCGCCGGTCGCGTCGTACCAGGCCAGGACGTCGCCCGCCGCACCGGTGACATGCGCCTCCGCGCGTCCGCCCGAAACGGTCGCACCCATCGGCGCGCCATCGACGGTCAGCGCAAGATGTGGGCCGCGAGGGCCTTCGGTGACGTAGCCGTGCCCTGCCTTCATTGCGGCGAGCACGGCGTCTTCGGAGAGTTCCGGCAGCCACAGAACCGTCGTTGGACGGGCAAGCACCAAAGGCCCCTCCGGCAGCAATCGGGCGGGCTGGTGATAGTCGCTGCCGCCGATGGCAGACAATTTGCAGCCCGAAGCGAGCCGCTCCTGATAGCGTCTGAGCGATATCCAGTTGCGGGCAAACCACGCCTGCTGCCAGACCTCCATGCAGTCGGCGCGCGGCCACTCGTAATTCCAGGGGATAGCCGGCTTGTCGTGGTTGATCGAAAGCAATCCACCCTTCCGGTGCACGATCTGCGATAGCCTCAGCGCGTCCTCGCGGCCGGTCATGCGGAAGTCGATCCAGTCGTCGACGCCGAAGACATTGGCGTGGCCTTCGGCCGTGGTCACCTCCATGGCGCGCACGAAGACGAGGTCGGGTGAGGAGTGGGTATGGAAATAGCGCCGCTGGGTGGTCGTGTTGTGGTCCGCCACGGCGAGAAAATCGAGCCCGGCCTGCCTCGCCGCGGCATGCAGGAGTTCCGGGCTGCCTTTCGCATCCGAGTGGAAGGTGTGGCAGTGCAGGTCTCCCCTGTACCAGCCGGCTCCGTTTCGAACGGGGCGCGGGCGCAATGGCTGCGGCGCATGCGGACGCGGCGCGTCGTCGAAGGCGACGGTCAGTTCCAAGTCGACGCCGTGATCGGGAACCCTGTAGAGACCCAGCATCACCCGCCATGTCCCGGCCGGCATCTCGCCGTGCACATAACCGGGCGTGGCGTCATCGGTTGCCACGAAGAAGCAGTCGCGCGCGCCGCCACTCCAGCCGCGAAAGCCCTGCTCACTCGGGAAGTCGCCAAGCCGCGGATCGGCGCAGCCGAGATCGATGATGCAGTCGCCGGCCTTTTCGTAGCGCATCGTCACATCGAGCCGGGTCGTGCCCGGGGGAACGTCGAACGGCACGTAGAAATAGGGCGAACGCGCCTTGTCGACTGTCGTCAGATGCAGGTTGTACTGCATTTCAGACCTCTTCCCCGTTCATGGGAATCCGAGCGCCAGTCGGATCGAAAAGGTGGATGTGTTCGGAGGAAAAGCCGAGCGTCACGGTCGTGTCGAGCGCGATCACGTCGTCGGTGAAGATCCGGGCGGTAAATCGCGCGGCATCGTCCCGCTCGAGCGTGACGAGCTTCTCCGGCCCCATGTTTTCGTTGGCGAAGAGCTGGCCGGTGATCGCGTTTGCTTCTCCGCCGCGCGCGATCGCCAGATGCTCGGGGCGAACGCCGAGGGTCAGCTTGCTGTTGTTTTTCAATGCCGCCGCGGCCGCGCGTGAGACCGGGAGCGGCGCGACGGAAACCCTGTCCGCTTTCAGCTGGAGCGCACCGTCGGCGATCATCGCCTCGACCGGCAACAGGTTCATCGGCGGGCTGCCGACGAAATTGGCGACGAAAGTGGTGGCTGGCCGGCGGTAGACCTCCATCGGCGGCGCATATTGCACCACCTTGCCCGCATCCATAACGGCGACCCGGGTGGCAAGCGCCATGGCTTCGGCCTGGTCGTGGGTGACATAGACCGCCGTCATTCCCATGTCGCGCTGCAGATGGTTCAGGAAACCGCGCGCCTCCAGCCTGAGCTTCGCGTCGAGATTGGAGAGCGGCTCGTCGAAGAGGTAGACCTCGGACGGATAGACCAGCGCGCGCGCGAGCGACGTGCGCTGCTGCTGCCCGCCGGAAATCTGCGAGGGCATGCGTTCCATGAGGTGGCCGATCTTCAGCACATCCGCCACTTCGCGGGCCCGTGCATGGCGCTTGGTTTCCTTTTCGCCGCGCACCTTCAGCGGGTAAGCGATGTTGTCGGCGAGGTTCATGTGCGGGTAGAGCGCGTAATCCTGGAAGACCATCGAGATCTTGCGGTCCTTCGGATGCAGGAAGGTGACGTCGCGGTCGCCGATCAGAAGTTGGCCGGATGTCGGCGTCTCCAGGCCGGCGATCATGCGCAGGGTCGTCGTCTTGCCGCACCCGGAGGGGCCGAGCAGGCATACAAATTCGCCGTCATCCATTTCGAGGTTGAGATCCGAGACGGCGACAAACTCGCCGAATTTCTTGGTGATGCTTTTGCAGCGTATGGAAGCCATGGAACCTTAAGCCTTGATACCGCCGAAGAACCGGAAGCCGAACTTCCAGCTCACGAACAGGTAGAGAATGACGACGGGAAGGGAGTAGAGCAGGGAATAGGCGGCAAGCAGCGTGACGATCGGGGTCCCCGCCTCCGAGTAGAAGGAATAGATCGCCACTGAAGCGGGCATCTTTTCGCTGGAGCGCAGCAGGATGAAGGGAATGAGGAAGCTTCCCCAGATGCTCACGAATGCCCACACGACCACGACCACGACGCCCGGACGGATGACCGGCAGCGCCACGTCGAAGAAGGCCTGGACCGGCGAGGCTCCGGCCACCATGGCGCTCTCCTCGTAGCTCTTCGGGATGCTGTCGATGAAATCACGCAGGATGAACATGGCGGTCGGTAAAAGCCCGCCGGCGAATACGAGGATCACCGCGATTTGCGTGTCGATGAGGCCGATGCCGTTGATGATGAGGAAGATCGGCACCATCGCGGCCGATCCCGATACGACGGAGGAAAAGAGCAGCAGGATATAGGTGATGACGCTCTTGCCGGGGATCGGCGAGCGCGACAGGGCGTAGGAGGCAAGCGTGGCGCCTGCACCCACGAGGATGACGCCGCCGACGCTCTGGACGAGCGAGTTCCAGAGGCCGCGCATTGCGAAGCCGTTCTGGAAGACGGCCTCGAAATTGGCAAGCGAGAACGGCTCGGGAATGGAAAACCCCAACTCGGCGCGCGGGTTGAAGGGCGCGAAGATGAACCAGACGAGCGGCAGGGCGAAAAAGGCCCCGATCAGCGCAGTTGCCAGTGAAAAGCCGATTCGGGTGAAGTAGAGGCCAAGATAGCGTGTCATGCAGCCACCCCCTTGGCGCGACGGCGCATCACCCAGAGATAGAAGAGGGCGAAGACGAGGTTTATCAGCATGACGACCACGCCGACAGCCGCACCCTTGCCGAAATCGAAATCGCGGAAGGCGATGCGATAGGTGTAGATAGGCAGGATCTCGGTGCGGTAGGACGGTCCCCCGCTCGTCAGCAGGAACGGCGTGAAGACGTTGAAGCTCCACATGGTGATGAGGATCAGATCGGTAACCACATGGCCGCGGATGAGCGGCAGGCCGATATCGCGGAACTTCTGCCAGCTCGAAGCGCCGGCGACGTCCGCTGCCTGAAAATAGCTCGGCGGAATCGAGGAGAAGGCGGAATTGAACAACATCATGGAGAACGCCGTGCCGCGCCAGGTGTTGAAGACGACGACCGCCCAGAAGGGAAAGGACAGGAGCCAGTCACCCGGCGGGAAGCCCAGGGCTTCCATGATCATGTTGAGCGTACCGTTCTCATAGTCGAGAAAGGCGAACCATGCGAAGGCGATCACGACCTCGGGAAGGATCCATGCACCGATCGCCACCGCCTCGGTCACATGCTTCAGCGATCTGGGCACCGACTGCAGCATCCACGCGAGCACCATGCCGAGTGCGGCCTGGCCGACGACCGCCGACAGGAGAACGAACTGAATGGTAAGGATCAGCGAGGAGCCGAATTCGCCGCGGGTAAGAAAGGTGGCTGCGTCGAAGAGCGAGAAATAATTGGCGAGCCCTACGAAGTCCGGGTTCAGCGCCGTGCGGCCCAGCAGCGAGCGGTTGGTGAACGACACATAGATGACCCAGAAGAACGGCGCGATCACGAAGGCGCCGATCAGCAGTCCCGCCGGAGTGAGAAATGCGACCCCGGTGCCGCGGGATAGAAGGGAAAAGGATTTCATCCGACCTCCTGCTTCCGCGCACGGGGGCGTCTCCTGCCGGCCCCACATGCGCGGAGGATTGTCATGTCTGCCGTGGGGGATCCGGGGCGAGCGCAAGCCGTTAGAGCAGGCTTACGGTGTTTTCCTCGCCCACGATCCGGGTAACGGCGTCGCGATAGCGGCTCATGGCGTCTTCCGGCGACAGCTCGCCCGACACGACTGCCTCCGTCATGCGCTGGATTTCGGCCGAAACGGCATTGTACTTGGCGTCGTTCGGTCGCGCGGTTGTGAGCGGCATCAGCGCCTGCGAAGTTTCTGCAAGAAAGGGAGCGTCCGCAATCTCCACGTCGTCGCGAATGCGGATGCGCGGCTCGTATTTCTGGAATTCGGCGAGCTGTTCCTTGCTGTTCATGAAGGCGAGCAGTTCCCAGGCCAGTTCCTTTTCATCGGTACTGGGATTAAGGACGAAGCCGGTGCCGCCGGAGATCGTCACGAAGTCCTGGCCACGAATGCCCTTGCCGGGCTCCTTGGCCGGCATCTTTGCCCAGGTCACCACCTGGTCGCGATCTTCGACGGCGAATTCGGAACCCGGAGCGGTCACCGAGCGATAGAACCAGTCGCTTTCGAGAAGCATCGCGGTCTTGCCGTCGCGGAAGTTCGCAAATGTGCGATTGCGACCGTCCCCCAGCAGCTGTGCCCGCTGGTCGCCGAGCTTCTCGTCCACATAAATGGTCTTGTAGAGGTTGAGCGTGTCGAGAATGCCCTGACTCGAGACGATATAGCGGCCTTTGTCATCGGTGACCTGCTCGCCCGTACCGAGCAGCGCCATCCAATAACCCTGCATGGTCGTCGCCTCGCCCATAGGCACGCCGGCGTTGATCTGCAGCGGGAAGGAGTCGGGCTTCTTAGCCTTGAGCGCGCGGGCGGTATCGAGCAGTTCGTTCCAGGACGTGGGCTGCCAGGTTGCGGGGTCGATGCCGGCTTCCTTCAGGAGATCGGCGCGCACGAAGATCACGCGCACATCGGTGCCGAGCGAAAGGCCATAGGGCTTGCCCTGATAGGACATCAGTGCCTTGGCCCCCTCGGTAATATGGCTCCAGCCGTCCCATTTCGCCACCGCGTCGCCCGCCAGTTCGTCGAGCGGCTTCAAAAGCCCGCCCTCGACGAAACTGGGGATCAGGAAGCCGTCGAAACCGGCGACGTCCGGGCCGGCGCCCGTGGAAAAGTCGAGCGCGAGCTGCTGCGTCAATTGCTCGTCCGAACCGGCGAATTCGGTCAGAGTGACTTTGACCGCGTCGCCCTTCATCTTGGTAAAGCCGGGAATGACGCTTTTCTTGACCCATGCGGCGAGTTCGGAGTTCACGCCACCCTCGACGCAGCGGCAGGTGATCGAAAGATCGGCGGAGATTGCCGGCGAGGCGAACGTGGTTGCTGCGGCAAGACTTAACCAGAGTGCATGCAGGTGAATGCGCATCGCGATTTTCCTCCCTTCGCGATTGGATCGGCCGGCTCCCGCGGCCTGCGAGAGCCCGCTCGGCAATGGCCGTCGCCCTCACGGCAAAAAGTGAACACGTTTTCAATTTTGCGTCAACCCGAGGCGAAGGGAATTCATTTGCTGGCGCGGGTCCGGCGGACGGATCCTGCCGGAAAGCCTGAGAAACAGGAACAACTGGGCGGAACTGCGCATGTGGGGCTTGACCGTCTGAGCTCCGTGCGGAAGGATATTGGTGAACACGATTTCAATTTTGTGGGAAAGTCGGGTCGATCGTTTGACCAACAAACTTAACGAGACGCCGCAGCGCATCACGGCGGAGACGGTGGCTGAGGCGGCCAAGGTCTCCAGGGCCGCGGTTTCGCGCGCCTTCAATCCGGACGCGCCGCTGAAACCGGAAAAGCGGGCAAGCATCCTGAGGATCGCCGAGGAACTGGGCTATGTCCCCGATCGCGCGGCGCGCGCGCTCGTGACGCGGCGCACCCACCTTGTCGGCGTGATCGTGCCCGATGTCTGCAGCCCTTGGGAGAGCCAGGAGATCGATGCGCTCACCACAGCTCTCCAGGCCGAAGGCTTCGCCACGCTGCTCTTCAAGACGCGCACGGATTTCAGCATGGACGAGACGCTTCTCGCCTACATGCGCGGCTTCAATCCGGACTCGGTGATCGCCTTCACCGAGAACGTGCGTCCCCACGTCCTCACCCGCTTTCTCGACCGGGCAGTGCCGATCTACATCAACTATCTTATGGACCAGGAGCCGGCAGGCGGGGCGCGCACGCCCGAGCCGGAGGCCCTCCATGACCGGATCGATGTCGATCAGTGGGAAGGCATGGAGCAGGCGGTGGCGCTTCTTGCCGGCTATGGCTGCCGGCGCATCGCCTATCTTTCCGGCAAGCGCGATTCTCTTGCCGAACAGGCCCGCCGCAGGACCCTGGCAGCACTGATGGCGCGGCGAGGCTTGCCCGGGCCGACCATCATCCCCGGTGATTTCAGCTACGACGCCGGCCATGCGGGCACGCTCGATCTCTTCCGCGTTGGCGAGGGCGCGGATGCTATTTTCGCAGCCAACGACGAGAGCGCCTTCGGGGCGCTCGATGCGCTACGGTACGAATTGAAGCGGCGCGTACCCGAGGATGTGAAGGTGGTCGGCTTCGACGACATCTCCCAGTCGCACTGGCGCAGCTACAATCTGACGACCGTGAAGGTGGATCTCGAGGCGCGCACCCGCGCGCTCGTCCGATTGATCCTGCGTCGCCTGAAGGATCCCGCGGCGCCGGCCCTTTCTGAAACCGTGCGCACGCGGCTCGTGGTGCGCGGCACGGTGGGATAGATCATGTCATCGGCCCACGAAAACAGTGAATGATCTAACTCTCTGAAAACATGCAACTCCGGACGAAACGCCGTGACGCAGCTTTCCCGGAGTTGCTTCAAGCTCAAAGGCAGTGCATTGACCGCTCGGCGCATCCATCTGATCTTCAAGACCCACCTCGATATCGGTTTCACCGACCATGCGGAGACCGTGCGGCGGCTCTATCACGAGCGCTTCATCCCGCAGGCGATCGCGACGGGCGAGCATTTTTATGCCGAGGACCCGCAAAACCCGAAATTCATCTGGACGACCGGCGCCTGGCTCATCTGGGATCATCTCAATACGCGCTCGCCGGAAGAGGTGGCGCGGCTCGAACGGGCGATCGGGAAGGGGGTGATCCGCTGGCACGGCCTGCCGTTCACGACCCATTCGGAACTGATGAGTCCTGCGCTTTTCCGGGCCGGGCTTTCCTATGCGGCCGAGCTCGACCGCCGCTTTGGCAAGAAAACCATCGCCGCGAAGATGACGGACGTGCCCGGGCACACGCGCGGCGTTGCGTCTCTGATGGCAAATGCCGGACTGAAATTCCTGCATATCGGCGTCAACACCGCCTGTCCGCCTCCTGATGTTCCGGAGATTTTCCGATGGCGGGCCCCCGGCGGCGAGGAGATCGTCGTCATGTATCAGCAAAGCTACGGCGCCACCCACCTGCCCGAAGGCCTTTCCGAGGGTCTGAGCTTTGCCCACACCAGCGACAATGTCGGCCCGCAGCAGATCCATCAGGTGGTGGAGGTCCTGCGGGAAATGGGCCACCGGCATCCGGATGCAGAAGTCCGCGCGGCCACGCTCGAGGACTACGGCGCATTCCTCTGGGAGCATCGCGAGCGTTTCCCGGTGGTGGACGCGGAACTCGGCGACAGCTGGATCCACGGCGCTGCCGCCGACCCGGTAAAGATCGCGCGGTTCCGCGCCCTGCAGCGGCTCTACGACACCTTCGAGGCCGAGGGCCTGTCGCCGGCGCGGCGCGATTTCGGGCGCAAGCTGGCGCTGGTGGCTGAGCATACTTGCGGCGTCGACATCAAGACGTTCCTGCGCGACGAAACGGCCTGGGACCGGCCGGCATTCGAGGCGATGCGGAAAGGTGACTACCGCTTCGGCTATGCCGAGGCGTCCTGGCGCGAACAGCGGGCCTATCTCGGTCAGGCGGTAGAGGCGCTTTCTGCGGAGGACCGCACGCGCGCGGAAGAGGCACTTCGGGAGACGGAGGTGCCGGCCGCGATCGACGTCCGGCCGCTGGCGCCGACGGGCAAGGTCACGATCGACGGCGTGGAAGTGGAACTCGACCCCGGGACCGGCGACATCCTGGCGCTTGCAGCGGGCAATTGGCGGCTCGAAGGGGATGGACGGCTAATCGGCTACCGTTACCGGAGCTATGACGCCAACGATTTAGACCGGTTCATGGACAGTTATCTCACGAATCGGCCGGAATGGGCGATCCTTGATCACGGCAAACCGGGGCTCCACCGGGCGCAGACGTCACTGTCCGCTTCCTTTGAGCCCCAGCTGATCGGCGTTGCAAGCGAAGGCGGCCGGCTTGTGATTGCCTGCCGACTTCCCAGCGCAGCACAGGAGCAGCTAGGCGCCCCTGCCCGGGTGGATTATGTCGTGCAGTCGCGGGATGAAGGCGTGGAAATCGCGGTGGTGCTGCGAGGCAAGCCTGCCAACCGAATGCCGGAAGCGGGTTTTGTCGAGATTGCGCCGAAGAGTGCCCACCGCTGGGAACTGTTGAAGACCGGGCTCTGGCAGGAGGCGGCGCGGACCGTCCGGCGGGGTGGGGGAGCGTTGCAGGCGATCTTCCTTGCGCGGGCAGCACTTGCCGGCGGCAGGGGATTGGCGATCGAACCGCTCGACTCGCCGCTCGCGGGACCGCTTGGACAGCCATTCATGCAGTTTCCCGACGGGCCGCCCACCTACGAGACAGGGCTCGCGTTCAATCTCCACAACAACAAATGGGGCACCAATTTCCCGATGTGGTGGGAGGGCGACTTCATGAGCCGCTTCCGCATTCGCGTCACCGGCTGAAAGGCGGCGCACGGCAAAGGAGGAGCCAAGGCGCTCCCGGTGCTGTGGAGAGCGCCAGTCCGGCGAAGGACAGGTGGTTGGATCGACGAAGACCCGGTGCCGTTCACGGCAGGCGGCCCCGTGACCTTCGGGCGCCCTTGGTCCGGGTCCGCTCATGGCGGTCCGCCCCTTTCCGGCACGCAAGCCATCCGCTAAATTCGCGAGGTCAGCGGCATGGCGATTGGAGTATCGAGATCTTGAAGCACGAAGTTATTGAAATTCCGGTCATTTCCGAAGCGATCCGAAAGCTGGGTGCACCCACTTCGGCGCTGACGCGCGTCGGCGCGGTCCTCTATACCTGTGGGATGCCTCCGATCGATTTCAAGACGGGAGACATCATCAAAGGTGACATCGCGGTCCAGGCGCGGGCGTCGCTGGACGCGCTCTCCTTTAGCTTGCGCCATGCCGGTTCCTCGCTCGATAACGTCTTCAAATCGCTCGTTTTTATTACGGACAATGACTTTGCCGCCGATATGAACGGGATCTACCGGGAGTATTTTCCCTCCAGTTTCCCGGCTCGGAGCTGTGTTGCGGTCAAGCCTTGGGCGCACTTCGACATCGAGATCGAGTGCATCGCCACAATCGATTGAAGAGGGTTTTGCCACAGGAAATCGCCGGCCCCGACATAGGCGCATGCAATGCTTGCCATTGATCCCGGTTATTTGCCTGCGAGCAATCCTGCCGGCCTAATATGCCCAGAATAGACGCAACAAATGAGGGTGCTATGAAACTGGGCATATCGAGAGTTTCCCGCGGCTTGGCTGCGACGGTGATCGCAGGCATCATCGGTCTTTCCGCTCCTTCGGCTGCCATGGCCGAAACGACGATTCGTCTCGGCCATGTGCTTGCCGATACCCATAGCTGGCACAAGGCTTCGACGGATTTTGCCAGGGAAGTCTCGGAGAAGACGGAAGGCCGCGTCAAGATCGAGATCTTCCCGTCAGGCCAACTCGGCACGGAGAAGGAAGTGATCGAGGGCATGCAGATCGGCACCATCCAGGGCGGTCTGATCGGCAGCGGCTCCTTCCAGTTCGTCGAGCCGAAGTTTGGCATCATCGAAATGCCCTATGCCTGGACCAGCCGCGAGCAGGCGTTCGCCGCGCTCGACGGCCAGCTTGGCACGGCGCTCGCCGATCTCCTGCGGCCGAAGGGCATCGAGGTGCTGGCCTGGTGGGAGAACGGCTTCCGCAACATCACGAACAACAAGCACCCGATCGAAAAGCCAGGCGACCTTGCCGGCATCAAGATCCGCGTGACGCCGGACAAGGTGCGCCTTGCGACCTTCGAGCTTCTTGGTGCGCAGCCGGCACCGCTGGCCTTCGGTGAACTCTATTCGGCTTTGCAGCAGGGCGTCTTCGACGCGCAGGAAAACCCGCTGTCGATCATCGACGCCTCTTCGTTCTACGAGGTGCAGAAATACGTTTCGATGACCGGCCATATCTGGGGTGCGGCCTGCCTCACGGTCTCGGGCATGACCTGGGCGCAGATTTCCCCCGAAGACCAGGCCATCGTCAAGGAAGCGGCCCTCAAGTGGGGTGATGCTCAGCGACAGATGGTCGCCGATAACGAGGTCGCACTGATCGAGAAGCTCAAGTCGAAGGGCATGGAGTTCAACGAAGTCGACAAGACGGCCTTCATCGAGGCGCTGAAGCCAATCTGGGAAAGCGAAAAGGACGTGTTCGGTCCCGAGCTGCTCGCCATCATGGACAGCTACCGCAAGTAAGAGCTCCGTCCTGTCCGCTTCCGGCGGGCAGGACGCCGCCGTTCTCAACGACGCCAACGAGGTTTCAATGCAAGACGCTCCGATGCCGCCTTCGCGGATCGCCGGCGCCATAGAACGGGCGGCCGGCACCATCGGCGGCCTGGCCATCGCCATTTTCACCGCCATCATCGTCTATGTCGTCATCTGCCGTTACGCCTTCGCCTTCACTCCGCGTTGGTCGGAGGAGATTCCGCGCCTCCTGCTCGTCTGGGTGACATTCATAGGTGCGATCTCCGCCTTCGTGCGCAAGACCCACCTGTGCGCGGGCCTTACGGACCTCATCGTCGCGCAAGGGCGCTTCCGCGCCATTCTCGATCTCCTCGCACGTCTTGCCGCGTTCCTGTTCCTGATCGTCGTCTTCTGGTCCGGCTGGAAGATTACGGCGCTCACCTGGTCGCACGAGACGACGGTGATGAGCTGGCCCGCCGGCCTCGTCTACCTCGCTCTGCCGGTCACTGCGGTCTTCGCCTTCGTCGCCCTGCTGGCCAAGGAGTTGCGCAAATGAGCCTCGCGCTTCTCGTCCTCTTTGCCGTCTTCGTTCTCCTGCTTCTCATCGACGCTCCGATCGTCGTCGCGCTCGCGCTGTCCTCGGTTGCCTATCTTCTGGTCGGCGATGCGCTACCGGTAATGGTGGTGGCGCAGCGCATGGTCGCCGGCATCGACAGTTTCACGCTGCTCGCCATACCGCTTTTCCTCCTGGCCGGCCTGCTGATGGTCCATGGCGGGCTTGCGCCAAGGATCGTCAATCTCTGCGCGGCCGTCGTCGGCCAGCGCACCGGCGGTCTTGCCATCGTGATGATCGCCGCCTGCATGATGTTCGGCTCGCTGTCTGGCTCGGGCGTTGCCGACGTGGTGGCGATCGGCTCGATGCTGCTGCCGGCTATGAAAGAACGTGGTTACGATCCAGGCTTCTCCGCCGCGGGCCTCGGCTGCGCGGGTTCGCTCGGCACGGTCGTTCCGCCCTCCATCGTGCTCATCGTCTACGGAACGGCGACCGGCACTTCCATCGGTCAGCTCTTCATCCATTCCATCGGCCCGGGCATCCTGCTCGGGCTTGGGTTGATAGTCGTGGCGTGGTGGATATCGCGAAAGAACGGCTGGAAGGGCGGCGAGCCCTTCAGCTGGGCCCGGCTGGCGGTCGCGCTTAGGGAATCCGTGCTGGCTCTCCTGGCACCGGTCATCATCGTGGGCGGGATCCGCTTCGGCATCTTCACGCCGACGGAAGCAGCAGGCATCGGCGTTGCCTATGCGCTGCTGGTCGGAACGCTGGTCTATCGTCGCTTGCCGGTCGCCAAGGTTTTCGGCCTCCTGCGTGACACGACGGAAATGACGGGCTCGATCCTCATCGTCATCGCCGCGGCTTCCGTGTTCGGCTGGATCCTGACCGTCGAACAGGTGCCGCAGCTCGTCGTAAACGCCATCACCGGCGCAACGGAGAGTGCCACGGTCGCCCTTCTGTTGATGATGCTGGCCGTTCTTGCGCTCGGCACGTTCATGGAATCGATCGCGATCATCCTGATCCTGGCCCCGGTCTTCCTGCCGGTCCTCAGGGCCTTCGAAATCGATCCCGTCTATTTCGGCGTGCTGCTGACCATCAACCTGGCGATTGGCGCAAACACGCCGCCGCTCGGCATTGACCTCATGGCGGCCTGCCGCACCGGAGGCATACCGATGTCGGCCTCCTTCAAATACCTGTTGCCGTTCATCGGCGTCATGGCGCTCATCATGTTCCTGCTTGTTCTCTTTCCGGGACTGACGACCGTGATGTCGCTCGGCATGTAGGCCGCTCCATTCCCCACCCTATCTGAAAGGTGAACCATGCCGTTCGCACAGAACATTCGTGTCGATGTCGATCGCTTCTGGTCGACCATCGAAAGCTCCGCCGAAATCGGCCAGGGACGGCCGGGCGGCCTTGCCCGGCTCACGCTGACGGACGACGATCGCCAAATGCGTGACCTCTTCGTCAACTGGTGCCGGGATGCGGGCCTGAGCGTCGAGATCGATGAACTCGGCAACATCTTCGGCCGGCGCGAAGGAAGCGATCCCACGCTGGCGCCGGTCCTCATGGGCAGCCACCTCGACACGCAGATCAACGGCGGCCGCTTCGACGGAATCGCCGGGGTTCTTGCCGGTCTGGAAGTGGTTCGCACGCTGAACGATGCCGGCCACGTGACCCGTCGCCCGATCGTCGTCGTCGACTGGACCAACGAGGAGGGGGCGCGTTTCTCCCCGCCCATGGTAGCGTCCGGCTGCTTCGTCGGGGCCTATGAGGCGGATTGGGTGCGGGGCCTCGTCGCCGACGATGGTGCGCGCTTCGGCGATGAATTGGCGCGCATCGGCTACAACGGCAACAAGCCCTGTCGGGCCGGCGAGATCGACGCCTATTACGAGCTGCACATCGAGCAGGGACCGATCCTCGACCGGGAAGGCCGCGATGTCGGCGTGGTGACGGGGGGGTATCCGAGCTACGGAATGCGGGTGCGTTTCGAGGGTAAGACGGCGCATACCGGCCCGACACCGATGGACCAGCGGCACAATGCGCTGATTGCCGGCGCCCGCTGGCTGGCGGCGGTGGACGATATCGGCTGGGATTTTGCCGTCGGCGACGGCAAGGCGACCGGGGCAAGACTGGCGGCATGGCCGAACAAGCCGGGCATCCTCTCGGACACGGCCCAGGCGATCTGCGACGTCCGCCATCCCGACCCCGCGACCGCGCAGGTAATGGCGGAAAAAATGCGCCGGGCCCTTTTCGAAAGTGCGGCCCGCGCCGGCTGCTCGGCTGTGATCGAGGACGAGTGGTTCTGGGGCGGCGATATTTTTGACCGCACCATGGTCGACGGTATCCGGACCGAAGCCGTCCGCATGGGCTATGACTGGCGCGATATCCGGTCACAAGCCGGACACGACGCCTATTTCCTTGCGCGCCACTGCCCGACGGCGATGATCTTCACGCCGTGCAAGGGCGGTATCACGCACAACAACGAGGAGGATTGCGACCGCGGCGATCTCGCGCCCGCCCTCAATGTTCTGCTGCATGCGGTGGTGGCTCGCGCCAACCGCTGATCTCAAGAGTCGAGCGTGCGGAGAGGCGCCTCAATGCATGTCGGGATAGAGGGTACGTAATTCCAGAACCAGATCGAGGAAATTCCGCTCGGCTCTGGAGTAGGCGCCCTCCGGGTGCGTGACGAGGAAGACGTCCGCGCCAAGCGGGTATCCCTTGATCTCCAGCGGCCAAAGAAGGCCGTTCGCCACTTCGTCGTGAACCGCCGTCAGGGGAAGAATGCCGATCCCCAGGCCGGCGACGATCATTCGTCGGACTTCCTCGAGGTTGGGGCTCTGTCCGCTGATGCGCTCGCCGAGCCCGAGGCTTTGGCTGAGGACCGCCATGGGTTCGAGACCCATGCCTTCGGTTGCGCAGGTGAAGGAGACGAAGGACTCCTGTCGCAGCTCCCGCTTTTCCACCTCCTTGCGACCGAAAAAGGGGTGCTCCGCTCCGCAATAGACGCTGAACTCCTCGCGGAACATCAGCTCGCAGTTCAAGCTGAAGACGGGGCGGGACAGCAGGCAGAAGCCGATGCCTCCTTTTTCCGTCTGTATGCGCTTGATCGTGTCCTGGCTGTTCTGCACCTCGACCACCCAGGTCACCGAGGGATAGCGCTGGTGATAGAGCCGCAGGGCCTCGTTGATGAGCGGTGATTCGAGATTGGAGATGATCTGGATCCGAACCTCGCCGAATTCCTCGACGATTCGCTCCTGTGTGAGCTGACCTATGCGCTCGACGGAACGAAAGATCTCGCCGCATTCCTCATAGATCTTCTGCCCCCGCGCCGTAAGTTCGAACTTTCGGCTGTCGCGCAGAACAAGCTGGCAGCCCAGTTGCTCCTCCAGCCGCTGGAGTGCCTGGCTGACCGAGGGCTGACTCATGTTGAGCCGGGCGGCGGCGCGCGTCAGGCTTCGCTCTTCGGCGATCATAAAGAACGATCGCAGCAGGTTTAAATTGAGATCCGTTACCATGCTGCGATATTATCTATCGGGCGGGAAAGCACAATTCGGGGCCCGCCGATGCTGGAGGAGCGAAAGCGCCCAACCCGGCCGCTAATTTCGCAGGATTTTCTCCATCGCTTTGCCCTTTGCGAGTTCGTCGATCAGCTTGTCCAGGTAGCGGATTTCCCGCATCGTCGTTTCCTGGATTTCTTCCACACGGACGCCGCAGATCACTCCTGTAATCAACGACCGAGAGGGATTCATCCGAGGCGCTTGCGCAAAGAAATTCTCGAAGGTGGTGCCCCTTGCCAACTGATCTTCGAGGGTCTGCTGGCTGTGTCCCGTCAGCCAGCAGATGATTTCATCGACCTCTGCCTTCGTGCGCCCCTTCTTCTCCGCCTTGGCGACATAATGCGGATAGACGCTCGCGACGCTGACCGAATAGATGCGATGCTTCGTCATGAGTCCTCCTGAGCGTTCGGATGTTTTGCGCAAAATAGCGGACTTCAAGAACGCAACAATGGCCGTGATGAGCAGCATTCCAGATTGACGCAAGGCCGGCCTCGTCAACGCCGGACAGATACCCGCCAGAATCCCGAGCACGCTGGCGATCTGCAACGCTCACATCGCTTGAGGGGATCCGAAATCACGGGAGCTGGTGGTTCCAGGGATTGGCGTCGCCGGTTCAGATCCCTTTAACTGCGCCAGACGCTCTCTGGTTCTACTCCCATCAAAACCCGCACGCGAAGAACAGCTTTTGCCTTGACCGATCACCCGCTGGGCAGGCGCTCGAAATCGAATATGCCTTGTGTCGCCAGGGCTGCGGCGCCTCTCGCCCAGGAACTCGGCACCCAGTCCGTCTGTATCTCGGGTTTGGCGAAGAACAGGAACTGTTCCATTGATTGCTTGAGGGGGTCGAGGAGGGCGTCGCCGAACTGGACGGCTTCGCCTCCAACGACGATCAGTTCGGGATCAAACAGATTCACCAGGTCCGCCAGGTGTCTGCCGATGCGTGATCCCGCTTTTTCCAGAATCTCCAAGGCGTCTTCGTCGCCGGCGGCGGCGGAGGCGACGAAGTCGTCTCTTGTTGGCTCGGCACCCCTCCTGCGCCCCCATTCGGCAATCATGTATGGCTCGGCGGCATGCGCCATGAGACATCCGCGCCGGCCGCATTCGCAGAGTTCCCCGCCGGGCACGGAGGTGATGTGCCCGAGCTTGCCGGCCGCGCTGTTGCTTCCGTGGTAGATATCGCCATTCAGCACCAGGGAGCAGCCGATCCCCGCGCCGATTGCGAGTGCCGCGAAATTGCGGTGGTTGCGGCCGGCGCCAAACAGCTTCTGCGCGATCGCGAAGGCGTTGACGTCGTCGTCTATCCAGACCGGGGCGTGCACTCGCTCGGCCAGCATTTCCGCGAAGGGAAGATCACGCCAGCCGAAACGCGGGCTCTGGAGGCAGACGCCGTTCCCCGGGTCCACTTCGCCTGGGATCGATACGCCGATCCCCATGATGTCCTTCTCGTCACGCCTGGCCTGCGCCAGGAGCCGCGGGATGGCTTCCCGGATTGCCTCGATCATGCCCTGCGGGCTGGTGTCGGTAACGGATGACTGCAGCGTGGCAAGCGGTGAGGTGGCCAGGTCGGTGAGCACGCAGTCGATGCTGCTGCGGTTGAGCTTGAAGCCTAATGCCAGATGGGCCTCGTAGTTGATATCCACCGGTATGGGTCGGCGACCGTTTGAGCTCGCGACCGCCTCCCGTTCCACCACCAGCGCCTCGTCCATCAGTTCCGTGACGACGAACGTGACGGCTGCGGGACTGAGACCCGTCACCGAAGCGAGTTCGGCTCTCGATATGGGTCCGCGGTTGCGCAGCAGATTCAAGATCAGGCGCCTGTTCAGCGCGCGCGATGTGCTCGCATTCCCTTTCAACCTGCATCTCCCAGTTAGTTTATTTCTTAAATTAACTCTTGTGCCTGATCCGAAGGTAGGCTAGCTTTTCTCCGTTGGCAATGAGGAGGAGTGCGCGGAAAGCCAATTTCCCCGGACTCCGCACGATCGCAAAATTTATTTCCAAGAGGCCCAGGCGCTGCTCGTCAGGGCGTGGCGGAGCTTTGTCCTGGGAGGATATGGAATGGCATCCAACGACATCGTCAAGCTTGTCACTCGCGCCGCGGCGTCGCGTCGGCAGTTCCTGATCGGTGCGGGCACTGCGCTCGCGGGAATGACGCTCGGCGCTCCGGCCTTCGCGCAGAGCAAGGAACTGACGATCATCTCCAACATCGGCAACGCCTCGCAGCGTGAGGTGCTTCAGCGGATCGCGAGCGCGTATGAGAAGGAGAGCGGCGTCAAGGTGGCCATCAACAACATGGATCACGAGGCGCACAAGACCGCCATCCGCAGCTACCTCGTCGTCGGAGCGCCGGACATCTGCTTCTGGTTCTCGGGCAACCGCATGAAGGCTTTCGTCAAGCGCGAGCTTTTCGACGACATCTCCGACCTGTTCGAGCGCGAGAACTACAGAAACGTGCTTGGCCCGGCCGCGGGCGCCGTCACGGTCGATGGGAAACAGTATGGTTTGCCACTCGGCGGCCTGCTCTGGGGGCTCTTCTACCGCAAGGACGTCTTCGCCGAGAAGGGCTGGACGCCGCCCAAGACCATGGAAGAGCTGCTTTCGCTCGGTGAGCAGGCGAAGTCGGCGGGCATGATCCCCGTCAGCATGGGGACCAAGGAAATGTGGCCCGCGGCCGGCTGGTTCGATCACATGAACCTGCGCATCAGCGGCCTCGACAAGCATATGGCGCTGATGGACGGCAAGATGTCCTACACCGACCCCGCGATGCTACCGGTCTTCGACAAGTGGGCGGAGCTGATCAATGCCGGGCTGTTCAGCCCGAACGGAACATCCTTCGGCTGGGAACAGGCGGCCGCCGCGCTTGCCCAGAAGAAGGCCGCCATGATGGATCTCGCAGGCTTCGTCAAATACGGCTTCCCGGAAGACCAGCAGGACCAGATCGCATTCGCACCGTTCCCCGAGATCGTCCAGGGCACGGCGCGTTACGAGGATTTCGCGCTGAATTCGATCCATGTTCCGAAAAACGCCAAGAACAAGGAAAACGCCCGCGATTTCCTGGCCTTCTTCTACCAGCCGGACAACCTCTCAGCATTCCTCGAGACCGAAAGCGCGGTGCCGCCGCGCAATGACTGCCCGCCGAGCAAGGACCCGCTCGTCAATGCGGCGGTCGAGTCCCTGAAGACCGTCGAAGGCTCGGCTCAATACTACGACCGCGACACCGACCCCGACATGGCGCAAGAAGGCCTGAAAGGCTTCCAGGAGTTCATGGCCAAGCCTGACCGGCGCGACCAGATCCTCGAGCGCCTCGAAGCGACGCGCAAGCGCATCTTCAAGGCCTGAACCTCGCGCGACCGCTCTCCTCTCCCAGGAGCGGACCGCAACAGTGCAGGGCTGCAGTGAGACCTGTAGCCCTGCCTGCTGTCGGCCGGTGAGGCCGGCTTTCGAAGCCTTCGTGAGTGGATCTTGAATGTCTACCTTCTGGCGAAACCATCGGCATTGGATAGCCCCGACCCTCTTCATCATGCCCGGAGCCTTGCTGTTCGGGGTGGTGATCATCCTGGCATCCGCGCAGACCATCTGGGTTTCCTTCTTCGACTGGGACGGCGTCGGAGCAAAACAATGGGTGGGGCTGGCGAACTATGCGCAGTTGCTGAACGATCCGCAGTTCCACGTGTCGCTCAAGAACAACCTGATCTGGCTTGCCATGTTCATGCTTGCGCCGCCGCTGGGCCTGGCGCTGGCGCTGCTGCTCAATCAACCCATCCGCGGCATGCGGATCATGAAGTCGCTGTTCTTCGTGCCGCTGGTTCTCGCGTCCGTCACGGTCGGCGTAGTCTTCACCTGGGTCTATGATCCCACCTTCGGCCTGCTGTCGCTCATCTTCAGCTACTTCGGAGCGACCGCCCCGGCGCTGCTTTCGGACGAGCATCTCGTCACCTTCGCGGTCGTCGTGGCGGCGCTCTGGCCGCAGGTCGCCTTCTGTCTCGTGCTCTTCCTGGCGGGCCTCAACAACTTGAACGAAGACCTCATTGGGGCGGGACGGGTCGATGGCGCGCGCGGATGGCCCATGCTGATCCACGTGATCCTGCCGCAATTGCGCGAAGTCAGCTTCATTGCTCTAGCAGTGACGGTCATCGGCGCGCTCCGGTCCTTTGACATGGTGGCGGTGATGACCTCCGGCGGCCCCTTCGGCTCCTCGACGGTCCTTGCCTACCAGATGTACGAGCAATCGATCTTCTCCTACCGCTTCGGTTACGGAGCCGCGATCGCCACCGTGCTCTTCGTGATCATGGCAGCCTTCATTGCCTGGTACCTGCGCACCCTTCTCAAGCCCGAACGGGAGGGCGTCTGATGTATCCGAGACCGCTTGCCGAAGACGCGCCGATCCGGCGGTTCGCATATGCGTCCATGGTGGTACTGATCCTCGCCCTTTGGCTCGTGCCGCTAATGGCGGTCATGGCCACGTCGCTCAGGTCGTTCGAGGAGGTGATGGCGGGCAATTATTGGGGTTGGCCGAAGAGTTTCAATTTCATCGAAAACTACACGGCGGTCTTCACGCAGACCGCCATGGCGCGATACTTCCTCAATAGCCTGATCGTGACGCTGCCCTCCGTCGTCGGCGTGCTCGTTCTGTCGACGCTCACCGGCTATGTCCTGTCGCGGTATCGGTTCCGCGGGGCGAACCTGATGTTCGCGCTGTTCGTCGGCGGCAACTTCCTTCCGGCCCAGATCATGATGATCCCGGTCCGCGACCTCATGGTGTCGATCGGGCTCTACGACACCTACTACGCGCTGATCGTCTTTCACATTGCCTTCCAGACGGGCTTTGCCACGCTCTTCATGCGCAACTTCATTGCCGCCTTGCCCGATGAGCTCTTCCAGGCGGCCCGGGCGGAAGGCGCATCGCCGTGGCAGACGCTCCGGCATGTGGTGCTTCCGTTGGTTAGGCCGGCGCTTGCGGCGCTCGCGATCCTCACCTTCACCTTCGTCTGGAACGATTATTTCTGGGCGATCGTGCTGACCCAGAGCGACGCGGTCAAACCGGTGACCGCGGGGCTGAACAATCTGCGCGGCGAGTGGGTGTCCGCATGGAACCTGGTGGCCGCGGCAACGATCCTGGTCGCGATCCCGCCGGTGGTGATGTTCTTCCTCATGCAGCGCCACTTCATCGCCGGCCTGACGGTTGGTGCGGTCAAGGGCTGAGCAGATTTCAAGGAACCCTTCACATGACGAGCGTTGAACTGATCAATATCGAGAAACACTATGGCGGCTACCATGCGCTCAGGGACGTCAACCTGACCATCGAAGAGGGCGAGTTCGTGGTGATGGTCGGCCCCTCCGGCTGTGGAAAGTCGACCCTCTTGAAGACGATCGCAGGCCTTGAGACCACGAGCGCTGGAACGCTCCGCATCAGCGGACGGGACGTCACCAGGCTCGAGCCCGGCGACCGCGGTATCGCGATGGTGTTCCAGTCCTATGCGCTCTATCCGCACATGACGGTCGCCGAAAACATGGGGTTCGGCCTCAGGATGGCGAAGCGGCCAAGGGCGGAGATCGAGGCGGCTGTCGCGAGGGCCGCGCGAATTCTCAGGCTCGAGGAGCAGCTCGAAAAGAAGCCGAAGCAGCTCTCGGGCGGCCAGCGTCAGCGCGTCGCCATCGGGCGGGCGATCACCCGGTCGCCCGACGTCTTCCTCTTCGATGAACCGCTGTCCAACCTGGACGCGGCACTGCGAACGCAGATGCGAGTCGAACTGTCCACGCTTCATGCTGAGCTCGGATCGACCATGATCTATGTCACGCACGATCAGGTCGAGGCGATGACCATGGCGAGCCGGATCGTCGTCCTGAACCGGGGCAGGATCGAACAGGTCGGAGCGCCGCTCGATCTCTATAACAATCCGCAAAACATGTTCGTCGCTGGCTTTCTCGGCGCCCCGCGCATGAATTTCGTCGCCGGCCAGGTGAGCAAAGTCAGCGGATCCTCTGCCAGGGTCGTCTGCGCCGGCGGGCTCGACGTGGGGTTTGAGGCTCTCGTCGGAAAGGTGAGCGTCGGTGAGGCCGTCACGCTCGGCATCCGACCGGAGAGGCTCCGGCTCGATGATGTGGCAGCGCGGATCCGCTTTACGGGAAGGGTCAGGCTAACGGAATATCTTGGCCGCGAGACGATCGTCTATGTCGATGCGGGGCCGCTGGTCACCAAAGAATCGGACAGCGGCACCAACGTGTTCACCGTGCAGATCGCCGATATCAGGCCCTTTCACAACGGCAGCGCGGTGTCGCTTGGCTTCGATCCCGCCGACGCCTACCTCTTCGCCGCCGACGGCAGCACCATCACGCCTACCAAGGCCGTGGCGAAAATCTAAGCAAGGACAAAATCATGAAGCGTACCCTTCCGGCGCCGCTCTCGGTCTGGCGCACCCTTAACCTGGACGATTTCCTGCTCGGAGTGCCGCATTATCCTGAGCATGTCGATGAAAGCCACTGGCTGGGCGATGCAGAGCGGATTGCCGCCGCCGGCTTCAACGTGGTCCGCCTCGGCGAATTCGCCTGGCATCTGATGGAGCCGAGGGAAGGGGTGTTCGACTTTTCGCTGTTCGACCGGGCCATAGGCGTGCTCGCCGAGGAAGGCGTGAAGACCATCTTCTGCACGCCAACCGCAACGCCGCCGCGGTGGCTGACCGCAGCTTATCCCGAAGTGCTGCGTGTCGATGAACGAGGACGAACCGCCACGCATGGCTCCCGCCAGCATGCGGACACCAACAGCCCCGTCTACCGCATGCATAGCCGGCGCATCACCGAGGCCTTGGCACGCCATTATGCGGATAACCCGAACGTCATCGGCTGGCAGACCGACAATGAGTTGAACACTACCGCCTCGACCTCCTATTCCGAAGCGAGCGAGCGCGAGTTCCGCCGTTATCTCCACGATCGGTATGAGACGATCGACAAGCTCAACTTCACCTGGGGCGGAAACTTCTGGGCGCTTGCCTATGACGGTTTCGATCAGATCACCATCCCTAGGAAGGACAATCCGGGATTTGTCGCGCCCGGGCACATGCAGGACTACCATCGCTTCCTCGCCCATGCGACAGCCGCCTTCCAGCATGACCAGGTCGAAATCCTGCGCAGGGCCAATCCCGAATGGTTCATCTTCCACAATCTCGGGCGGCTCGAAGACATCGACTTCCGCGGCCAGTTCGGTCAGGATCTCGACTTTCTCGGCTTCGACGTTTACCCGATGCTCTACGACGAGATGCGCCGCACCGGCGGCCATCCCGCCACCCAGGCGCTGCATCTCGACGTCTGCCGCGCCTATTCCGGCAACTTCATCGTGCCTGAGCAGGCATCCGGTTTCGGCAGTCAGCCGGGTTTTTCGACCATGACTCCCGAACCCGGCGAGATGCGCCGGATGGCGCTGAGTTCCGTCGCGCGTGGAGCCGACGGTCTCCTCTTCTTCCGCTGGCGGCCGGCGCATTTCGGCGCGGAAATCTACTGGATGGGTATCATCGACCACGACGATGTGCCACGCCGCCGTTATCAGGAAGCAAAGCAGTTCGCCGCGGACATCGGCAGGATCAAGAAGGACCTCCTCGCCACCACCGTGCGCATGGACGTCGCGATCGCCGGAGCCGACTTCGACAACCAGGAAGCCTACAGGACCTATCCGATGGGCATGCCGAGCCCTCTCGAAGACGGTATGCTGCTCCATCGCTACTGCTATTCGAAAGGGATCGCCTGCGGTTTCATCCATCCCGAGGACGATCTGTCGCGGATCAAGGTCCTCTACGTGCCGCACTGGGTGATGTGGAAGCCGGAGTGGAACGACAGGGTCGAGGCCTTCGTCCGCAATGGCGGAACCCTGATCGTCGGCGCAATGACCGGCACCCGCGATGAAAACAACCACATACCGACGGACCTCGCGCCCGGCCCGGGGCTTTCGAAGCTCTGCGGCGTGCGGGTCGAGGAGTTCGGCCGGGTGGCAGAGCCGGGCGCCGACGGCCTGTTCGGCCTCCATGGAACCGAGTTCGGCTTTCACAACCCGGCAAAGCGCCTGCCGTCCAGTTCGGCATCGCGGCGCCACCGCTTCACCCTGGGCAACCGGGAGCACGAGGCCGCACACCTTTACGAGCTTCTCGCGCTCGACGACGACGTCGAGGTTCTGGGGCACTGGTCGAATCGCTTCGCGAGCGGCAGGGCAGCGGTGACGAGCCGGAAGGTCGGCAAAGGCCGCGCCTGCTACGTCGGAACCTATCTGACCGAGCCCTTGGTCGAAGGTTTGGTGGACCATGTCCTCGGCGCGGATGTCCAGCCTCTGGTATCGGACTTGCCGCCTGCCGTGGAGGTCGTCCTGAGGGAGGCGGAAGACAGAAAGCTGCTTTTCCTGCTGAATTGCGAGGCGGAGCCGGTGGAGTTGAGCTCCGTCCCCGCTGGCACGGACCTCCTTTCGGGCAAACCGGTGGACGGCGAACTTGCTCTCGGACCTTATGGTTGTGCGGTTCTCAGCATGTAAAGAGACACCCAGGTTGTGTCGACCGGTGCCGCTGCGTCGCGCCAAACGAGAAAATCCGACACTTGGAAGCAGGAGTCGGATAATCATTGGCTGCTTGGACATGGCGACCGTTGTAACTTGATCGGTGGCCGCAGGTTCGATTCCGTTCAAGGCGAGGGATTCGCAGTCGGCTTCCCGCTGCGCGGCTTGCTCAGCGGCTGCACGACGACGGAGAGGGCGACCGCTACATTTCAGGACTTTGCGTAGTCCCGGGTTCGCTCTGGTCCAATTCTTCCCTCGTCGGCTTAGCTGGATCCTCCGCTTGCAGACCCTCGGCCTTTTGCAGAGCAGTGGCACCCGGCTCGGCAACGGCATCTGCGGGCGCCGGTAGTGGGCGATTTAGCGCCTCGCTAGCGGCCTTCTTGTCCGGGTCGAACTTTCGGCGCAGTAGTATCGGTCGCTCTACCTGCACCGCCTTACCGAATGCGAGGAATTCGAGGAACCGCAGATTGGGAATCACCTTCACATGGTCGTGACTGAACACGCTTTCGAGGAACGTGAGACTCGTCTGGTCGATAAGCGAATACGCAAAGAACGTATTACACTGGGAAAGAATGGTCTTACTCACCAGCGCCGTCCGCTGACTCACTACGAGTAAGCCGACGCCATATTTTCGTCCTTGAAGCGCGATTTGTCCGATGCGGTAGACGACATACTGCGTGTTCGCGTCGAATCCGGCTCCGTAGGTTTCCGGGATGATCGTATGCGCCTCTTCAAGCACGAGCAGCACCTGACGCGCGCGGCGGTTCGCACGCGCCCATTCCATAATGGTTGAGAGGAACAGCTCAGTCACGCGGACGCTGGCGCGAGAGCTGGACAGTTCCGTGAGTTCGAGGATCGCTAGCTGTTGTTCGTCGCTTCTAAGGAGGGCGTCCACCTTTGCGTGAACGTCAGCCCGAATCGTCTTCAGAAATTTATCGAGATCCTTTTTCTCGGCGCCTGCGCCGTAGGCGCCTGTGTCGACGGCAAAGAGCTTTGCGTCGAACTCCACGACGGCCTTTTTGTCTAAGGGAAAATCGGATCTAGGTCCGCAAGTCGGTGGCGGTACTCCCCCGTGAAATCGACGCAGAATACCTTGGAGCCGCGGGCGACCGCTTCACGAATGACCGAGAGCGCCAGTTCGGTCTTTCCGGTGCCGGTAATGCCTAGGATGGCGGTGTGATAGAGGATCAGATTGTCAATGTTTACCGCCACCCCGATGTCGGTAGAAGGGACGGTGCCCACGATGAACTGTCGGTCCGTGAGCTTCGTTGCGGGAAAGCTCATCTCCGCTGCGCGGAATACCGGCATGTTCATGGTCGGGAGCCATGGGAACTTTATGAAGCCTTTCTCCGTCGAATAGGCGCCGAGCTGCACCGCGCGCACGATATGGGTGCCCCGCGGATTCTGGTCGAAAGTTTCCTCAGCGGTCTGCGCCTCCACGATTTGATAGAAGATCGTCTCGCCGCGAAGGCGGGTAAACACGACCTCGCCTTCGGCGAGATCCAGGCTTTCGGACACTTCGAAATAGATATTGCCGATCGTAGAACGCTCCACGGTGAAGCCGGCAACCTCGCAGCCAGGCATTCCGCTCACGGTCACGATGAACTCTTCAGTCTTCTTGCGATCGTGCGATTCGTGAACGCAACCGGCGACGCTCGGAATTGGCTCGGCCACTTGAGCGATACAGATCCCGGTACCGACGACCTCAGTGCCTTGAACTTGGGTGAAGAGTGCCAGGAGGTATTTCTGATCGCCATCGGGCATCGCCGCGATGTGCAGCCGGCCGGGTTTCCAAGAGCCAACGCGATTGAGCTTCACGCGGATGATGTTCGGGTGGTCGATCCGGTCGATGGTCCCAACCTGCGGCGTCCGCGCAGAGGTGGTGCGCTCGACCCGGAATTGGCGCGCAAGAGAGAACGCGAGCTCAACCGGCCGGACCAAGATCATGACGAGCCAGAGGATTAGAAGTGCCGCGACAGACCCCGGGGAGGCCGCGAACCCACCCAGAATGCCGATGAGTGCCGGCGGCGTATACACGAGCTCACCACGACCGAGGGTGTCGCACAAACGGCGCAACAGACTTCCCCACGCATCCTGCGGCGCGCTGTCTGCGCGGATCATCGCTCGGAAACTGATGAAGCCGACCAATACAGCCCAAGCGATGCCAGCGTATCGCAGCGCAGTTAGCGCCGGCGGCATTGGGGTGAGAACAGAAAGGTCAGCCGTGATGAGGAGAACGAGGGCGGTTACGGCGTTCGCGAACGTGTCGCGAGGCGGACGAAACCATGGCGAAGACAAGAGACTGAAGAGCCAGAGCGTAATGCCGCTGATAAGCCACAGGCTTTCCAGGCCGCTCGTTGGGAGCCAGTAGCCGGTCGCGACATGAAACGCCGTGTAGAAGATGGCGAAATAGAGAGCGACAATCGCCGCTCTTTGCTTAAGACTCGGGTAGTCCTTCATCGCCTTCCCCCCCAATCGGCCATGTGAAATCATAGCGTGGCTACCGAGGGGCGAAAAGTTTGTTCCACCTGCGATAGCGGCCGTAGCAGAGATGTGAGGAATGTCCGCTCAAGAGTTTCGCCCACAAAACTCCGAATGACGGCAAAGGAGGCGCACCCACCACTCCGCCTTTAGGACTCTGCGTTTGGGTCGAGGGCAGTCGTGTCCTCAGGAGCGGTGTGTGCGGCACGCCGCCAGGATGTTCCCGTTCTGTGCTAAAAAGATCGCATAATGGTATCAACGGGAACCGCTTCGAAGACCGCTGTCGTTTTTTCGCGACAGCATGTAGAGACTCACCCGTTTCGCTTTATCTTGCAGGCTGGCGGAAGCGACAATTCTCGGGTGAACTGATGCAAGGCTGAAACAAGGCCAGGTCGATTTCGGCGCTTTTTCGACATTTGTCACAAAGCGGCCCGCGGCTTTCAAGCCGCAGGCTCCGAGGCCGCTGAAATAACCAATTGCGTGACCGTGAATCTGAGCTCTCGGACGAGGAATTAAAGAGGGCCCGGCGGGCCTACACGAAGATAGATAAGAACCTTGCGGCGATGCGTGTTGGTGCGGTTCGAGTCGACCTCGACGGCGAGCCCTACGAACGCCTGCGGAAGCAGCCGGCGCGGCGGACCTACTGCGATCGCGGGCGGCCACAAAAGAGGCTGATCGGTTGCCAAATCCGGGCACCGAGGGCGAAGGTGGGGCTTGATAGGAACTAGTCAGTAACCGAGCGGCGTTCCGGTCGCGAGGTCAAGCGCAACGCCCTGTACAACGGCCGATGGCCTGATGGCACGATCGCGTTAATCGCTCTTTCTGTTTCGCAAGGCGGAGGGGCTCCGGGTAAGGTCACCTAATCCGTTCCAAGCAGATTCTTAGTGTTCTGATGACCTCGGCCGCGTACACCAGGGCATCCCTGACCTCTTCCGCCGAAAGGTCGCGAGCGCGCTCCGACGATATCGCAGATCGACTCAGGACGTCTCGCGCACGATGGGCTTCTACGGCGCCAGTTTACTCGCGCAAGTCGCGGATCGTGTCTACCGGCGCCAGCATCGCAGTCGCCGCGCTGACGGCAAGATATTTTTCGGGCCGCCGAATCCGCTTGCAATACAGGAATACTCATTATACCAGTTGAGAGGTAGTGAGTGCATGGAGAGTAGCTAAGCGAAAGAGTGCCGAGGTCGTCGTACGGGAGGAAACAATGACCAAAAGCAGGACAGTATTGTCGGCAGCCGTTGCAGCAGCAGCACTTCTGGGCGGAACAGCGGGGGGGACGTCAACCGCGCACGCGCAGGAAATCACGGTCTGGACGCTGAACTTCAGCAACAATCAGGCCAACGAGGCGATGGACAAGATCGCGACCGATTTCTCTTCTGCCAATCCTGGCGCCAAAGTGACGATCGTCCGCCGCGGCACGGACGATCACAAGACCGCACTGCGTGTCGCTGCCGGTTCAGACAAGGGGCCCGACATCTACTTCAGCTGGGCCGGTCTAGGTCTCGGCGGGGAATATGTGAAAGCCGGTTTGAGTGTGCCGCTCGACAAATACTACACAGAGTACAAGTGGGCAGACAGGCTGGTGCCCGCGGCGGCCTCCTTCGCGGACCTTTACCCGGGCGGCAAAAACGGCGTGCCTTTCACTTTCAAAGGCGAGGCGGTCTATTACAGCAAGATGGCCTTCGAGAAGGCAGGCATATCAAGCGAACCCAAGACCTATGACGAGTTGGTAGCCGCAGCGGAGAAGCTGAAAGCGGCCGGTATTCCCGCTTTCACTTTCGGCGGCAAAGTCAACTGGCACCTCATGCGCCTAATGGATGTCATTCTCGAAACAAAGTGCGGCGCAGAAAAACACGACAAGCTCATGAAGATGGAGCTCAAGTGGACCGAGGAAGCCTGCGCCACCGAGTCCTTCACCGAAATGGAGAAGTGGGCCAAAAATTACATCCTGTCGCCCTTCATGGGAATCGACCAGACGCAGTCGTTCAACCTGTTTATCGCCGGCCGCGCCGCCATGATGCTGGAAGGCGACTGGCTCGTCGGCACCTTGACAACGAACAACGCCAAACTCGACGACTACGACATCTTTCCGTTCCCGACCGGAACCAAACGGCTCTACGGTTTCGCCGAATACTATTATGTGAGCAGCAAGAGCCAGCATCCGGATCTCGCGGCGAAGTTCCTCGACTATTATCTGTCGGACGGGGTCCAGCAGGAGAACGTCGGCAAGTTTGCGACGACCTCTATCAACAAGAACGTCAAATACGAAAACCTCCCGGCGATCAGCCAGGAATGGCTGCAGGTCTTCAAGGACTACACGCAGGTCTACATGAACGGCGACCAGGCGTTCCCGCTCGACGTGACGACTGAATATTTCAGGGTCATCAACGAAGTCGCCGGCGGCACCATGGCGCCCACCGACGCATCGGCGCAATTGCAGGCTTTCATCGACAAGCGCGGCTAAGCCAGCTCTCCCGGCTGCCGGCGCGTGCCGGCAGCCCTCTCAAGATCAGTGGAGTTCGACGCGATGCATCTCAGGCAATCGCTTGGCAATGCCCGGGTTCAGGGCTGGGCTTTGCTTGGCCCGGCCGTGGTGATTTACGGCATTTTTGCCCTCTTCCCCCTTCTCGACGTTGTCGTCATGAGCTTCCAGAGATGGAACGGCCTCGACGCCAACCGTGTCTTTGTGGGCTTGGAAAACTACCGCTTCATCTTCGCGTCAGACCCGGTGTTTTGGGTTGCGTTCAAAAACACGGTGATCTGGACAATCCTGTGTCTGATCTTCCCGCCGCTTGTGGGCTTGCTACTGGCGCTTGGTCTGAATCAAAAGCTCTTTGGGCGCGGCGTGTTGCGCGCCACCTACTACCTTCCAGTTATCATTGCTTCCATTGCCGTGGCGACCATGTGGCGATGGATGTACGATCCCTTCTTCGGCCTGTTCTCCCAGTTAATGACCAATATGGGTATGGCCTCGTCAATTCCTGATTGGCTCGGCGACCGCACCATCGCGCTCTACTGCGTGTTTGTCGCTCACCTGTGGCATTCCGTCGGCTTTTCGATGGTGTTGTTCCTGGCCGGCCTGCAAAGCGTTTCGCAGACACTCGTCGAGGCATCCAGGATCGACGGGGCCGGCGGTTGGGGCGTATTCCGATATGTCACGCTGCCGGCGCTCAGGCCCACCATCACCATCGTGTTGGTGCTGTCAGTGATCAATTCTTTGAAGGCATTCGATATCGTTTACGGCCTGACCGGGGGAGGTCCCGCACAGTCGACGCAAATGCTTGCCCTGTGGGCGTTCACCCAAGCCATGCAGATCTTCGACTATGGCCGCGGCGCCGCGATCTCCGTAGTCCTGCTGCTGATCACCGTGGCGATCGTCGTGCCCTATCTGCGCTGGACACAGAAACAGGAGGAGGCCGCCAGATGAGGGTGACCACGGCCGAGGCAAGTGAACCGGACGGAACGACGCGCCGCGTCGATCCGGTCCTCGTCGGATTGTGGATCGCGCTGGTGCTGGTGGCGCTAATTTGGCTGGCTCCTTTCGTGTTCATGATTTTTACCTCGCTCAAGACGAACGAGGCGGTGATGGCAACCGGCGCTTTTACCCCTCCGCCGGAATATGCCTGGCACAATTATACGGAAGCTTGGAGGCGTGGGCGCTTCGACACCACCTTTTCTAACAGCGCCGTCATCGCGCTGATAAAGGTTCCGCTCGGGCTCGCCATTTCCGCCATGGCGGCCTATGCGCTCGCGCGCATGTCGATTCCCTGGGGCAAGGCGCTTCTGCTGGTTGTTCTGTTCGGCACTATGATTCCCTTCCAGGTCATGCTGGCGCCGCTGTTCACTATGGTGAACCGCTTCGACCTGATTGATACCTATCCAGGCATAATCCTGCCTTACATCGCCTTCGGCGTACCCTATCAGGTCTTCATCCTGCACGGTTTCTTTCGGGCAATACCCAAGGAACTCTCCGAGGCCGCGCTCATCGACGGTGCGTCGCATTTCACGATATTTCGACGCATCTTCCTGCCGGTTTCGATCCCGGTCCTGGCGGCGCTGTTCATCCTTGATTTCGTCGCCACATGGAACGAGTTCGCCATGGCCTTGGTGCTGCTCCAGAACCAGAACATGTGGACGCTGCCGCTCGGTTTGATGTCGTTTCAGGGCCAGTTCTCGAACGACTATGGCCAGCTCAATGCTGCGATCGTCATGACCGTGCTGCCGGCGACCATCGTCTACCTCATGTTTCAGCGCTATTTCGTATCGGGCCTGACCTCCGGCGCGGTGAAGGAATAGCTATCCCCCAACCGACCAGAGGATTTCGCATGACCAATGTGCCGACAACCGAAAAATGGGGAATGTTCGAAGCGAGCTTTGACGGTCCTTCGGCTGGAAATCCATATGTCGACGTCGAGCTCGACGCCGTCTTCTCGCAATTCGGCCGCGAGGTGCGCGTGCCGGGCTTCTATGACGGCCAGGGGGCCTACAAGGTGCGCTTCATGCCGGACAGGGAAGGCGAGTGGACCTTCCGGACCCGCTCTACCACGGCTGAACTCGACGGCAGGACTGGTTCCTTCTTGGCGACGCCGCCGTCGAAGGGCAATCACGGGCCGGTATCGGTCAGCAACCGCTACCATTTCGCCTATGCCGACGGGACCCCGTACTTCCCCTTTGGCACGACCTGCTATGCATGGACGCATCAACCGCTGGCGATACAGGCGGAGACGCTGAAGACATTGAAAGAGACACGCTTCAACAAGTTGCGTATGGGCGTTTTTCCCAAGGACTACCCCTACAACACCAACGAGCCCCTGCATCCGATCTATACGCCCGAAGAAAGCGGCAAAGAAGATTTCGACCGGCCCAACCCGGACGCCTTTCGGCATTTCGAAAATCAGGTTGCGGCGCTCGGCACGCTGGGGATCGAAGCGGACATTATCATCTTTCACCCCTACGACCGCTGGGGATACTGCGACATGTCGGCCGAACAGGATTACCGGTATGTCGCGTATCTGACCGCGCGCCTGGCTGCCTACCGCAATGTCTGGTGGTCGCTCGCCAACGAGTACGACTTTCTGCTCGATACCAAACCGATGAGCCGGTGGGATCGCTTCTTCCACATCATCGAGGAAAACGATCCGTACCGTCACCTGAAGTCCATCCACAATGGCGACGTCACGATGAACTACGACCACCGCAAGCCGTGGGTCAGCCACGTCTGCATTCAAAACTGGGACGTCAAGCGCACTTTCGACTGGCGCGAGGATTACGGCAAGCCGGTCGTCAACGATGAGCCGGAATACGAGGGCAATATTATCCAGTCCTGGGGCAACATAACCGCGCAGGAACTAGTACACCGTTTCTGGATCACGGTAATGCGCGGCGGTTATGCCGGCCATGGCGAGACCTACTCGGACGCCGAGGACCTGATCTGGTGGGCCAAGGGCGGGCAGCTGCATGGCGAGGCATGGAAGCGTATCGGTTTCCTGCTCGAGCTCCTCAAGGAGGATGTCCGCAGCGGCCTGAACCCGATCGGCAAGCCGGGCGTGTTCCCGTGGAGTCGCGTCTCCGGCGCAATCGACGGCGACGTGCGCTACATCTACCTGGGCGAGCACCAGCCTGTCGTCTGGTCTACAGGCTTGCCCACGGAGGACGGCGACTATGAGGTAGACCTCATAGACACCTGGCAGATGACGGTGACGCCGGCCAGGAAAATCGCAGCGCCGCAGCCTCATCCAACCCGTCACGGCAGCGAGATCCGCGGCCGAAGGCCGGACGCCGCCTTTGGCGTCGAGCTTCCAGGCAAACCTTACCAGGCGATTCGCGTGCGCAAGAAACCGCAGGCCCGCTGAGAGGATCCGCAAATGTCATCCGTTCAAATCGCAGAGGTGCGCAAGTCCTATGGCTCGATGCAGGTTCTGCACGGCGTAAGCGTCGATATCGAGGACGGCGAATTCGTCATCCTCGTCGGCCCGTCCGGATGCGGGAAGTCGACCTTGCTGCGCATGATTGCCGGTCTGGAATCGATAACCGCAGGCCAGATCAGGATCGGGAATCGGGTGGTCAACGATCTGGCACCAAAGGAGCGTGACATCGCGATGGTGTTCCAGAACTACGCTCTTTACCCGCAAATGACTGTCGAGCAGAACATGGGCTTCGCACTGGAAATGGCCGGTATAAAGAAGCAGGAGATCAAGAAGAAGGTGGATCAGGCCGCCTCCATCCTTGGCCTCGAGCCGCTGCTCGGCCGCAAGCCGGCGCAGCTTTCGGGCGGCCAACGGCAGCGCGTCGCCATGGGTCGGGCGATCGTGCGCGACCCGAAGGTGTTTCTGTTCGATGAACCATTGTCAAACCTAGATGCCAAGCTGCGCGTGGCGATGCGCGCCGAAATCAAGGCGCTACAGAAGCGTCTCAACACCACCACGGTCTATGTCACCCACGATCAGATCGAGGCTATGACCATGGCGGACAAGATCGTCGTCATGCATGGCGGCCAAGTCGAGCAGATCGGCGCGCCCCTCGAACTCTACGACAGGCCGGCGAACCAGTTCGTCGCAGGCTTTCTCGGCTCGCCGGCCATGAACTTCATACCCGGCACACTGCGAAGCGCCGGGGGTCCAAGGCTGGAAATGCTCGATGGCACCTCGATCGCCCTGTCGCGCATGCCAGCCAACGCGGACGGTCGGAAAGTCGTGTTTGGTATTCGGCCGGAGGATATCACGATCGGCGGCAAGGGCGCGCCGGCGAAGCTCATCGTTGTCGAGCCGACGGGCTCCGAAACACTGCTTCAAATCGGTTTCGCGGGACAGGAACTGACCTGCCTGCTGCGCGAACGGAGCGACTATCAACCGGGACAGGATGTTTCGGTGTCGATGGCCGGCACGACGGTGCACTTTTTCGACGCGGATACGGGCATTCGACTCGAGTGACCGGTAGGCGGAGCAATCACCCGGGGACCGCACTGGGTCGCCGCAGGCAGGCGCATTCGAACATCGGCCCCTCGCGAACCCCATTGCAATCATTCCCCTTCAAGTTGTACTACTGCAGCGTAAGGGAGGCGCTGGTGGGGCGGGTGACAATTTCGGAAAAATGGAGTCGCAGCCTATATGTTGTCGAACTCGTCATCTTCGCGCTGATCCCGGCCGTCGCTCTGGCTGCGTGGATAATTTTCGCAGGTCTTGTAGCGCTGTTTGGGCTCCTTTTCTCCATCCCCATGCTGCCGGCCAGCATCTTGTTCGACCTACCACAGACTCCAAAAGGGATGCTGCAATTGCTGGTCCTTTCCGGAGCCATCGCCAGCTTGACTGGGATGGGAGCAACTGCGCTGGTGAAATTCGTGTCCCTTTCGGCAGCGTTCGTAAGGCACGGTGCAGCCGAATTGCGCGAGCACCGAGAGACCTTCTGGCGTGGCCTTGCATTGGCGGCTCTTCCCCTAATTGCCACCAACGCCCTCCTTCCGGGTCTGACAACGGAAATGATCGACGAGAGAGCGTCCCGCATTTTTTCATACGGTTTAACCCTGGGCGTACCTCTTCTCCATCTTTGGGCCGAGATGCACTATCGCCGTAAGACATGACAGCACCCGCTCGATGGCCCGTTGAGGACTCCTCTAGGTACACCTAACTCACTCATCACTTTTCGATCTCAACCATGTTCATCCACACGTCCCAAGCCCCTACGACTTCCCAGTGGGCGTCTGAGAGGCAAAAGAAACATGATTCATCACGGCGTAGCGTTTGCCGCCAATAGCGGTGGTGGCTCGCAGGCACTTTGCTGGTGCTGCTCGTTGGCGCTTACTACTCGTATTTTCACGTGCGAGAGACGACGGCGACGGCGATCCTATGCCTGGTAGCCATCAGCTTCGCCCTGAACTGGGCCGGGGGGTATACCCCTGACCGGACTGCTTGGCTTCGGCTTCTTTGAACTGGGCGGGTCGTGGGCGGGAGTAAGGCGCTAGCGGCTCAAACCCACGCCGCTGCGGGCGTCTCTGAGAAGCCGTATGACCTCCTCGTCGGATGTCTGGTCGAAGTCGAGGTAGTGGAGACCGACGGCCCGGAATGGATCCGGTGTTTGCAGGCAGATGACTTCATCAGCCTCCGTCCTGAGTTCCTTAAGCGCCTCTCTGGGGGCGACGGGAACGGCAAGGATAATCCTGCCGGAGCCGGCTTTGCGCAACGCCCTCAAGACGGCTTTGACGGTGCCGCCCGTCGCGATGCCGTCATCCACGACGATTACTGTGCGTCCCTCGGTCGGCGTGGCGGATCGATTTCCTTGATATGTCTTGCGCCGTCGCTCGATCTCAGCGAGTTGCCGCTGGCTCTCGGTCTCGACGTAGCTGGCTGGAGGATTGACGATGCGCATCGCCTCCTCGTTATAAACGACTTGCGGGTCGCTGCCGTCAACTACGGCGCCGATGCCGTATTCCGGGTGTCCGGGCGCGCCGATCTTGCGCACCAGCATCAGTTCGAGCGGTGCTCGCAATGCTTGGGCTATCTCGAAAGCTACGGGCACGCCGCCGCGCGGCAGGGCCAGGATAAGAGGCTCCGACTGGGTGTACTTCGCCAGAACGCCAGCGAGCTGCCGTCCCGCATCCCTGCGATCCACAAAATTTCGCTGAGAATACACCATGATGTCACGTCCCTCTCGACGTGTTGCCGAGATGGGCCAGGAACCAGTCGGTCGCATGTCGGACCACCTGATCCATCGTGCCCGGCTCCTCGAACAGGTGGCCCGCACCCTCGATAATGATGAGCCGCTTCTTGCAGGTGAGGGCGTCGAAGGCGCGCTCGTTCATGCCGATCACTGGCCCATCGAGACTTCCGACGAGGAGGAGGGTGGGCGCACGAACCTCCGGCAGGACGCTTAGGGCCAGATCGGGCCGGCCGCCGCGGGACACTACCGCCCCCACGTCCGGCTCGGCGTAAGCTGCCTGCAAGGCCGCGCCAGCACCGGTGCTCGCGCCAAAGTAGCCGACCCGGAGATGCTGCACCGCGGAGATTTCGGCAATCCAACGCTTGGCCGCCGTCAGCCGACTGGCGAGGAGAGCTATGTCGAAGACATTGCGGCGGTCCTGTTCCTCGTCCGGTCTCAGGAGATCAACGAGGAGCGTCGCCAACCCCGCTTTCCTCAGCGCCGCCGCAACGCGATTGTTGCGAGGACTGAAGCGTCCGCTTCCGCTGCCATGCGCAAAGATCACTAGGCCACTCGCGTCTGAGGGGACGCCGAGAAAGGCCTCGATACCAGGAGGTCCGATTCTGACAGACTCGACGTCATCAGGAGTGGAGAAGGCCATTAGCTTGCCCTCACAGCCGCAGTACGCGCGTCTGCGGCGTTTCGTTGCTACATTTACTCGGCCCCGCCACGATCCGATGTTCCCCTGCCGGGGGCATCGTCCAGGGCGCTCTCTGGCCAGAGCTGCCGCACGTCCTCCTTCAGAGAAGACCGCACCTTTTCCAACTGGCCACGGTCCACGTGTCGTGAGAGGACGTGGAAGACCACCTTCGTCGCATCGCGTGCATTGACCGGGCGGATGTTTTCGAGCTTGGCGCCCACCTGCTGGAGAAATTCGTCGAACGAGCCTTGTCCGGCTGATGTCCAGGCTGCCATTGTTCGTAATAGGTGCCACGCACCAGAACGGGGAGCTGCGATGCAAGATGGGCCGAGAGGTCTATCGGCAGACGGTCACGGAGGGGGCGCAGCACCGCGTTCAACACATGCCAAGCTACTTGCCGATCAGGGCCGAGCTCGGCCATTATTTCATCCAACCAGGTATTGGTAATTTGAAGCGTCTTGTCGAAGACATCGAGTCCGGTTGTGCTCATCGCTGACCTCCTCGTTCCTGACAGCTGCGTTGGAGATCTCCTACTCCAATCGCCGCGGACGTCGAATGTTCCCCTGTTGCAGCGATGTTGAATCAATGAACGGCTATGGCACTCGCCGATTCATTCCCAGGCATACTTGGCCTAGGGCACACTTGGCTTGTGAGCCTTAGAACATCGTCGGGGGATTGCCTCCGCCACCGGGCGAGCTATCCGGCGTCCTGGTGTTGCGTCCGGCACCCACGAGAACACCGGCTTTGCGCTGGAGTCGCAGATTGTTCTGGACGTGCTTCACTCCGGAGATAGATTCGGTGATGTCCTCAGCGCGGTGCTTGACCGGCCGACTCATGACCGTGCCGGAAAGCGTGACCTCTCCGTTCTCGACCGTCACCTCGATGTTCGACGCGTCGATGTGCGGATCGTCCGTCAGGCGATCGCTCACATCTTCGCGAATGCGCTGATCAGAACGGGTATAATTGCGAGGCCCGCGCCTTCGATGACACCCCTGTTCGGGAAACACTTGCCGGACATCCGAGTAGCGATTCTCCCAGTCATAGCGGCTTCCGACTACGTCGCGGTAGTCCAGGGCCGCGCCGCCTGTGCCATAACCGCCGCTTGAGCTGCCGCCGTAGCGCACACCCGTGCCGCCGTAATCGTTCCAGTTTTCGTCGTCGCCAAATGTCCGATCCGGTATGCGGTCCGCCGGACGGGCACCCCGCGTAACAGGCCTGCCCGAACGCTCATTCACGTAGTCGCCACGGTCAGGATAGCGGGAGCGCCCATCGTTGCGGTAAGAGTCGCGAATTGCTATGGCCAATCTCCTCGTCGGGATGCCGAGGCGAGGCCTCGCCGTTTTCAGGGAAACGGTCGGTGAGGGTCCTTGTTTCGCGAGTGCTCAGCGCCTGCCGGGGTGTTGAGCCCGGCGGTAGCCAACGACATGACCATCAAGCCACGGCAATCGGACCTCCGATCATCGCCGATGCTCCAATGAACTTTCGTTTCTCATCCTCGATGATGCCGAATCGTTGCAACAAGGCAGATTTCGCAATGAACTCCAGCTGCTCTGCGATCTGTTGCGCCGGCGCGGTTGGCAGTCGGAGATGGGCTGTCCCGGGGAGCTTCGCTGCGACGGCCAGCAACTGCTGCTCAAGGGACAGGCGGTGAGCTTCATCGTCAACCGCTCGACCGATTTCTTCTGGCAGTCCGAGGACTTTTCCGCTCTCCGGGCGGCCTATCGCGCGGGTCGTGTTACGTCGCGCCCAATCCGTTTACCTATGCCACGCGAAGCGACAAACGGCTGTTGGAATGGCTATCGCTGCCGCATTGGGACAAAGAGTTGGGAATAGAGCCCCGGGAGCGTCAAATCCTGAGCGACCAGTACCGGAGACGCATCTGATCCGCACCGAAAACGTGGAAGCGCTGGCGCAAAGAAAGCAGGAATTTGTGTTCAAGCCCCTGCACGGCTTCGCCGGGCGCGGGCTACTGGGCAGCGCCGCGGTCTTGCCCCGGCGCACGTGTCGCCGGTCCTGTTGCCACGCGAAATCGTGTGAATGGCGGCTGCGGAACCGATTCCCGGCTTTGAACGTTTGACCTTGACGCGAACCCGTGCGGCTGACGCGTGATTTTCTTATGCTTTCCTGGAGAAAATCCGGTTTCGACGTCCCGCCGTCTAGTGGGAGCCAAGCGATGGCCCAGCCGCCGAACTCCGCTGCAGCGACGACCCCGCGTCGCACGGCGAAGGCGGCCACTCCCGGGGTACCGATGGCCGGCAGATCCCGATCTCCCAATCGGACCGCCGCGATTTCTGCTCGCCCCGTTTACCTGGTGGATGGGGCGCGCACGCCTTTTCTGCGGGCGCGCAACAAGCCGGGACCGTTCACGCCGGTCGATCTTGCCGTTCAATGTGGACGGCCGCTTCTCATGCGCCAGCCTTTCTCTCCGGATGAATTCGACACCGTCGTTCTCGGCTGCGTCAATGTGATCGCCGACGAGATGAACCCGGCGCGCGTGGCCTCCCTCAGGCTCGGCATGGGGGCGGCAATGACGGCCGTTACCGTCCAGATCAATTGCGGCTCGGGCATGCAGTCGATCGACATAGCCTTCCGTGCGATCGAAGCTGGCAGGGCCGATCTCATTCTCGCTGGCGGAACGGAGGCGCTGTCCCATGCACCTCTGGTGCTTCGCCAGCAAGCGGCCGAATGGTTCGGCGGCCGTGCAGCGGCGAAGACACCTTGGGAAAAAGCCACTGCCTTGGCGGGATTGAGACCGGAGATGGCGAAGCCTGTGGTCGGACTCGAACGCGGACTTACTGATCCGATCACCGATCTCAATATGGGTCAAACGGCGGAAGTGATCGGCCATCTGTTCGGCATCACGCGGGAAGCTGCCGATGCCTATGCCCTGGAAAGCCATCAACGCCTGGCGCGCGCGCAGAACAATGGCGTCTTCGCGGGCGAGGTCATCCCGGCGATCTCCCGCCACGGCGTGCTCTACGATCATGACGACGGCGTGCGGCCGGACACGTCGATGGACAAGCTCGCGAAGTTGGAGGCGGTTTTCGAAAAACCCCACGGCAACGTCACCGCCGGCAATTCCTCCCAGATCACCGATGGCGCCTGCTGGGTCGTCCTCGCATCGGAAGAGGCGATGAACAGGCACCAGATTACGCCGCTCGCCCGCATCGTCGACAGTGAATGGTCGGCGCTCGATCCCTCGATCATGGGGCTTGCCCCGACATTGTGTTCGACTGAAATCATGAAACGCAGGAAGCTTTCCCGGGAGGATGTCGATCTCTGGGAACTCAACGAAGCCTTCGCTTCGCAGGTGCTTGCCTGCATCGCCGCCTGGGAGGATCAGGAATATTGCCGCGACGTGCTCGGTCTCGACGGCGTCTTCGGGCACATCGAACGCGACCGGCTCAACGTGGACGGAGGGGCGATCAGCCTCGGGCATCCGGTCGGCACGAGCGGAACCCGCCTCGTGCTTCATCTCGTCAACGCGATCCGCCGGCTTGACCTGAAGCGCGGCATAGCCACCGAGTGCATCGGCGGCGGGCAAGGCGGCGCCATGCTCCTGGAGGCTGCCTGATGCCGGCCGGAAACACCTCGGTTTGGGAAACGCTCGCCCGCCGCGATAAAGAGTTCGGGCCGGGAACCGCCTTGAAGGTTTTCACGCATTGGCGGCTGAGCAAGGGACCGGACGATATCGCCTGGCTGGTGCTCGACAGAGCCAACGAAAGCGCGAATACCATCTCGGAAGCAGTCATCGCTGAACTCGACACGGTGCTTGTCGAGATAGAGGGCATCGGCGCCAAGGGCCTCGTCATCCGCTCGGCCAAAAGGGGCGGCTTTATCGCGGGCGCTGACATCCGCGACTTCAAAGGCGTGACCGAGGTGCGCGAGGTGGAAAAGCGCACGCGGTGGGCGCACGGGATCATCGACCGGTTGGCGGCGCTCGCGATACCGACCGTGGCGGTGATCCATGGCTATTGCCTCGGCGGCGGCCTGGAAATCGCACTCGCCTGCAAATACCGCATTGCCTTGAGTGACGCGAAACTGGGCTTTCCCGAGATAAGGCTCGGCCTGCATCCCGGGCTCGGCGGGACGTTCCGGCTGACGGCGCTGATCGATCCGGTCCAGGCGATGACGATGATGCTGACGGGAAAGACCGTGCACGCGAAGAAAGCGAAGGCGCTCGGTCTCGTCGACGCGGTTGTCGAGGAACGCCATGTCGAGAATGCAGTGGGCGCCGCCGTCGCTGGCCAGATGAAGACGGATCGCGGCAGCTGGAAATCGGGACTGCTCGGCCTCGCGCCGGCTCGCCGGCTCGCCGCCCGCCGGTTTCGTGCCGAGGCGGAAAAACGAGCACCGAAGCAGCACTATCCGGCACCTTACCGTCTCATCGATCTCTGGGAGGAGCATGGCGGCGATGCCAAGGCAATGCAAGGAGCCGAGATCACCTCCTTCTCCGAACTGCTTGTGAGCGAGACGGCGCAGAACCTCATGCGGGTCTTCTTCCTGCGCGAAAAGCTGAAGGACGCCGCCAAGGCCGAAAGCGGCATTCGTCACGTCCACGTTATCGGAGCGGGCACGATGGGCGGCGATATCGCCGTCTGGTGCGCGGCGCGGGGACTGCATGTCACGCTTGCCGATGTCGACCACGACACCCTCGCCAAGGCGATTGGCCGCGCCGCGGAGTTCTGCGACGAGAAACTTCATTCGAGCATCGAGCGGCGCGACGCCCTCGACCGCCTGGTTCCCGATTTCGAGGGAGCAGGCGTCGCCAAGGCGGATCTCGTCATCGAGGCGGTCGTGGAGAAGACGGACGTCAAGCGCAAGGTGTTCGACGGCCTCGCGCCGAAATTGAAGGAGGACGCCATCCTCGCCACCAATACGTCGAGCATTCCGCTCGAGGTGCTGCGCGAGGGCCTGGCCTTTCCGGATCGCCTGGTCGGGCTGCATTTCTTTAACCCGGTCGCCAAGATGGAGTTCATCGAGGTTGTCGCCCACGACAAGGCGAGCCCGGCAACGCTCGACAGGGTGCACGGCTTCTGCGGCACTATCGACCGGTTGCCCGCCGGAGTGAAAAGCGCGCCCGGCTTTCTCGTCAACCGTGCCCTGACGGCATATCTCACCGAGGCTTTCGTGATGATCGACGAGGGAACGCCCAAGGAGACCATCGACCGGGCGGCGGAGGATTTCGGGATGCCGATGGGCCCGATAGAGCTCGCCGACCGTGTCGGGCTCGACATCGGTCTCGATGTCGTCCGGATGCTCAAGGACAAGCTCGACGACCCCATTCCTGACATTCCGGCCTGGCTCGAAGCGAAGGTTGAAAACGGCGAAACCGGCCGAAAGGCGGGCAAGGGACTCTACGTCTATGACGACAAGGGCAAGCCGAAAAAGTCGTCCGAGGCACCCGCACCCGGACAGGAGATGGCAGACCGTCTCCTTCTGCCCATGCTCAACACCTGCGTACGCTGTCTGCGCGAGGGTATTGTCAAGGATGACGAGACGCTCGATGCCGCGATGATCTTCGCGACCGGTTTCGCGCCGTTCCGCGGCGGACCGATGCACTATGCGCGCAGTCGCGGTGCGGCGGACATTGTTGAGACGCTCAAGCGGTTCCAACAGCGGCACGGGTCGCGGTTTGCTCCCGACAAGGGCTGGGAGGCATTGAGCGGAGAACCGTGACGGGCAAGCCAGACCAGCATCAACAGGCCGAAAGCATCGCCGACCGCATCATCGAGCGCCTTGACGGGCGCATCGTTCTCGGGCTTCCGCTTGGATTGGGCAAAGCCAATCTCATCACCAATGCGTTGTTCGAACGGGCGATCAAGGACAGGGCGATCAATCTGGAGATATTGACGGCGCTGACGCTGGAAAAGCCTTCCTGGTCGAGCGACATGGAACGCCGCTTCGTCGAGCCGCTGGTTGAACGGCTATACTCGGGCTGTCCGGATATCGCGTACGCCAAGGCGCTGCGCGAAGGCAAGCTGCCGGAAAACGTTCGCGTCAGCGAATTCTTTTTCGTCGCCGGTCGCTGGCTCGCGATCAAGATCGCCCAACAGAACTACGTCTCGGCCAATTACACCCATGTCGGCCGCTACCTCATCGACCGCGGCATCAACGTGCTCGCGCAACTTGTGGCAAAGCGCGGCGACGGCGCGGACGCCGAGTACAGCGTGTCCTGCAATGCCGACATCACGCTCGATATTCTGCCGAAGATAAAGGCGCGGCGGGAGCCGTTTCTGCTTGTGGGCGAAGTCAGCTCGCAATTGCCCTTCATGCCGGGCGAGGCGGTGCTCCCGGCCGGCGAATTCGATCTCATTCTCGACGGACTCGATCGCGATCGGCCGCTCTTCGTCGTGCCGAGGGAGCCGGTATCGATGGCCGACCACGCCATCGGCATTCAGGCGGCAAGCCTGGTGAAGGATGGCGGAACCCTGCAGATCGGCATCGGCTCGCTCGGCGATGCGCTGACGGCCGGTCTGATCCTCCGGCAGCGGCGGCCCGAGCTTTTCGCCGACGCGCTGCATCGCCTCTCTCCGCACAACGAGGCTGAAAAGCGGGAGACTGGAGCCTTCAAGACCGGCCTCTACGCCGCCAGCGAAATGTTCGTCGACGGCTTCATGGATCTGTACCGGGAACGCATTCTCAAGCGCCGTGCCTCCGACGGGGCAATCCTGCATTCCGGTTTCTTTGTCGGTAGCACCGCGTTCCACCGGTTTCTCCGCGACCTGCCGGAGGAGGAGCGTGCGCTTTTCCAGATGCGGGGCATTTCCTTCGTCAATGAACTTTACGGCGACGAGGAGCAAAAGCGCGCCGATCGGGTGAATGCGTGCTTCGTCAACAACGCGATGATGGTGACGCTCATGGGTGCAACCGTTTCGGACGCGCTCGCGGACGGCCGCGTTGTCTCAGGTGTCGGCGGGCAGTACAACTTCGCCGCCCAGGCCTTCGCGCTCCAAGACGGGCGCTCCATTATCACACTCAACGCGGCACGCCAGGCGCGCGGGCGCCGTGAATCACGCCTCGTCTGGTCCTACGGCCACACGACACTGCCGCGCCACCTGCGCGACGTCGTCGTGACCGAATACGGCGTTGCTGATCTGCGCGGAAAATCCGATCGTGACTGCATCGCAGCCATGCTGGCGATCACCGATTCGGCCTTTCAGGACGAACTCCTCGAAACGGCGAAATGCGCCGGCAAGATCGAGAAGGATTTCAGCATTCCGTCGGCATCCCGCCATAATACGCCCGCCCGCATAGCCGAAGCGCTTCTCCCACTGCGCAAGCAAGATTGGTGCGCCCCGTTTCCATTCGACACGGAGTTTTCAGAGGAGGAGCAGCACCTGGTCCCGGCACTGCGACATCTGAAGCATACAAGTGCCTCGAAGCGGTTGCTCGCGCACGCGGTACTTGCGTCTTTGAGCGAAGGTCAGCCCGACCAGGAGGAGCGCGCGGCACTCGAAAGAATGCGGCTTTTAGCCCCAGCGGACCTGCGCGAAAGGTTCTATGCAAAGCTGCTTCTCTGGGCGCTCAGGCGCGGCTACCGCATGTCTCCTTAAATCGATCTCAATTTAAAAGAGACATGCAGCAACTCAAAGTGCTACAGCGACCTTTGCGCGTCTGATAAGACGCCCGGCTGTAGGAGCGTTGATGGTCCGAGGCAGGCGCTGGTCCAATAGGCCGCGTCTCACTGAGCGGCATCGGAGCCTGCCGAGCGCTTGTCGCGCATCGTCTTCTTTCTTCGATGCTGCGCGGCGACCGGCGAGATCTCCTCCATGGGAAATGCGTCGACCGCTATCACGCGGTCCGCCGCCGCCTTGGCTTCGGCGAGTTGCGCGAATTCCGCCTCGCTGATGACACTCTTGGCGCGGGCCTCTTCCAGGTCACGGACATGCACGTCGCGCATCTTCTTTTCGATGGGTGCCGCCGCGGTGACGAGCCCGAAAGCCCGCTCGAGATCCTTCAGCGGATGCTCCGCATGTCCTTCACCCAGGTAGATGTCTGGCGTCAGCCGGTCGCGCTGCGGCGAATCCTTCATCAGTGTCTCGGCCACCGCGCTCGTCAGTGCGTCTGACGGCGCCGGAGCGGATACGCCAGCGGGAAAAGCGGCCAACCTGACGAGGAATGGCACCCAGCGCGACGGCAGATTGTCGAGCACGCCGGCAAAGGCGGCCGCGATGCGGCCCTGCCCCTGGCGCATGACATAGTCGACGATCGGTCGGTCTTCCTCATGCCGGCCCTCTGTCTCGAAGCGCTTCAGAACCGCGCCGAGCAGGTAGAGTTCCGAGAGTATGTCGCCTAATCTGGCCGAGATCATTTCCTTGCGCTTGAGCGCGCCGCCCAAGGTCAGCAGCGAGAGATCCGCAAGCAGCGCGAAGGTTGCGGCATGCCGCGACAGCTGTTTCCAGTAGCCGGGCATCGCCGCTTCGGGCGGCGCCGGACCGATGCGCCCGCCCGACCACCCGCGGACGAAGGCTCGCCAGAGCGCAGCGAATACATGCCCGACATGGCGCCAGACCACCTTGTCGAATGCGTCTAGCCCTTTCGCCTCGTCCTCATTCGACAGGGCCAGTATTTCCTTCAGCATGTAAGGATGCGAGCGCACCGCGCCCTGACCGAAGATCATCAGATTGCGCGTGAGGATATTCGCGCCCTCGACCGTGATGCCGATCGGCGCCGACCTGAACTGGCTGCCGAGATAATTCCGCGGGCCGTCGATGATCGCCTTGCCGCCGTGGATATCCATCGCCTTCGCAACGGAATCGCGCATCCGCTCAGTGGCATGGAATTTCATGATGGCCGAGATCACCGACGGCTTGTGTCCCTCGTCGAGAGCGGCGATGGTGAGCCGCCTTGCAGCATCGATCTGGTAGATATTTGCGGCGAGATCGGCAAGCGGCTTCCGGATGCCCTCGAACGTGCCGATCGGTACGTTGAACTGGGTCCTGACTCGCGCATAGGCGCCGGTGGCGCGCGCGCATATGGCTGCTGCCGCCGCCGATTGCGCCGGCAGCGAAATACCGCGGCCGGCCGCGAGCGCCGTCATCAGCATCTTCCAGCCTTTTCCTATCTGCTTCTCGCCGCCCAGGATCAGGTCGAGCGGCAAGAAAACGTCCTCGCCGTAAAGCGGACCGTTCTGGAAATGGGTGAATTGCGGAATGTGTCGCTCGCCATACATGACGCCTCGCGTCGACGTCGGCAACAACGCAACCGTGATGCCGAGCTTCTTGCCGTGGCCGAGATGATTTTCCGGGTCGTACATCTTGAAGGCGAGGCCCGCCACGGTGGCGATGGGGCCGAGCGTGATGTAGCGCTTGTGGAAGTTGAGCCTGACGCCCAGAACCTTTTCGCCCTCCCATTCTCCATATTCCACGACGCCGGTGTCGGTCATCGCCGCCGCGTCCGACCCGGCCTCAGGCGAGGTCAGGGCAAAGCAGGGGATCTCGCGCCCGTCGGCGAGCCTGGGCAGCCAGTAATCGCGCTGCTCGTCGGTGCCGAAATGCATCAGCAATTCGCTGGGGCCGAGCGAATTCGGCACCATTACCGTCACGCCGGCCACGACGCTGCAGGAAGAAACAGTGCGGACGACCTCCGAATGTGCGGTGTTTGAAAAGCTGAGGCCGCCATATTTTTTAGGGATGATCATGCCGAAGAACTTCTTCTCGCGCAGAAAATCCCAAACCTCACCCGACAGGTCGCGGTGCTCCCAGTTGATCTTCCAGTCGTCGACCATCGCGCAGAGTTCGCGCACCGGCCCATCCAGGAAGCCCTGCTCCTCTGCGGATAGTTTCGCGGGCGGCTTGGCGAGAAGCTTGCTCCAGTCGGGATTGCCGGTGAAAAGCTCGCCGTCCCACCACACCGTGCCCGCCTCGATCGCGTCGCGTTCGGTCTTCGAGATCGGCGGCATGATGCGCGAGGCCCATTTGAAGACTGGCTTGGTAATAGTGTCGCGTCGGAAAGTGCGCACGCTCATCGGAAATCGCCTCCCGTTCCTTATCTCTCGCTGGAATGCTGCGCATCGCGATCAGTTCCAGCCTTCGAAAGATCAAAGAACGCGACGGCGCCATGGGATCGCGATAGCGCCGGACGGGTCACTGCTGGTGTCTGAAGATACGAACGGGGTGATTTACAGGATCAGCTATAAGGCCGGCGGAAACTGAACCCGTCCTGTTCGATCCGTGCTCGGCAACCAGGTCTCCGCCTAGTCGCCTCCAGCGGCGCTTGATCGCTGGCGTGACGCGCTTCGGATTGAGGGCCGATTTCCTTTAACCTCAATCGTCACTAACCGCAGCGATCGATTCGCGCAGTGCCCCGGCGAAGTCGGGATGGCCATAGAGGTCATTGTGGCCAGACGCGATAGCGATGTCGCTGCGCAGGTCGCGAGCGGCCTCGCGAACGGGTGCCGAGCGCGCCGCGGGAACAATCACGTCGTTGTCGGCCGTGATGATGGCCGTCGGGACGTCGAGATTGCGCAACGTTTCCGCCGTTTCCATGCGATGCCGCAGCAAAAGGCGCACCGGAAGCCAGGTATAGTGGTGTGCGGCAAGTTCCTTCAACGAGTCGAACGGGGTTACAAGGATGACGCCCCGCAGATGCCTGGTAGCGGCCAGATCCACCGCAACTGCAGCACCGATGCTAAGGCCAACCGCAACGACGCCTGCTTCGGTCTCTGCGGCAACGTGATCGTATGCCTGCCGGGCATCGTCGAACAGGGCGACGGCTGAGGGGCGGCCGCCGCTCGGCTCATAACCGCGGTAGTGCATTGCGGCTACCTCATAGTCGGGGAGTAGTTGGTGCATCATTAGGGCAAGCGCATCGGCGTTCCAGGCGTTTCCGCCGAAGCCGAGTAAGAGTGGCCGTGGTTCAGCTGCCGACCGCTCCGGCAGCAGGCGCACCACAACGATGCGCTCGCCTTCCTCCGTTAGCAGTTCGACATGGCGTACGCTGGCCGGCAGGTCGGGGCCGAGCGCAGCAAGGCCGGCCGGAAAGATCAGCCAAGTCTGAAAGAAGTACACGCCGGCCGCGACGATCACATACGACCCTGCCAGCGCAAGCATCAGTTTCACGAGCCACATCGCCGGAACTTCGCCCAACTGTCGCGATCTGGCAATGGGGCGAGAAGAGACTGAGGTTCCGGAAATCTCCGCCCATCACCCCGTTACGTGTGCGAGGGCCTGTATGCGGCAATGATTTTCAAACTTGATCTTCTCTTGGTCTGGCCCCCGATTGGCGACCATCTCCTCGTCTGATCTGGCTTCACTGCAGGAACCGGAAGGAACGACCCTATGCGGATATTTTGAGCTTCGATGCGAGATGACTGGATCTCGCGCATGCGGACCATGTTATAAGCTCGCGGCCCACTAGGGCTCCCTGCTATTGTACTTGAACCAGTTGGGTACGGTCCCGTTTAGGAGCGCCGATAACGACTGCGACAAGCACCATGTCGAGGTTGATACGTGCCAGGGATTGTGTGGGTCTGCCTCCTGTCAGCCGCGCTCGTCGTCGTGACAAGCGCTACTCATTTTAAGATCATGACCGGCGTGGCGACCCCGCGCCGCAGCAAGCTACTTTCGAAACGAACCGAACTGATCGTGTTCCTTGGGTGCCTGGATGCACTATCACCCTGAATTTGGTTCACTTGCAGGGCTGGCAGGATCAGGCACCACAGACTTCTTCTATTTCTCGCTGAGTTGCTACAGTACGATGGGATTCGGCGATGTTTACGCCACGGGCGACATGCGAATTATCGCCGGACTGGAAGGGTTAAACGGGCTTGTGCTGATTGCTTGGTCGGCGTCTTTTACCTTCATTTCCATGGAGCGTATCTGGCGCGACGACGACAAGTAAACAGCCCCCAAAAGCCCTACGCCTAAATCTCTGGCCTTGTTAGGGCGGGCTGGCGTAGGCGGGCCCATGCCAGGCCTGCTTTTCGGGGCCGACATCATCTTCGCTACAGTTTTGGTCTTCCGCGACGCCAGATGGCTGAACGACCGTCGCGAGGCGTTGAAGAGCTGCTTGCTTTCGATCTCTCCTCGGTCGCCGAATCTCGCCTTCGATGAAACAGTTGCCTACTCGAAAGTTTCAGGGACTTCGGGAGCCGTTTTCGGTTCAGTAAAATAAACTCTCGGCTCTCAGCCGACGATTATTCGGAATTGACCGGTTCCGCTCAACGGCAGGCGGAAGAGACGCCATCATCCGCGGCAGGTAAGGCGCCCGGCGAGCCGCCGGCGGAACTGTCAGGCCCCAAAGCGAATAGCGCGACAGGTCCTATGCCATTAAACAAATTACGCAACATCGAAACGGTTCGATTCCTCTCATGGCGAGGGGATTGTACAGTCACGGCGCCACGGCGCCGCATCGGCCGGCCACCGATCGCCTTTAGTCTCGCGCGTGGTTTAATCTTGCCCGTCTCTTTGCGAGGATGTTCGCGTTCCGTGCTCAAAGGATCGCATAATCTATCGTCTGCAACTGCAGTCGGACGAAGTTAGCTGTCGGTGGGAGCCAACGCTTCAGAAAACTTCGAGCTGAGTGCGTGCGTGGCGACGATCTCAAGATCGGGCTTGGTATAACCTGGAACAAGGAGGACCCGACCTCCGCCAGAGACGTTATCATCGACAATGCGTCGCCGGCGGATAGACATGAGGCCGACGAGCCGGTTGCGGTTTTCTGGCCACCGTCCATGCAGCGTCAGGTAAATCCTTGTCATCAGGAACCAACGCGCTCGCCAGCTATTGTTGTGCGAAAGGAGAGTGCCGATGACCACTGATATCCGAAACGCCAGGTTCTACGTATTGGAACAGGACGATCTCTCCACCCCCACCGACGCAATTCCCGTCAGTTTCGAAGAAGCCTTTAACGAGGCTGAAAAGCTCACGGCCAGCGGTCGCGCTGTTCATGTTCTTTATACCGAGGAGGCAACTCAGATACAGTTGACCCGCTTTGCCGCGGCCGGCATCCGCACGAGCCTTGCTCCGCAAGGTTAGGGGAAATTGCCGAGGACCAGCGCTATGTTGCTTGCCCACCACCTGGAATTTCATCGCCTGAGCGGCGCGCTCTCTCCACGAGACCATGAATCCGCTACAGCGGGCGCGGGCTCAAGCCCAACCGCAGCGGAGCGAGGCTGCGTCGGGGGCCCCACAAGGCTGAGATACTCGCATTCGATTGGAACTCTGCTTCTGCCGAGCCGTTCTTCTTGTGGAAGACGGGAGCAACGTACCATGATGGAAAAAGTTCCTATTCGGCCCAAGAAGGGCGATCCCAAAGTGCGGCCCCTCCGCCGTCCCGACCCTCAGGAATCGACACCAAAGTCCGTTGAACGCGAAAATCCGCCTCGGGACACAAGAGAGGCGCCGGCGCCAAACCCGAATGGCGAACACGCCCCTTAGCTTCGAAGGCACGGCACGCGGTCTCGCACCTACGCTGGCTGACCTCTTGGTTTAGCGCTGCGTTCCCGGTCGGCCCGGGTGTGCATTGTCGAGCGCGAGGATTCGCCATTCCGCCGAATCGGCTTCCAGGCGGGCGCGATAAGCCGCATAACTTTCGAGGCCGAGATCATGCATGCGCCGCCTCAGGCGCTTGCAAACCTGGCGCCGCACCTTCCGGAACCCAGGCCAGGGTAGGTCGAGCTGTGGCAGCGCCCCCTGCAGGAGACCCGTCCAATCCATATCGTTCACCATGTCCCAATACCGTTCCTGACCGTCGAGAGGGCGTCGGCGCCGGCTTCGTCTCCGCCACCGCATCGGAAGGTCGTTCCAATGCCTCGTCGAGGCCAGCGCGCCGTGCACCTTTTCTTCTCGTCCACCCTCAGCTATTTGTCCAATCACCGAGAGAGATTCCGGTTCGACCGGCAGGAGGCGCGGTCCTGCGCCTTTCGGCCGCGGGACAGCAAGCACGCCATGCAAGTTCAGGTCGAAACCTTTATGGACGACGGCGGTGCCGAAAAGCTCCGACGATTTTACCTCAACGGCCGGCAGATCGAAGTGGCCGAAAACATCGATCAGTGGCACGGCGCCGACTACCGCTACTTTAAGGTCAGGGGCAGTGACGGTAACGTTTACATTTTGTATCTGGACGAACTTCGAACGGAGTGGGCGCTGACGATGTACCAACGCTCGCATTCACGAGACACCCCCGACGCCATGTGACGAATTCTTCAAGTCTGGGCATCGGCCCGCTTGTGTAGGACCTAGGCCCTAAGTTCATTCCCGAAAAGGCGCTAAGGCGGCCCCGGAAAAACAGCTTTGTCTCCTTCGAAAGACGAGCCGTTTTGCGCAGGACCTGACGTTCGACGAGCTCAGCATTCGCATCTCCTCTCCGTGGGCCTTTCCAAGCGGCCGTGGAGAGTTACATATGTGAAATCTTCCTAATCTTGGCCGCCATGGTGATCACTCTCCGCAATCTCAGGAAATCCTATGAGACCGCCGAAGGGCGGCTTGAAGTGTTGAGAGGGATCAATCTCGATCTCGGCGCGGCCGAGAGCGTTGCCCTGACAGGGGAGTCGGGCAGCGGAAAGAGCACCCTCCTGCATCTCGTAGCCGGCCTTGACCGCCCGAACTCAGGCGAGATCGAGATCGGGGGCCGAGACATCTCCAAGTTGAACGATCGGGAACGCGCCGCCTACAGGCGAACCGAAGTCGGCCTCGTATTTCAGCAGTTCAACCTTGTCCCCTCACTAGACGTGGCCGCGAATGTCGCTTTCCACGCCAAGCTTGCGGGACGCCACGATCTCGCGTGGGAAAATAAACTCGTGGAGCGCCTCGGAATCGGGCCATTGCTGACCAGATATCCCGAGCAGCTTTCCACCGGACAGCAGCAGCGGGTGGCAATCGGACGAACCCTTGCCGCTCGTCCCGGCTTGGTTCTGGCAGACGAACCCACGGGGAATCTGGACGAGGCCAATGGAGACGCCGTCCTGGATCTGATGCTCTCGCTTTCGAAGGGAATTGGATCAACGCTGCTCGTGGTGACACACTCGCAAAGACTGGCGGACAGGCTCGACCGGCAGGTCCATCTGCGGTGCGGGCGGATCGAATGACGATGTGGACCGAATCCACAGCACTTCTGTCCCACTGGCGACGACGACCGCTGCAACTCGGCGCTCTCTTGTCGGGCCTGGCACTGGCGACGGCCTTGTGGTCCGGAGTGCAGGCAATCAATGCAGAAGCCCGCGCGAGCTACGCCCGCGCCGCGGTTGTGCTCGACCAGAAAGGGTTGGCGAACCTGGTTTCCCCAAACGACCGCTCGATTCCTCAATCCGTCTTCGTGCGGCTCAGACTGGCGGGCTGGAACGTGTCGCCAGTTTTGGAGGGGGAATATCGGTTCGGAGCCACCCGGTTAAGGGTGATTGGGATAGAGCCACTGACGATGCCCGCGGAGACGCAGACCGTCGACCTGAGAAATGCCGAGGACTTGCTTTCCTTCATCACGCCTCCGGGCATGATAGTCGTCTCTCCTGGAACAGTGGAGAAAATCCGAGGGCAGACCGACCTCGCGCTGCATGTTTCGAATCGGATGTTAGACGGGGCTGCCTTCATCGATATCGGCTTGGCTCAGCGGCTATTGAGACGAGAGGGCGAGCTCAGTCGGATCGTGATCGCCGAAAACCAACGTCCCGGTCTGGAGCCGCTTGGGAAGCTTGTTCCAACGCTCTCGGTTCGCGAGCCAAATGCACAAGCCGACGTCGAGCATCTTACCGAGAGCTTCCATCTCAATTTGACGGCTTTCGGGTTTCTCGCCTTCGCTGTCGGGCTGTTAATAGTGTACTCGACGATCGGCCTCGCCTTCGAGCAACGGCGGCCGACGTTCAGAACGCTTCGCTGCCTTGGGGTTTCGATGAGTGCGCTTGCGGTTCTGCTGCTCGCCGAGCTTATCCTTTTTGCCCTTGCCGCCGGGGTGGTCGGCGTCGCCATTGGATACTTGGTCGCGTCGCTGCTGCTACCCGGAGTGGCCGCAACCCTCGAAGGACTCTACGGAGCCAGCGTGCCCGGCACGCTTTCCCTGCGTCCGGAGTGGTGGGTTTCTGGCTTCGCCATCGCAGTGGCCGGAACATTGGTTTCGTCGGCCCAGCCTGTTGCGGTTGATGAGGGTGCCTTTGCTCGCGGCGGCCCAGCCCCAGACCTGGGGGCGATCGTCGGAAGCGGGGCGGCGGTTTCAGGTGCTGGCCGCAGCGGCTTTGCTAGCCCTCTCGGGAGCTCTTCTTCTGTCGGCTGATGGACTCCAGGCGGGCTTTGGCGTGCTTGGCTGTCTTCTGCTCGGGGCGTCGCTACTTTTCCCCGCTGTGCTCTCCGGATTCATCACCTTGATGCAGTGGACGTCTTCGCGAGCGCTCGTCACATGGTTCTGGGCCGACGCGCGGCAGCAGCTCCCCGGACTTTCCCTTGCCCTCATGGCGTTGCTTCTTGCGCTGGCGGCAAATGTAGGCGTCGGAACCATGGTGTCGAGCTTCCGTCTTACGTTCGTCGGCTGGCTCGACCAACGTCTCGCCGCGGAGCTTTACGTTGCCGCCCGGAACGAAGGCGAGGCAGACAGGCTCAAGGCATGGCTCGCAACCAAGGTGGAATCGGTGTTGCCGATCTCCAGCATAGACGCCGAGATCCGGGGGCAGCCGATGCAGATCTTCGGTGTCGTTGACGATCCGACCTATAGGAAGCACTGGCCCCTGATCGTTGGCAGGCCGGACGTCTGGGATCTGGTGGCGTCCGGTGAAGGGGTGTTGGTCAACGAACAGTTCTGGAGGCGGGAGCGGCTCCGCATCGGCGATCAGCTGGAATTGGCGAGCGACTGGAGTGCGGCGGTTGTGGGCGTCTATTCGGATTACGGGAACCCAAAGGGCCAGGTCATCGCCGGAATAAACGCCCTGACCTCTCGCTACCCGCACGTCTCGCGCCTGCGCTACGGTCTGCGGGTCCAGCCTGAACAGGTTGCAGACCTACGTTCGAGCCTCTCGGACGAATTCGGACTTCCACCAGAGAACATCGTCGATCAAGCGGCACTGAAGGAACAGTCACGGCGGATCTTCGATCGCACATTTTTGGTTACTGGCGCGTTGAATATATTCACGCTTGGGGTTGCGGCATTGGCTATGTTCTCGAGCCTCCTCACGCTTTCGGACATGCGCCTCCCGCAGCTTGCACCCGTGTGGGCGATGGGGGTCACGAGACGCGATCTCGCTCTCCTCGAGCTTCTGAGGATGCTGCTGCTCTGGCTGGCGACATTTATTGCCGCTTTGCCACTCGGCCTGGCGCTGGCGTGGGTGCTTCTCGCGGTGGTGAACGTCGAAGCCTTCGGCTGGCGTCTGCCGATGCATATCTTTCCTTACGAGTGGGTCAGGCTCGGTCTCGTCGCGCTCGCCGCTGCGGTCGTTTCCGTACTGATCCCGCTTCGCCGGCTGGCGGGACTCGCGCCGTCGGATCTTCTGAAGGCTTTCGCCAATGAGCGTTAGATCGACTGCGATCGCCGTTGCGATGATGACAATGGCCAGCTTGTCCGGAAGCCAAGCGGCCTCCGAGGGTTTTGCTGGCCTCGGCTCGGTTGCCGGAGGGTTCTCGGAGCCGCAGCCCGGCCTGCTGTTCCGGTTCCCTGCCGACCACGGCCCACATCCGGATTTCCGGATAGAGTGGTGGTATCTAACAGCCAATCTTGAAGCTCCCGACGGGACTCAATACGGAGCGCAGTGGACCCTTTTCCGGTCAGCGCTTGCTCCAAGGGAGGTCAACGGGTGGTCGAGCCCCCAACTCTGGATGGGTCACGCGGCCGTCACCACTTCAGGGGACCACTTCGTGGCAGAGCGTATTGCACGCGGGGGAGTGGGGCAGGCTGGGGTTGTCGCGGAGCCCTTCTCGGCCTGGATCGATGATTGGCAGATGAAGGGACATGCCGTCCCAGGAGCGGATCAGCTGGCCGATCTCAGCCTGACTGCGACGGCAGAGGAATTCGGCTACGAACTCCGCCTGTTGGCCACGGGCCCGCTGGTGTCGCATGGCGATAACGGCTATTCGCTGAAATCAGCGAAGGGACAGGCCAGCTACTACTATTCGCAACCGTTCTATGCGGTGACCGGCTCGCTTTCGCTACCGACCGGGAATGTCGAGGTGACGGGGAAAGCTTGGCTTGACCGCGAGTGGTCGTCGCAGCCGCTTGCGGAAGATCAGACCGGTTGGGACTGGTTCTCGCTGCATCTCGATACAGGGGAGAAGCTCATGGGCTTCCGTCTCAGAAATGAAGGAGAGGGATTTACCTCCGCCACTTGGATCACTGCCGATGGGCGACCGGACCCCTTACCCGCGGCAGCTCTCAAGATCGTTCCCGTGCGAACCGCCAAAGTCGCAGGACGTCAAATTCCCGTTTCATGGAACGTCCAGATTCCCAGTCGCGGCTTTGACGTCACAACCCAGCCTCTGAACGACCATGCGTGGATGTCAACGTCCATACCGTATTGGGAGGGCCCGATTGCCTTTGAAGGCAGTGTCAGTGGGAGGGGCTACCTGGAGATGACCGGGTACTAGCCCAAAGCTCTGGTAGCGGGAAAAGGTATTGAAGAACCGTTCCGGCCGCACGAAGCGTCACGACCAGGTAGGCCGCGAGCGCGATGACGACGACAAGCCCGGTCAGAGCCTCGATCATCAAACCCTTCCCAGAGTCGGCTCAGTGCTTCTGCGGATCTTCTTGAGATCCGGATCGCCGCGAGGCGGTGGATGCGATCACCGAAAAGACGGTCGTGCGGTGGACGCGAGGCGCGCGAAAAGCCGCAGGATAGGGCTTTCATGTACAGCCGCTGCTTCGAGGATCTCGACGGCCATATTTGGGAGCCGCTGGGGATGCACCCCGGAAGCGGCCGTCCAAGTGACCGAGGCTTTCGCCAATGCAGCCGCTTGACCGCACCCTTCATCGTTGCCGCCCGCGACGACACGAACCGTGATTGCGCTCGCCTTCATCAGAGCGCGCAACGCGTATAGAGGAAGCTGTCCCAACGCGCGCGCAGCAGGGAGACGTTCCCGTTCTGTGATGAAAAGATCGCATAATACATCGACAGGAACTGTCTGCTCCCTTTCTAGGGTAGGCACTAATCGAGTTCCCCGGGACGAAACCAAATTAGTTTTGCGGCGCGCACGCCGGATCGCGTTCAGCCGACTGTCTCGCACCGCAGCCTTTCACGGCCACCTTCTGCTTGCCACCCGATTGTCCCATCGCCGAACCAACGTGGTGGGCGTAGTTGTCTCGGGTATGCGGATCGATGACGGCGACCGGAGCAGCGAGGATGAGGCCGGCAGCGCTGCCGGCTGCCGCGGCGGCTCCCGTCGTTCCTGCAATGAGATGGTCCCCGAGGCCCAACCGGCTGTCCGTCAGAGACTGACCTTCGGAGATGCGTGCGCCGATGAGCCGCACGACTTCCGGGGATTCGGCGAACTTGCCGTGATGCATGCCGTCGCCGTCCTTGATCTTCGTCAGATCGATGACGTTGATCTCGTTGTCCGCGAGTTCCTGCTTGTAGGGATCGGCCTCCGGGTCGATCGAACCGAGCCGGGGAATGTCGCCCCAGACCCGGCGAGAGAAGGCGAGAGCTCGATCGTCGCGGGATACGAACAGGGTGAACCGGGGATGCTGGCTGCCCATGTCCTCGATCTGCGAACGGAAGACGTCGACATCGACATCCGGAGCCGCAAGCATCACGTTTTTGAATTTGTTCGGCAGGCCGTCATTGCGGATCGCCATCTGGCGGAGAGCTTCGAGCGTGAGCCAGTTCCCCATCGAGTGTGCGAGGATTGATACCTCCTTCACCTCTTTATCTGCGGCGAGATACTGGAAGAGCGATTCTAGCGCATTGCGGGTGTAATTGGTGCTTTCGCGGTCGTAGCCATAGGCAAGCAGGCTGCCTCGCGACGGCCATGTCACCAGCACAGGCGCACTCTTGATTCCTGAGTCATGGACGATCTGCGCGAAGCGATAGACGGAGTCCTCGAAGCGGTTGTTGAAGCCGTGGATGAAGACGAGCACGCTGCGGTCTGGCCTCTTCCTGACCGTTGTGTTGAGCCAGGTCTTGGCTCCATCCCTGGTCAGTTCGTCCGCCTTTAACGTCGCGAAATCAGTGGCCGGATTGGACGGAAGTTTCTTCGGCCAGGCAACCTCGCCGACCCTGCGGACAGGCGGAATCGAAACCGTGATATTCGCGAAGGCCGGGGCGCGCGCTCGTTCGCCCGTGAACATCTCTCCGGCCACCTCCGAACGGCCACGGGTGGTGGTGATCAGCATATCGACGCGGCTCGTCGCAGGCGTGCCCTCGGCGACAGGCGTCAGCACGCCTTTGGGATGCCCGCCGCATCCAGTCATAACCACGAACGTTCCGCAGACCACCATGCTTTGAAAAAGCCGGAAGAATCCGGAGTGTTTCGTGAGGCGATTTTGACTGGTCACTGGTATCCCCATGTTAAGAGTGCGTCGTGCGAAACGCGACATCCTCCGGTCGAGTCTGCCCCACGGCCGATGCACGAAGTTTAGGTGAAGGCAGAGCGGCACGCCCGTAGCATCAGGGTAGTTACGTGTAGTTATCGTGACCCTCTAGCGCGGCCGTGCATCGTTCGCCGCACGCGCGATAGCGGCCTCAACGCCCTCCGGTACTGGCAGGCCCGCCTTTCGAAGCCCTGCAACCAGGCGCAACTGATCTTTCGGCGTGTAGTTTCGCGTCGTGAGTTCAGCCTGAATGTTGTGAATGAAGTCAGGGCGCATCCGCATGAACGTCTCGCCCGCTCGCCGGGCCTCGTCTGGCATCCCGGCATCCGCATAGATGACCGCGGCGACGGCATGGAAAAGCGGGAATTTCTGGAGGTCGGCCTGTTTGATGCCGGCCGCCGCCGCCGGGTAGTCTCCAAGCATGTAGGCCGCTAGGGCACGAGCTCCGTAATAGTACCCCCCTCCGCCCGGATTGAGCGCGATTGCCCGGTCCAGAAGCGCCGCGCCGCGGCGCCACTGTCCGCCCATCGCCAGCCGGGTCGCAAATTCACCCAAGAGCTCGGTGTCGTTAGGGTTCATGGCAAGCGCCTGCTCTCCGGTGCGCATCGCCTCGGCATATTGCCCGTTGAAGAACAATGCGGTCATCAGCGCCTGACGGCCGCGGGTGTTGCCGGGATCGAGCTGAGTTCCTCTCCGCGCCGCGTGGAGCGCCCGTTGCATGGCAGTGGGGGCGCCGGACCTCGAATTGAAACTGAATCGCTCCTCATCGAGGTAGACGATGGACAGCATCGCCCAGGCAGTCGCATAGGTCGGATATTGGGCGACCGCGCTTTCGAGACATGCCCTGACCTCGGCGTGACGTTCCACGCTTAGCTCGGCGCGGTAGTCGTAGAACCTCAGCGTGCACCGATAAGCGCCAAGATCGTCTGGCGGCGGATGGCGGCAGCGGCTTGGGCAATGATGCCGTACGGCTGCGCAACGGTGGTCGCCACCTTGCTCGCGACATCGGACTGGATTGCGAACAGATCGCGCGACTTCAGATCGTCGTCATAGTCTTCCGACCACAGGATCACTCCGTCGGAGGCATCGACGAGTCGGGCGGTCACCCGGATGCGGCTGCCCGATGTCCGCACGCCGCCCGCAAGTAGATACCGCGCGCCCAGTTCATCCCGGACCTGCGACACGTCCACGTCCGGCGGCAGCGATTTCGATGTCTCGCGACCGAAGACCTTGATCTCTTTGAAGCGGGGAAGAGCGGTCAGGAGTTCCTCCGTCAGGCCATCTGTATAGATGACGGCATTCGGCCCCTCTCCAAGATTGGCGAAGGGCGCGATCACGAGAGTGGGACCATCCGGCACCGGAACAGCGTCTGCTGGTGAGGCGGAAAGCAGTCCCGACCGACCGATCATCGAGTAGCCGAGGATCGCGGCCGCGACTGCCACGACGCCTGCGACCAGAAATGCCCCATACCGCCGCCTTCTGAGGGGAGCTGGCTCGGACATATTCGGAACCGACGCCCTGTCCGCTTCGGAAGGCACGAGATTGTTCCATCTGAACGTCGGCCCGTACCCGCCTTTGGGGACCTCTATTCGCAGCGAATCGGTCTGCCCCGCGACCAGGTAGTAGCGCTCGAGCGCCCGCCGCAGCCGGGCCGCTTCGATCCGCACGACCGGGTCGTCCTGCGAAAAGCTCTCGTCGCGCTTGAAGACCTCGGTTGCGATAGAGTGGCCCTTGATCCGCTCGGCTCGGCCAGCAAGCGTCTCCTCGACAATATAGCGCAGGAGCGCGGTTCCTCGCCCGCCACCGTGAAATTCCGGGTTCGAGACTATCCGCTCGAGCTGGGCGCGAACGTCGTCAGAGGAAGGAACCGCTGAAACCGAGAAGGCGTCCATCGGTCCTGGAGCCGGAGGCAGCATTGTGGCCGCGGCGGGCTCAGGCGAGGCTCGCTCCGAGAAGATAGGGACATAACCGCCCTTGGGAATCTCGATGACCATAGGATCGGACTTCCCGGCCGTCAGGTAATAGCGCTCCAGGGACCGGCGAAGGTGGCTCGCAGCAATGCGCACGATCGGATCGTTCTGTGGATCGAACGTACTGTCCCGACCGAACACTTCCACGGCGACGGTATAGGCTTTTATCCGACCGCCGCGGCCGGCGAGGGTCTCCTCGACGACATACTGGAGAAAGCGGTGTTCGCGCTCGGTCGCATCGAAATCCGCGCTCTGCCGGATGCGGGCGAGCTGGGCCAGACACCTGGCGTCCGTGGACTGCGGTTTTTCCGGGTCCGATGCTGCAGTGTAAATCACGACACCCCCGTGCGTGAAAAGCGAGAATTGTGCCGGCCGTTCCCTTCGGCCGAAAGCCGCATCTAGCAGCCACAAACTATAGATCAGGCGTGTAAAGTGCAACAGCGACAACCGTCGATCGACTGCAGCGCGCCATAGGGCGGCGGCAAAATGGCGAGCGCCTCGCGGCACCCGGCCGCAACAGATGATCACGTAAGTTACAGCCCTCCACCTACGCACGAACCGAAACTCCGCATAGGCTGCCTGCTTATCGGAGGGGCGATGACCTGGATCAACGACCAGAAGGGCGAGGAGCTGGCTTTTTCAGCGGCGGCGCGTCGCTTCCCGCGGGCCGAATTCGCGATCCGCCGTCTGATGAGAATGAGCGAGGATTTCTTCGATCTGTGCGGAGAGCTCGCGGAAGCCGAGCACGCGCTCGCCCAGGTTCTGCAGTCCGACAGGGTGCTGCGTGAAGAGCGGGAGCGCGAATGGCAGGAGCTTATCAATTGCCTCGTCGCCGAAATCGGCGAAGCCCTCGAAGGGCGGGGAGGGTGGAAGCCCGGCTTGGGAAACTCCGACTGAAGGGCTCCTCCGATCAAGACATTGGCGATGCATCCCGGAATCCCACTAGCTGAGAGTGAGCGAGATGAAGCAACAGAACGTGCATGCCGATGTAGTCTCCTGGACCAGGCGTCGCGCGACGGGATTGGCGGCCACCGTGATTGCCGTCGTGCTCCCGCATGCGCCGTCCCGGGCCCAAGAAGCAATAGACCCGGATGCGGACTCCGGACGGCGCGCCATGACCGACCAGTTGCAGGCGGCAGGTGAGCAAATGAATGGACCTATAATGAGACAGCTTGGTACGGCATGGCGCTCGTACGCACTGATATCCATGCTCGCAGTCAGCGCGATCGCTCGGCCGGCCTCAGCGCGAGACGGGATTGATCCCGAAGCCGATAGGATCCTGGCTGCGATGAGCGAAAAACTCAGGTCGATGCCGACTCTTAGTGTCGACTACGATGCAGATCAGGAAATCGTCACTCTGGATGGCCAGAAGATTCAGTACAGCGCATCCGGCTCCATTGCACTCGATCGCGCGAAGGGGTTCCGGATGAATCGAATGGGGCCCTTTGCCCAGGCGGAGGTGATATTCGACGGCACCACGATATCGCTCCATGATCGGATCACAAATACTTATGCCCAACTGCAAAGTCCAGGCCGCAGCATTGAAGATGCGACTGAGGAACTTCGCGCCACAAGCGAACTGGACGCTCCGGGAGCGGACTTGCTGGCAAGTGATCCCTATGGGGTCCTCACTGATGGCGTCACCGAGGGAACCGTCGTCGGATCGGCCTTCGTCAACGGCGTCGAATGCGATCATCTCGCCTTCAGGACCGATATCGTCGACTGGCAAATCTGGATCAGCAAGGGCAGCAAGCCATTACCGCTCAAGTATGTCATCACGACCAAATGGATGACCGGGGCGCCGCAATACACGCTGCGACTGAGCAACTGGAATTCGGACGCGATCGATACGGCACAGTTTAAATTCGCGCCGCCAGCCGCCGCGAACAAAGTTGAACACCACCATGCCGACGTCACTGGCGAGCTTTCACTGGAGGCGGCGCAATGAAGAGGCGCAAGTTGAAGGTCCTTTCAATCGCCATCGTTGGTCTGGCGCTGCTTGCGGTGGACAACGTTGTTCCCACGCCGTTCGGCCCGTTTGTGTCGGAGGCGCACGCAGTCATAGGCCGACCAATAACGCCGGGAAGTGTGGCTGGCGTCGCCCGCCGTACGACGCGTCGAGTGATCCGCCGCTCCTCGGTGTATGCCGCCACTCTGCCAGCCGGTTGCGTCAAAACCAGCGTGAACGGTGTCGTGGTATGGCGTTGTGGCGGGGTCTATTACCAACCAGAAGGCGGGCGCTACGTCGTCGTTTACATCGACTGAACTCAACGCGTTGCGTTGCAACTCAATTTTTCTTTGGAGGGACAGAATGGATATTACACGTCGTGACTTGACGAAGGCCGGTCTTGGGGCGCTGGCGGCTGGGTCTCTCGGTTCGCCGGCGATGGCCGGAGACGGGTTGGTGGCCGATTTTCCGGAAGGACTCGACGAGTTCGCGCTGGCTGTCGAGGCCTATATTTACGCCTATCCTCTGGTAACGATGGAAATGACCCGCCGGGTGATTACCAACGTCGCCGAAGCGGAGGGAAGCAGGGGCCCCATGGGGCATCTGATCAAGTTGCGCCAGTATCCGGACGCCAAGTTCCGGGACGTGACGGCGCCCAATGCCGATACCCTCTATACGACCGCGTTCTTCGATGTGGGAAATGAGCCTTGGGTCGTCAGCCTGCCGGACTTGAAAGACCGCTATGCCCTGTTTCCAATGCTGGATGGCTGGACGACAGTGTTCGACGTTCCCGGAAAGCGCACCACTGGCACGGGCCCACAGACGTTCGTGGTGACCGGCCCTGGGTGGGATGGGACGCTTCCGGAGGGTGTGACCGAATACAGGTCTCCGACGAGCATCGTGTGGCTGCTTGGGCGCATCTATTGCACGGGAACCCCGGAGGACTACGCCGAAGTTCATAAGCTGCAGGATGAAGTGAAGCTTTACCCCTTAAGCGCATGGGGGAAGGACTGGGCTCCACCCAAGGGCAAGGTCGATCCGGCGATCGACATGAAGACCGCCGTTCGCGAGCAGGTCAACAATATGGACGCCGTCGAGTACTTCACCCTCTTCGCCGAGCTCCTGAAAAGAAATCCGCCGACCGATGCGGATGCGCCCATGGTCGCTAAGCTCGCCGAAATCGGGATCGTTCCCGGCCAGGACTTCGACAAGACCAAGTTCGACCCGGCCTTCCTGAAGCGGGTGCCGCAGCTCGGTTTCGCACGCATCATGATGCACTTCAAATTCAGCGACGGGGACGTGCAGGATATTGATGGCTGGGGCTTCACGACGAAGACCGGTATTTACGGCACCAACTATATCCAGCGTGCCCTGGTTACCGCGATCGGTCTTGGAGCTAACCGGCCCCAGGATGCGATTTACCCAACCTCGCTGAAGTCCGGCAGCGGAGTAATTAAGCGGGCATATAACGGGTCCGAGAAGTACGTTCTGACGTTCAACAAAGGCCTAACGCCGCCCGTTTCGGGTTTCTGGTCCTTGACCATGTATGATGCAGACTACTTCTTTGTCGACAATTCACTGAATCGCTACTCAATCAGTGCGCGCCAGCCACTCAAGGCGAACCCCGATGGCTCGATCGACCTGCTTATCCAGCACGAGTCACCGGGAGCGGACAAGGAATCGAACTGGCTTCCGGCGCCCAAGGGAAAATTCATCCTCATGATGCGCCTTTATTGGCCCAACGAAAGCAATCCATCCATAATCGATGGTTCCTGGACGATACCGCCAGTGACGAAGGTGAGTTGATATCTGTGTTGGCGTGCATGCAGCCGCGACGGCGCTGTTCGTGGCGGCTGCGAAAAACAAATCATCGATCTCCTGTGTCACACAGATCGGTGTCAGAACAGTGCGGTCGAGGCGCAGCGCCAATCCATCTCAGCGGGTTGAACGCGGACCACCAACACAGGTTGGTCGCAACAGCGACCGTTATAGGGAGAAATCATGAACAGTTGCATCTCCTGTACTGTGGCGGCAATCGGAGCGTGCCTCGTTGTCGGGACGGTCAACGCTGCGGAAATATATTCCCCAATGACGCCGGAGCTTCAGCAGACGACCACCGATAGCGGATGGACCTTTTCCTTTGCCCCTTATTTCTGGGCGGCCGGATTGTCGGGTGACGTTGCCCAGTTCGGGCTGCCGGCGGTGGATGTCGATGCCAGTTTCAGCGACATTTTCGATAATCTTGAGTTCGGTGCGATGGCAATAGGCGAAGCCCGCAACGGCCCGTACAGCATCTTCGCTGACGTGATGTATACAAAGATTTCGGGGCAGGCGGGCACACCAAGAGGTGTTCTCGCGACGGACGTTGAGCTCGCATCCGAAACATTCGCAGGACTGCTCGGTGCGGGGTACTCTGTCTTCGAAAGCGGGACAGCGCGTTTGGACGTGGTGGGCGGTCTGCGCGTATGGTCGGTCGAAAGCCAGCTTTCCTTTAGCGGCAGGCTTCTCGATGGGCGCTCCAGAAGCGATGATGCCACCTGGGTAGACGGTCTGGCCGGCTTTCGCGGAATCTATTCGCTGACATCCGAAATCTACCTGACAGGCTGGGGGCTCGTCGGTGCCGGTGGCGCCGATCTCGACTGGGACGTCGCCGCGGCGATCGGCTACCGGTTCAGTGACACGATTTCGGCGGTCGCCGGCTACCGCGCACTGGGCGTGGACTATAGCAACAACGGGTTCGTGTTCGACGCCGTTCAGCAGGGGCCAATCCTGGGCCTCGTGCTGCGGTTTTAAGCATGCTCGTGCGCCCACGGAGAGATTGTCCAGGTGCCCGCCGGCAGGAGTTTTAGATCCAGGCACGCGGGCGGGCGTTGGCTCGGAAATCAACAAACACCAAGGGGGTAATGCGTGTTCACTCATAGCCCTGAGAGGCAGAAACCTGATCCCATCGACATTCACGTGGGCCGCCGAATCCGTATGCGCCGACTCTGGATCGAGATGACCCAGGAGACCCTTGCCAAGGCGCTCGGGATTACATTCCAGCAGTTGCAGAAGTACGAGAAGGGGACCAATAGGGTCGGAGCAAGCCGGCTTCAAGCGATTGCCAAAGTGCTCGAAGTGGCACCCTCGTACTTTTCGGGAACATGCCGGGCGGTCAGGACGACGAGTCCGCCAAGCCGATTCCGCACAATGATTTGACCGAGTTTGTGTCCAGTGACGAGGGCTTGGCCCTGAACAAAGCCTTCGAACGAATTCGCGACGCGAAAGTCAGAAAGCGCGTTGTCAGCCTGGTCCAAAGCCTTGCGGCGTGGGTTAGCGAGCGGGAGAATTGATATAGCCAAAACTAAATTAGCCGGTGACGCTAGCCGACAGTGCCCCGGACGCAATATCTGTGTCTCAGCCAAAAGCGTGCGAATACTTTTCTGCTGTGCGGGCTGGCACCCGAAATTCCGGATGCTCTCGGGAACGCGACTTTGGGTCGAAGGCCGCCGTTGTTCACGAGCCGTGTGCACGGCTTCTTGCGAGGATGTTCATGTTTTAGGCCGAGAAGATCGCATAATGTATCAACAGGAACCTGCTGCCATACCGCGATTCGGCATCGCGACGTCGGTCTCGTGGTTCAAGAGAAGCGAGCGGTCTTGCCAATTTTTGCCAAGGCCGGTATGGTCACTTGCATGGGCACAATGAACATTTCCCTGCCGGACCATCTTAAGAGCTTCGTCGATGAGCAAGTCGCCGGACGGGGTTATGGGACAAGCAGTGAGTATATTCGGGAGTTGATACGTCGAGATCAGGATCGCCTCGCGTTACGCAGGTTGTTGCTTGACGGAGCCTCGTCCGCGCGAACTGAGCCGGTCGACGCGGAATATTTCACCAGTCTGCGCGATCGAGTTCGTGGTCAGCACACCAAGTGAATAATAAGACTATTATCCTGCGGCAGTTGGCGCGCAGCGACGTCGAGGCGGCCATTGACTATTATGCACGCGAAGCAGGAACCGAGGCCGCCCTCGGATTCATCGACGCACTTCAAGCGGCGTACGCTTTGATCGCAAGCCATCCTGAGGCCGGATCGTTGCGGTATGCATACGAATTGGGATTGCCTGACCTGCGGAGTGTCTCTCTGAAGCGATATCCCTATCTCATTTTCTATCGCGACCAGCCAGATCATGTGGATGTGTGGCGCGTGCTACATGCCAAGCAAGACATTCCGCAATGGATGCAGGAGCCGAACAATCACTGACCGCTCGGACATTCCCGCCGAAACTATTGGTGGGCCCGTGGTTCGTATCCACTCAAGGCGAGACATGCAGTGCCGGCTTTCCGAAGAACGGTCGGTCCATCGGTCCGCCTTGATCCTGGAATGGGGGGAACAGCCATTCGGTGTGGTCCCGTCGGACAAGTTGCCCTAAGCCGGGCGATCTGGGCAATGGTCGCGAGCATGGAGCGTGCTTAAAGGTCTCACACGAGTCGCTGGCCGATCTGCCTTTGATCATGCACGTTGACACAGCGCGAACCGGTATGACCTCGGCCCTGGAATTCAGGTCGATTTCTTTTTCGTCGCCAATGCTGCGGTTGCCCCAAGGCCGATGTTGCGATATGTGTGACAGCATCGCTCGCGCCGCCAGACCCAGCGCCAGTGCGGCATAGGTCATTCCAATCGAGTCCTTCGAGAGAACGGTCTCCCAACCGGGGGTCAGCCGCTTCGGAACCAGGTGGTAGTCGACTAAGTAGGCAACGGCGGCGGTCAGCGCCGCCTTCCGCAGTACGACGGTTCCCTGGAACGGCCCGCCGCCAGCCATGCTTCGAAGGGCAGAGCCCAGAAGATCGCCGACAGATGATGAGTGCAGTAGCCGAGCAAGGTGTGCTTCGCGTCTGCGACCCTGACGCGGCCGGCATTTCCGCCCTGAAACCAATGGCTCGTGGCATTGGTTGGCTGAAAGACGTTCCGTCCCTCCAATCCAGCGAGCAGCGCCAATGCCGCCGTCGTGATCAGGCTTGCTATCGTTCCGCTGGCCACCGCCGACGTGAACGTGCTGCTGCGGCTTTGCAGCGACCGGCGTTCAAGACGGGCCGCACGGATCCGCTGGTCCGGGGACAAGGTGCTGTCTGAAGAAGGATCGCGCGCAATGGCTGCCATTCGATCGTTTCCGGTTTGAACAGCCCAATCGCTACAACGTCGCGATGTTCCGCGCGAGCTTCGTCTTCGGGGCGCTCTGAAACGTGAAGCGCGACCGCTTGTGCTATCTTGCACGTATGGATCACCTTGCCCTCACTGAGGAGCACCTGGCAGCGACGTAAACGCGGCGGACGGCTAACGCCGTGTAGCTCTTTACATAGCGTAATGAACCCAAATCCTATTTCTCCATTGAAGAACCTAACGGTGCAAGTGGCCATAACCATCCTCGACTTCTCACAGCAGATTGCCGCTGTAGGAAACCTTTCGCTCGCGAGAGTCGTCCGCAATCGTGTTCGTTGGCCTTCGCTTTCAAAGTGCAGGCGGTGGTGGGGACCACGTTATCGTGTTCTGGCGTCGCCCCTTCCAGCCGTTGCGACGAGAGCCGCCGCTACGCATCTTTGAACCCCCATTTCTGCTCTGGATCGACTTCCAGCACAACGATTTGGCGTGGACCTCCGTCCAGTTCGTCGCGTCGGCGTGTAACAATGTCGGTGATGAACGCTTCTGTATCGGCCTCGTCGAGCAGGTGCTCGTCTGCGGCCATATCGGTTTCTCTAAGGGCAGAGATGAGCATCGGCGTCGTAAAGGCGGCACCGCTCTGGTCGAAATCCTGCAGAACGTCACGGACGCTTTGCTCCAGCGTCAATTTCTGTGCTTCGGTCAACATGGTGCCTCCACGATCTGAATCCAACTCGTTGATGGGTAGACCTCGGCGGGCCCTGGCTGCCTTCGCCAATGCTGCGGGCTTGCGATCGGGCCCTTGCCCGGCATCGAATGAGTTCCTAACAGTCGGAGGACACGATTTGTTTCACTTCTGAACGCATCTGCTCGCCGCATCCCCGAAATTCCGCCCGCGGTTATGCCGCCGCTCTGACGACCTCAAGCATTCGGTTGAATTCTTCTGCAGGGGGAAACGATTCCTGAGCCCCGCTTCGCTTGACCGATATGCTCGAAGCAGCAACGCCCCATCGAGCGGCCTCACCAAAGGGCAGTCCCCTCAGCAGGGCTATGGACAAGGCTCCGACGAACGCATCGCCCGCCCCGGTTTTGTCAACTACTTCGACCTTCGGGGCGTGAATGGTAAAAAGCTCGTTTCCCTTCGCCGCAATACATCCGCCTTCAGGCAATTTGAGACAGGCAATATCAACGCCCCATTCATTAAGTACCCGGGCTGCCTCCCTGGCGCTCGCCTCATCGCTGACCTGCGTGCCGACGAGCGCTGACGCTTCCTGCGCGTTGGGAGTGATGGCACGGAGCCGCGAAAAGTCTGGCTTTCTCATCTCCTCCGGGAATGTTGGATCGACAACGATGTCAAAGCCTCTGCGTTCGCAGGCGTCGAATGCCGCCTCCAGAACTGACCGGGGCACCTCAAAGTCGGCAACGAGCATCGAACCATCGGGCGCCAGCATGATGCGTTGGACGACTGCGGCAACGGCCTCTTTTGGCCAGCTGTTGTTGGCGTTCGACGCCGACAGCATCGTTTTGTTTCCATCCTTCGCAACGGCAATCACGGCAACGCCTGTGAATTCGCCTTCGGCTATAGAGACTCCGTCGAGTGGCAGGCCTGCCTTTCGCAACGGATTAAGAGCGATCTTGCCGAAGTGGTCGTCGCCGACGCGCCCGAGGAGCTGCACCGGAACACCCAAGCAATGAATGAAGTAAGCCGAATTGGCTGCCATGCCGCCAGCGCGCTGATGGAATTGCCCGGTGCGTATCGTGCCGCCGGCCGCCATGTCTGCTATGCCGCCGAATGTTAAATCGGCATTGATGCTACCTAGGCAGAATATCATCGAGTCCAGGTTCACCGTTTTGGATCTTCTCGGTTTGCGATGCTTTATCGGAACACTCGGGTGTGCAAGCGGGCCAACTCTCGTCGGCTGCTCAAATCAAAATCGCTTCCGAAGTTGTTTGTTCCGCTTGTAAAGAAACAAGCACAAGGGAACAGCCGTGCGGTCCGCTGGTTCTACGCAGCGCGGAGCTTGGCATCGCAGCTGAGCTCCCGATTGCTAGGGAGGAATCGAGATGGCCAACGATAGAAATCGCCGAGACGAGCACTATGGATATCGTCGCGAGTACGGCCGTGACCGTGATGAAAACAGGGGACGCTACGGCTCCTCCGACCGGGGCTTCGAAGACGACAGGGCCGGCTATCGTAGCAGCCAGAGCCGTTGGGGCGATTATTCTTCCGGTGGCGAAGACTACGGTCGCGAACGCCACGGTAGGGCTCATTGGGGAGAATATGGCGGTCGTGGAATGAATGAGCGGATGGGCGGATATGGCCGTGAGTACGGATCGCGACGGGGCTTCGGTGCCGAGCGCTACGGTGGCGGCAGCGAGAGTACGGAGGCGGTCTTTGAAGATCAGGACTTTGGTCGTGGGGAGAGCGGTTACGGCCGTGACTTCAGCCGCGGATACGGCGCCGGCTATGGGCGCGAGGGATATGGCGCCGGGCACGGCGGCGGATACGGCGGCGAGGGATATCGCGGCGGGATGTATGGCGGTGGCTATGGACAGCCCGGCAGCGAGCGCTTCGGACAATATCGTGGTCGGGGGCCGAAAGGCTACCAGCGATCCGATGAACGCATCCGCGAAGACGTCTGCGAGCGGCTTAGCGATGACCGTTCGGTCGATGCCTCGGAAATCGAGGTGCACGTCAGCAATTGCGAGGTCACGCTGAGCGGCACCGTCGAAAGCCGGGAGCAAAAGCGCTGCGCCGAAGACTGCGTGGAAGAAGTCTCAGGCGTTAAGAACGTGCAGAATAATCTGCGCGTGAGCCAGCAAGGCTGGACTGCGGGCGGAAGATCCCCAACCTGAACAACAGGAACAGAAGGAACAACCGGCGCGGGAACGACGACCGGAAGCAGCACGACCAGTCCGGAATCAAAACGCGAGACCTGAGCGCCGGGAGGCGAACGTATCGAGCGCTCGAAACCGTTTGACTCCGACGACGCGGGCCGTCCGACGCGGGAACAGCCCTGCGGCTGCGGAGTTAGGCTTTGCCGGCGCCGCTGATGCCGGTTCCGCGACCGAGGCGAGCGATGATAGCCAAACAGCGCAGCAAAGACCCGATCCCAGCCTATCCGCTCTGGATCACCCTGCCATATACGCTGTTCGTCGCTGTCCTCGCGCCTTTCTATTGGCTGCGATACGGCGCCGGCAATTTCCTTTGGTTCTCCGATCTCGCCCTCTTTGCGGTGCTCATTGCACTTTGGACAGGCATTCGGCTTTTCTATTCGATGATGGCGGTCGGCGTTCTGCCGCTCGAACTGGCCTGGTGTGTCGACTTCCTCACCGGCGGCAGGTTCATCGGGCTCGCCGCCTATATGTTCGATCCGAAGGAGCCGGCGCACATGCGGTTGCTATCCGGCTTTCATCTCTTCCTGCCGGTGCTCATGCTATTCATGCTGATGCGGCAAGGCTACGATCGCCGGGCATTCAAGGCGCAGACCGTCTTCGCCTGGGGAGTGCTTCTCGCGAGCTACTGGCTCACTCCTCCCGAGAAGAACATCAATTGGGTGCACGGGATCGGCCCGGGGCCGGAGGCGCAAAAGGTGCTGTCTCCGCGCACCTATCTAGGGCTCTACATGGTGTTGCTTCCCGCGGTTGCCTATCTGCCGGTTCATCTCGTGCTGAAGCGACTTTTCCGGCCTTAGTAGCGGCCGGCGCCAGCTCGAGAACCGATGCCCCGACCATTTCCCTTCCAGAGCTCCGAGCGTGGGTGCCGGCCGGCATGCGGCAGCAAAGCAGTTGCCCAGGAACAATTTGGCGCCTGAGGGATTACTAGGTGCCAATTCGCAATCCGGGGCGTCGTCAGTCCTCCGATGCGCAAGAGAACAGTGGCGGCAATACGGCGGGTGCTGCCTCAGGTCAGCAACACCGCGTGACGCGGCTCCTTCGCTGGATCGCTCCGATGATCTGGTCGCTTTTGCTATCTGACACCAAGGTAACGAAGAGCGGGCTTGCAAGGCGCCACCGGAGGAAACAGGGACAGCGTAATGACTCAGAAGCCCAAGCAAACGACCGGATCCAATACCCGGCCCAGTTCATCCAATCCGGACGAGGTTCCCGCCGGCACGCCCGGCTCGGGCGAAAATATCTGCCGCCGCTGCGCGGGAACAGGCAGGCTCGACGCCGAACCATGCCCAGACTGCGGCGGGACGGGCAAGGTGATCACTCCGGTCGGTGGCGCCGGATAAGGTGCCCCGAGTTGGAATTGGCGCTTTGATACAGGCGGGTTCACCGATCACGTGTTTGCCGCCTGTGCTATCCTCGGTTATCGGTTCGCTCCACGCATCCGCGATCTGCCATCCAAAAAGCTATACGCATTCAATCCTTCGTCAGCGCCAGCCCATTTGCGAACTATGATCGGCGGAAAGATCAACCAGGCCATGATCGAGCGCAATTGGCCTGACATTCTGCGCATCGCTGCCACCATTGCGGCCGGTAGCGTCGCGCCCAGCCAGATTTTACGCAAGCTCGCCTCCTATCCGAGGCAGAACGAACTTGATACTGCTCTGCGCGAGGTCGGCCGCGTCGAGCGAACCCTGTTCACGATCGACTGGATTCTGGATGCCGAGCTGCAACGCCGTGCCCAGATCGGGCTCAACAAAGGCGAGGCGCATCATGCGCTGAAGCGGGCAATCAGCTTCCATCGCCGGGGTGAAATCCGCGACCGTTCAGCCGAAGGCCAGCATTACCGCATCGCCGGCATGAACCTGCTCGCCGCGATCATCATCTTCTGGAACACCATGAAGCTGGGAGAGGTAGTCGCCAGCCAGAAACGCGCAGGAAGACTGCTGCCGCCCGATTTGCTGGCCCATGTCTCACCCCTCGGCTGGGAACACATCAATCTCACCCGAGAATATCGTTGGCCAAAGCCTTAGCGTAGGATTTCGCCCCCTCCCGCAAACGACCCCTATCAGCGCGGCCGCTTTGTCATTCATGTCGGAGACGAGCAGACATTCTTCGACATGAACGGTCTCAACAATGAGATCCGCTGCCAGGGGAATTGTCCCGCACCAAGGCTCGAGGAGGACTGGCTATGGCAACAGCCAGCATCGCCGAAGGGCGACGCGTCGCTGTGATCGATGTTCCGGACGGTCGCCGGCGACGCCTCAAAAAGTGCGGCCGGCGCATTTAACAGCTCACGAATCATGATCTGCGAACCGAAACGCCAGAAAACCTCAAGATTCTGGGTTTCGCATTTAACAGTCTCTGCCTGCGGCTAGTTTATGGGGACAACCATTCACGGCGCTGGTTCGCTCTATGACCGAGATTCTTGACCTGCTTTCTGCGTCCTGGCCCGGTCTCATCGCAGTTATTATCTGGAAAGGTCCAGACTACTTGAACGTTTGGGTGACCTCCCGGCGTGTCCGGTTGCGCCTGGAAGATACTGAAATCGATGCGCCCAACCCAAAAGAGGCACGCCGCCTTTTGGGTAGGCTGGAATGTGGTGATCACGTGCGGGAAATCGCGGCATCGGCCACGCTGACCATCGGACTGTACAAGGAACGGGGAGCAATTCGCTTCTTTCGATCGGGTGTTAAACGCTGAAATGACGGAGTGGTGCGAAATCTGCCATGGCGTATGGCGGCCGCTAGTTCGCTGGGCCTGGGGCCAGCGAGTTCGGGAGGAAAGTGCCACAAGGACCCAAGAGGTGGGCAATTTCGATCAATAGACTCCGCCAGAGAGCCTGGCGGAGCGTTCTCACAGGTATCGATTTTGGGAGGTACCGGCTGGCCCTACGCTATTCGCCTGCGTACTTCGTCGCCGTAGCCCTGAGTCGGTCACTGTGGTCGTAGATCTGATCAAGAGAGTCGATGATGAGTCTCTCCTCCGCCTCACCATCGAAAAGCCCGATGTACTTGACCGAACGATTGAAGTGTAGCCTTGCCAGTGGCTTGCGATTGTTGTTGTCGACCAGGATGCCGCAATAGGACTTTTGATCGCGCATAGCGACGCGTTTCGGTGAGATCGTGTCTCGGACGATCGCTTTGACGATCATGTACCCTTCACGCTCCTCTTCGGTCGTGACGACCTCGGGCTCTCCCTCGACGGGTTCGTCGATCCTTTCAATGACTTCTTCGGTGTCGGCAAGTGCGCTGGAAAGTCGGTTCTTAACCGAGTCCATGATCACGTCACGGAAGGCGGTCCTAACCACTCCGGTCAGCATCTCTTTTACCGGGGCCGTGATCCTGCCCTCGTAGACGTTTCCGGCGACGAGCCGTACGAAGTCTTCGGAAGGCTCTTCGATAAGCTTGGAAATCACTTGCTTGACACCGGACGTGTACTTCAGTCGCTCGGCCGTCGCGAGAATGGCAGATACGTCGAAAGAGGCCTTTTCGAATTTACGCAGCTCGGTCACGATTCCAGCGTTGAAATCAGTGACGTCAAAAACAAAGAAGGGGCGTGTATCAAGCTTGTTCGGAGCTTCGAGGTCCGTGTAAAAATTGAAAGTTCGGCCATTCGTCAGTATGGCGAACTTGGCGTTCGTCACGCTGAAGTAGCGATAGAGCTGGTCCAGATGCTTCTTTTCCAGTGTTACCGAGATCGGTTTGCACTCGATAAGGATTCGGATCTCGCCGTCGATCTTGATCGCGTAGTCGACCTTCTCGCCCTTTTTGCCCACAGCGTCGGCCGTAAACTCCGGTATCACCTCGGTGGGATCGAATACTTCGTAACCAAGGGAGCGGAGAAACGGCAGGACGACGGCCGTTTTCACTGCCTCTTCGGTTGCCATGGTGCTGGAATGTGATTTGACGCGCTCTGATATCGCCCGCAGACTCTCTTCAATTGTAGACATAGGCCCCCCAACAGATTCCTCAAGTTAAAGTTGCCGATAGCGCCCTTGCCGTCAAGGGCGATCCCGGACGGGACACCGCTGTCGGCATGCATCAGCCCACCCGTGAGTACGGATAGAAATTCCGGATGTTGAGATAGAGGTACTGCCCTTTGGACGGGGCGGTCAGGAACTCGTCGTAAACGACCTGACCCACATTGTAGTACTGATAAATGCCACCATTCAGGAACTCGACTTCTAGTGTTTCTGTGGCTTGGCCATACCCGATAGATACGACGGTGCTGGAAGCTACGGGATCACGCATCATTGTTCGATTGTTCCTCAGCCAAGTCCGGAACCAAATGTCTCTCGATTTCAAGGTTACGCGCGACTGCGATCGTGCTCTGGGCACGCCAGGACGCGACGACCCTGTCGTACCCTTCGGCCACGCGCCTTGTTTTCCATGCGGAAGCGACATCGGGATCCGCACTCTTGGGCAGGTGTTCCTCTGGGGGCAGGAATATGCGGGTCCTGACAGGAAGCCGTGCGGCTTCTCCAGCAATTATGGCTTCGCCCGTGCGTAGAACAGGTAGCAAGTCCATCAGCCCGGAAAGATTGTCCGGCAGCGCGCCTTTGACACGTCCGCGATCCGTCGGATTGGTCAGCCTCAGCGCCACCAGCGTGCCGCACTGAGAGAGGATTGTTTCGTCGACTTCGGACGGTCGCTGGGAAACCACCATCGCTCCGACGCCATACTTGCGCCCCTTCTTCTCCGCCTTGGCGACATAATGCGGATAGACGCTCGCGACGCTGACCGAATAGATGCGATGCTTCGTCATGAGTCCTCCTGAGCGTTGGGATGTTTTGCGCAAAATAGCGGACTTCAAGAACGCAACAAATGGCCGTGATGAGCAGCATTCCAGATTGACGCGAGGCCGGCCTCGTCAACGCCGGACAGATACCCGCCAGAATCCCGAGCACGCTGGCGATCTGCAACGCTCACATCGCTTGAGGGGATGCGAAATCACGGGAGCTGGTGGTCCCAGGGATTGGTGATGGCAATGCCGGTGCCTTCGAAGTCCGCGACATTGCGCCTTGCCAACGCCGCGCCGCGGGAGCGGGCGATCGCGGCAATCTCTGCGTCGAACTGGCTGATAGGGCGGCCGGCCTCGCGCCGCTGAATGAAATGATCGTCGCGCGGCTGCAGTTTCTGCATCAGCAAAAGACAACGCGTGCCCTGCTTGGACTGGGGATCGGCGACGGTGTCGGCAGACGTTGACCCGGGGTCGTGTCCGTCGAAAGCGCAAGACCGTCACGGTGCATGGCGACAATGGTCGGCAAGGAAGGTCTCGCGGCGGAATAGAACGTAGGCGCTGCTCAAGGCGGCAATCTCGTACCGGTTCGCTCATTGCAGGAACACCGTGGATCACGTCGACACCCTGAAATGCCAAGCGACAGGAGCATCCTTCCGGAAAAATTGTGGCCAGATCCCGATGATGGGCCCGATCGGACCGGTCATCGAGACCTGGCACTAGCTCCTATCGTCCTGGCTTGACACCTATGTGGCACTTTGCCGTCGCAGCCGCCGCGATCGTCTGGCCGGTCTGCGCGGTCATGCGTACAGTTCCAAGATCAGACGGCCACCTTGTAGCTCTGGCGATCGAACTCCACCGCGCGCCCGGTCATGGCGGATTGCTGGGCTGCCATGCCGATTGCCGCGGCCCACAAGCCGTCGTCGAGCGTGACCTCGACATCCTGCAATCCCATGACCACGCGCTGGAAGCGGAGGTGCTGGTAGAAGGTCGATCCGTTGTGATCGCCCGCATCGAGCAGCCGCGGATCGACGGGGATTTTCACCAATTTCGGCCCCTTCGGTGCGCGCGGCGAGACGATCACCTGTGCGACCGGCGGCTCTCCGAGGTGCTCCGGCCAGAAGCGGCCCGGCCCCGGAACCAGGCACTCGATCTTGCCCTTCGGCCCGACCGCGGAAATTTCCTCCTGATAGCGCGCGCCTTCCGCAAACATGCAGAGTTCGAGCATGGCGCGCGCGCCGGACTGGAAGTCGACGATGACATAGGCATTGTCCCAGATGTCCGGCCGCTCGTCGCCGACGCGTTCGTCGAGGTGATTGACCGCCTGGCCACCGGACGCCATGACCCGGACGGGATCCGATTGCAGGATGTGGCGCATCAGGTCGAAGAAGTGGCAGCATTTCTCGACCAGCGTGCCGCCCGTATTGCGGTTGAACCGGTTCCAGTCGCCGACTTTGCTGAGGAAGGGGAAGCGATGCTCGCGGATGGTCAGCATCCGGATGCCGCCGGTCACGGCATCCGCCTCCTCGATGAGGCGTGCCACGGGCGGCATGTAGCGGTATTCCATCGCCACCCAGACGGGCGCCGGATAGACACGGCGCAGCGCTTCCAGCTTCGCCGCATCGGCAGGTGCCGTGAAGAGCGGCTTTTCCACCAGGACCGGCAGCGGCCGGATCCGCGCAATCGCCTCCATCTGCGGCACATGGAGATGGTTGGGGCTGGCAATCAGCAGGCAGTTCACCTCCGGCACCGAAAGAAGCGCCTCGATGCTGTCCGCCAGCACGGCTCCCGGCGCATTTTCGGCGGCCAGCGCCCGCATGGCGGGGTCCGGCTCGAAAATCGCGGCGACCGATGCCTCCGGCAGCAATGCGATGTTGCGCAGATGCTCCTGCCCCATCATGCCGCAACCGATAATACCGTAACTGGGTGTCAAGGCTGTCTTCCTCTCTGCTCTCTACTTGAGCCGCGTCACATAGCGCGCGACATCGTGATCGAACCATGTGCGGGACACTTCGGCCCGCGTTCCGCTCTGGGAATAGCTGATGCGCAGGACATGAGTGATGGGGGCTCCCGGCCGCAGGGCGAAGACCTCGGGCGCCCAGTCGGGCACGCTGTCCAGATAGACATGGTCCTCCGCCCGCGCGATCCACAGGCCAAGCCGCGTCCGGTAGTAGAGGTAGAGCGATTCCGAAAGATCCTCGCGCGTCACCACATCGGCAAAGGAACCGTCGAGCCAGATTTCCTCCAGCGCGGCGACCTTGCCGCTCAGCCGCCGGATTCGGCGGATCCGGTGCCCTTCGGCGGACGTGCCGAATTCTGGTAACTCTGCCGGCTTTTCCAGCCGGGTGACATCGAGGACTTCTGCCGTCGGCAGGCCACCGCCGCCCAGAAGCTCCAGCCGAAACATCGAATAGACGCTCTGCGGATCGCTGATTGCACGGACGTAATTGCCCGAGCCCTGAACCCGCTCCAGAAGTCCGCGCGCCTGCAATTCGGCAAGCGACTTGCGCAATGTCCCGACGGCGATGCCCAGTTTTTCCGCCATGTCCCGCTCCGGCGCGAGCTTTTCCCCGTCGATCAGCCGGCCGGCCGCGATATCGCGCACCAGCAGCTCCGTGATCTGGAGATAGATCGGCAGACTTCCGTTCGTTTGATTCATGGCTTCGAAACCGTCGCGACGCTGCGCAGGAAAAATTGATACACTATTGATCTACATCAATGCGGATGATAGGCAAGAGGAAATTGCAGCACCCGGAGGAGATTTATGAGCATCGTCCCTGTGACATCGGCGGATCTGGACGCCGCGGAAGTTTCGTGGTTCGCGGCGCTCTGCTCGGATGACTACGCCTATCTCGGCGTTCCCGACGGCGCGCTGCGCTCGAGCTTCGAGCATTGCTCCGACATCGTGAAAGCGGCGGAGAAGCATGGCTTCCGCAACATTCTCTGCCCGTCCTCCTATCAGGTCGGACAGGATACGCTGAGCTTCGTTGCCGGCTGCGCGCCGCTTACCAGCGACATCAACTTCCTGGCCGCCATTCGCTGCGGCGAGATGCAGCCGATCATGCTGGCGCGCACGGTCGCCACGCTCGACCACATGCTCAAGGGCCGCCTCACTCTCAACGTCATCAGTTCGGACTTCCCCGGCGAGACCGCCGACAGCGCCTATCGCTACCGCCGCAGCCATGAAGTGGTGGAGATCCTGCGCCAGGCCTGGACCCGCGACACGATCGACCATGACGGCGAGATCTACAATTTCAAGGGCGTTTCCACGGACCCGGCAAGGCCCTACCAGCAGAATGGCGGCCCGCTTCTCTATTTCGGCGGCTATTCTCCCGATGCGCTCGAACTGTGCGGCGCGCAATGCGACGTCTACCTGATGTGGCCGGAAACCCGCGAGGCGCTTGCCGGCCGCATGAAGGCCGCCCACGCTCGCGCCGAGGCCCATGGCCGCACGCTCGACTACGGTCTGCGCGTCCACATGGTGGTGCGCGACACGGAGCAGGAAGCCCGCGAATATGCTGAGCATCTCGTCTCCCGGCTCGACGACGAATATGGCAAGCTTATCCGCGACCGGGCCCATGACAGCATTTCCCTCGGCGTCTCGCATCAGGCCCGCGCCCGCGAACTTGCCGACCAGTTCGGCTATATCGAGCCGAACCTGTGGACCGGCGTCGGCCGGGCCCGTTCCGGCTGCGGCGCGGCCCTCGTCGGCTCCACCGATCGCATCCTCAGCGAGCTGGAAGCCTACCGGAAAATAGGCATCCGCGCGTTCATCCTGTCCGGATACCCGCATCTCGACGAGGCGGAGCATTTCGGCACGAAGGTTCTGCCTCAGCTCAAGACCTGCTCTCTCCCGCACGAATACGGCCGCGTTCCCGATGAAACGCCGGCAACCCCGCTTGGCATAGGAGTTCGCCGCTAATGGACCGCATTTCCCTTTCCCCCGACCTGAGCCTGAGCCGCCTCGTCTACGGCATGTGGCGGATCGGCGACGATGCCGACACGTCGCCGGTGCATGTTCAGGCGAAGATCGAGCGCTGCCTCGAACAGGGCATTACCACGATCGACCAGGCGGACATCTACGGTGGCTATACCGCCGAGGCCATTCTCGGCGGCGCCCTTCGCGCAGCGCCACATCTGCGCGAGCGGATCGAGATCGTCACCAAATGCGGGATCGTCGCGCCTGCCGGCCGCCATGCGAGCGCGCGCGTCAAGCACTACGACACGACCCGTACCCACATCACGGCCTCCGTCGAGGCTTCGCTGCGCGACATTGCGACCGATCGTGTCGACCTGCTTCTGATCCATCGCCCCGACCCGCTGATCGATCCCGAGGAAACCGGATCGGCGCTTGACGCGCTGGTCGCCTCCGGCAAGGTCAGGGCCGTCGGCGTCTCGAATTTCAGGCCCTTCGATTTCTCGCTGCTGCAATCGGCCATGCAGACGCGGCTTGCGACCAACCAGATCGAAATGAGCCTGGTTGCCACCGAGGCCTTCACCAACGGGGATCTGGCCTTTCTGCAGGAACGCAGGATCCCGCCGATGGCCTGGTCGCCGCTCGGCGGCGGAGCGCTCTTTTCGGCATCGAACGGCGAATTGACCGCCGCGCTGGAAAAGCTCGGCGCCACATTCGGAACGGATGCGGGTGCGGCAGCAATTGCCTGGCTGCTGCGTCATCCGGCGCGGATCCTCCCGGTTCTCGGCACCAACACTCTCGAGCGCATTTCGCGGATCTCGGAAGCGGCCAGGATTGAGATGGACCGGCAAACCTGGTTTGAACTCTACACTCTGGCGACAGGACAGGAGGTCGCGTGATGATGGCTGCCAATATTGCCACTTCGAACGGTGAACATCTCTTCATACCCGAGCCGACCAACGCCCGGTCGCTGCGCAACGCACTCGGCAGTTTCACGACGGGTGTCACGGTCGTCACCGTGTCCGGGCCGGAGGGTCCCTCGGGCATGACCGTCAACAGTTTCGCGTCCGTCTCCCTTGATCCGCCCCTGGTCCTGTGGTCGCCGGCCAAGAGTTCCAGCCGCCATGAACTGTTCACGGCCGCAGACCATTTCGTCATCCACGTTCTCAGCGCCGACCAGAACGAACTCAGCGCCCGGTTCACACGCGGCGGACGCGGCTTCGACGGCATCGACTGGCAGGAAAATTCCGAAGGCGTGCCGGTGATCAGGGGCACGCTTGCCCGCTTCGAATGCGCGCGCGCCGACCGCTATGATGCCGGCGACCACACGATCCTTCTCGGACGTGTCCTGCGGGCGGCACACCGGGAGGGTGAACCGCTCTGCTTTTCGAAGGGGAGCTTCGGACGCTTCGCTCAGATGGCATGAAGCTGGCGCATCCGGCTTCGGAGGAGAAGCCGGACAGCGCCCGGGAGGAATAAATGGACCTACTTCTGGCGGCTGCCGGACATCTTGGCAGAGTGAATGCCACCCTTTTGACGATCGGCCGGTGGCTCGGCGGCGCCTGCCTTGGCGTCATGGTCATCGTCATCCTCGTTCAGGTTCTCTTCCGCTACGGCCTGGGCAACGCCCTGCCGTGGACGGAGGAGTTTTCCCGCTTCCTCATGCTCTGGATGACGGGCCTGATGGCGCCGACGGCCTTCCGCCGCGGCGGCTTCGTCAGCATTGAGCTGGTCGTCTCCGTTCTTCCGAGATTGCCCGCAGCCATCCTCAACCTTGTTCTTCTCCTCATATCCGCAGTGGTCCTGTGGTGGGGCCTGCGCATCGGCTGGAACGAGGTAACAGGACTTGGCGGACGCTTTACCATGCCGTCCCTCAGCATCCCCGTGTCGCTCGACCTTGCGCAATGGATGAAGGTGCCGCGAAGCTGGATGATGGCATCGCTTGCGACCGGTGTGACCGTGATGTTTGCCGTGAATGTCGAACTGATCCTGCGGTGCGTCGCAAGCCTCTTCGGCGCCGCATCGCGACTGCTGCCGATTCCGATGAGCACCACCTTGGGGGCTGAATGATGCTGGGACTGTTCCTGCCGCTTTTCCTCGTTTTCCTGATGCTCGGCCTGCCGGTCATGTTCGGCCTCATCGCCGCGCCCGCCATCCTGCTCTGGCTGAACGGCCAGGAGCGCGACATCGTGCTGCTCTACCGCAATGTCTATAACGGCATGGACAGCTTCCCGCTGATGGCCATTCCGTTCTTCATGCTGGCCGGCGAACTGATGAACCGGGCCGGCATCACCCTCCGGCTGGTCGAGTTCTCGCAGGCCGTCATCGGGCATCTGCGCGGCGGCCTTGCCCATGTCAACATCCTGTCGTCGATGCTGTTTGCAGGCCTCTCGGGCTCTGCGGTCGCCGATGTCTCGGCGCTAGGCTCCATGCTGATCCCGGCCATGGAAAGGCAGGGATATTCGCGCCGCTTTGCCGCCGCCGTCACGGCCGCGTCCTCGATCATCGGGCCGATCATTCCGCCGTCCGGCATCATGATCATCTACGCCTATGTCATGGGCGAGAGCGTCGCCGCCCTCTTCCTGGCCGGCATCGTGCCGGGCATCCTCATCGGCGTCAGTCTGATGGTGGTCGTGCGCCTGCTGGCAAACCGGGAGAACCTGCCGCCGGCCACCCAGCGCTCAAGCTGGAAGGAGTGCGGCGATGCCAGCCTCAAGGCCTTCTGGCCGCTGATGACCCCGGTCATCATCATGGGCGGCATTCTCGGCGGCATTTTCACCCCCACCGAAGCCTCCGCGATCGCCGCGGGCTATGCGGCGCTGATCGCAATATTCGTGCTGCGCAGTCTTCGCGCCGGCGACATGCCCGACATCCTGATCCGCGCCGGCATGACGTCAGCCGTCGTCCTGCTGCTCGTCGGCGCGGCGATGGCCTTCAAGACCGTCGCCAGCCTCGCGCACACGCCGGAAATTTTGGCAGCCTTCATTCTGACACTGTCGGACAATCCGCTGATCCTGCTGCTGCTGATCAACCTGCTGCTGTTCATCGTCGGCATGTTTCTGGACGCCGGCCCGGCGATCATCATTCTCGGACCCATCCTCGGACCGATCTTCACCTCGCTCGGCGTCGATCCGGTTCACTTCGCCATCATCATGGCGGTCAACCTGACCGTCGGCCTTCTGACACCGCCCATGGGACTCGTGCTTTTCGTCACGTCCTCCGTTTCCGGCCTGAGGGTCGAGACGGTTGCCCGCGCGACGCTTCCGTTCCTGCTGGTCGAGGTGGTGGCGATTCTCCTGATTACATACTTTCCCGCGATCTGCCTGACGGTTCCCCGTCTGGCGGGGTTTATCGACTGAACCGAAACAAGAGATTGAGAAAAAAGGGAGGAACCAAAATGCTCAAACATCTGATGAAAACACTTCTGGTCGCCAGTTCGCTGGTGATGGCTGCAACGACGCTGCCGCATGCCGCCGACATCACCCTGCGGGCGACCGCCAACTCCAACGAGAACGACGAGGACTACGATGGCCTCGTGGTCTTCAAGAACTACATCGAGAACGCGTCCAATGGCGCAATCGCGGTCGAGCTCTTCATCGGGACGCAACTCTGCGCGACCGGCGAGGAATGCCTTCAGGGCGTCGGAGACGGCTCCATCGACATCTATATCTCGACCTCCGGGGGCGCTGCCGGTCTGTTCCCCTATATTCAGGTTCTCGATCTGCCCTACCTGATGAGCGACGACCGCGTGGCCGAGACCGTTCTGGAGGGCGACTTCACCCGGAAGCTGCGGGACATGGCGCTTGAAGACAGCAACAACACGATCCGTCTCATGACGATCGGCAATACCGGCGGCTGGCGCAACTACGCCAACACGCGGCGCACCGTCAAGACGCCGGCCGACCTCAACGGGCTGAAGATGCGCACCGTTCCGGCCGACCTGCCGCAGAAGATCACCACAGCCGTGGGTGCCGCGCCGACGCCCATTCCGTGGCCGGAACTCTTCACCTCGCTGCAGACCGGCGTGGTGGAAGGAACCGCCAACGGCATCACCGATATCATGAGCATGAAGTTTCCGGATGCAGGCCTCAAATACCTGACACTGGACGGCCACAGCTACATGGGCGCCTTCTGGTGGATGTCCAACAACCGCTTCCTCGAACTGAGCGAAGACCAGCGCAAGATCGTGATCGACGGTTTCGCAGCCCTGCAGCAGGCGACGTTCGCCAGCCCCAAGCGCAAGGAAATCGGCGCCTATGCCGATTTCGCCAAGGCCGGCGGCGAGGTTTACGTTCCTACGGATGCCGAAAAGGCGGAGTTCAAGGCGGCCGTGGAACCGGTGTTCGAGTGGTTCAAGGCCAATGTGACGCGCGGACAGGAGGTCTTTGACCTCTTCGGGGCGGCCGTCAGCGAAGCCCAGAAGACGGTCGACGCTGAGCGCGCCGCCGACATCAACTGACAATCAGGGGCGGCGCGGAATTTCCCGCCGTCCTCCCGCCACGATCAGGACACCCAGAACCGCATGACCGAGCCTGCCGCCCGTGACCAGATGGCAAAGACCAGCTTTCCCCTATACCTGCGTACCATTTTTCCCGGCCTCTCCGTTGCTGTGATGGTATCGCTGGCGGCATCCTTCCTGTCCGAGCACTACGGCGCTCCGGCCATGCTTCTCGCAATTCTCATCGGCCTGGCGCTGCATTTCCTGTCGGAGGACGAACGCAGTGCGGCCGGCCTCGACTTCGCCTCGCGCACGCTGCTGCGCGCCGGCATCGCCCTTCTCGGCCTTCGCGTCAGCATTGCCATGTTCTCGGATCTCGGCCTGTCCGTGCTCCTCGTCCTGGCAGCCGCCGTCGTCGCAACGATCGGCTTCGGTCTGCTGGCTGCCCGGCTGACCGGCAAGGATGCCCGCTTCGGCACCCTGACCGGTGGCGCCGTAGCGATCTGCGGCGCATCGGCAGCCATGGCGATCGCCGCGGTCATCGCCCGTCCGAAATCCAATGAGGCGGAGCGCGAAATGGTCTTCGTCGTGATCGGCGTCACGCTCCTGTCGACGCTCGCGATGATCTTCTACCCGGTTCTTGCCGCCTCGCTCGGACTGTCCGATGTCCTGACCGGCCTTTTCCTCGGTGCGACGATCCACGACGTGGCACAGGTCGCGGGCGCGGGCTTCTCGGTCTCCGTTCCCGCAGGCGAGACGGCGGTCTTCGTCAAGCTGATCCGCGTCACCATGCTCGCCCCTGTCGTGCTGACGGCCGCGCTCGTCTTCCGCAGCCGCATGCCCGAGAATGCCGCGCGCGCGCCCCTCATCCCCGGCTTCGTCCTCGTCTTCCTGGTGCTGGCCGGCATCAATTCCTGGCTCAATATCCCCGGACCCGTGACGGAGCTTGCCGGGAACCTCTCCCGCTGGGCGCTGCTGATCGCCATCGCCGCCGTCGGCATCAAGACATCCCTGCCCCGCATCCTCGGCGTCGGCGGCAAGGCCTTCGCCGTGCTGATTGCTGAAACCGTCTTCCTGGCCGCTTTCATCCTGGCAGCGCTCTGGCTGGGCGTCTAGCACCCGATGCGATGGCGACGTCTCGGTTGCGACGTCGCCATTCCGCCTTGCTCACAGGTCTGGGTGACGATTGACGTCCTTGTAGAGCAGGTAGCGGAAGCGGCCGGGGCCGCCGGCATAGCAGGCCTGCGGGCAAAATTGCGGAACGAGGCGGCCAATGCGATGTCGGCTATGTTGACATCGGTGAAGCCGACGTCCCGCAGCCGCTGTATATTGGCTTTGGTTACCTGTGATCCATCGCGCGTAATCTGCTCCGCGTTGGCGAGCTGGCGGTTTGAGGGGTTACCGGAACTCCGGGCCCGACGATCAGCAGGCGGACCAGGCTTGCGGCGCCTGCATCACACGGCCCATTGATTTTTTCTCGGCCTCGTAAAGCAATGCGATTTCACCCGTTGCCTCGTCAGGTTCGATCGTTTTGATGAACATGGCGTCCCCTCCCGATGCGGCTGTGGGGCGCGAGGATAGCTCCCGCTGCAAAGCGAATCTCTTCTTTGGGTACGGTGCCCCTCAACTCGGCAGCCAATAACCCCCCCACACACATCGGGCGGTGGATTGGCTGACTGCTTCAGGCCAAACCGAACCATTCATCGTGTCGCTCGCCATCGCTCAAGGGCTGACCACGGGCGGCAGGCGAACCTCGTCATCGTAGGGCCACTCGTTTTCGGTGCCATGGTTGCCAGGTCGCTCGATGTCACGCCGCAGCTGGCGCTTCGAATCGTTGGCAAACTGGGCTAGTCTAACGCGAGATGACGGGGAGGGGAGGTTTCGGGCGTGGGAGGTGATCCGATCCACCGTCAAAAAAGCGGCATAGGAAACCACAATGTATTTAGCCGGCTACCTTAATTGACTTCAAATCAGCAGTGGCTAGTTGCCACGTAAGGGATTGGGGATGCCGAAATGCGTATCCCTACACGCTACAGGCCGCCCACCTCCACAATCAGCGAAAGAACCTCGCCCTTCCCATTGAAGACGATATTCTCCACGTCGCCGATTTCTTCACCATCGCGCCGCCCCGCACGGCGTCGTCGAAGAGCTGGTCGACGCCGCAACCGGACGTGTCGAGCGGCTCATATCCCACCGGAAAAGCGCGACCCTCTCGACTGCAGCTCTCTCCTACTCTCTCACTGCACGCCGGCACCGCTTTGTTGTGCAGGTAAGTCTCCCGGACGTATCACCCGTGACTTGCCCACGTCTGGCGTTGGCGCGACAATTTCCGTGTCGCCGACCTTTGGCGGCTTGAGCACGCCATTGCAGTCATCGAGCTGTTGGGTAAGCGGCTTCTGATCGGCGCCCGGGACGGCGCGGCAGGGGTCGGCCTCGGCACTCGGTGAAGGTGCCTGCGACAGGGCAGGCGTGGCGATCAAGGCCGCGAATGCGAGCAGCGGAATCGCGAAAGAGTGTCTGTATTCTGTCATCGGACGGGCCCTTCTATCGGCCCCATCGGAACCGCCGCACTTCCGTCGAGGCGACTAATCTTTCTGTCAGGCCAACCGCGACCGACTGCAATGGTTCCGGTAATTGTTCTGAGCCGGCGAGGTGCAGCTGACCATCTGCTCACTCCGCTGGGCCGCGCGGTGTTTCCTGCCGCAATTCGCTTCGAGGAGCGCGATTCCTTCATGAGTGGTCGCGAGGGCAAATCCCAGCGCAACCGTGACGACGAGATCGAAGGCATTCATCTTTCCGAGCGTGCTTGCCCGAAGCGCGCAGGATCGCAAGTAGGAACGCGTATGCGGCACTGGAGTGCGGTAGGAACGGCGGCGTCCCACTGCCGCAGGTCTGTTGGAACGTATCCCGTACGCTCAAGTTGGGGCAAAGAGGTTCTTTGAAACTCAGCTTCTTCACGGAAGGCAATGCATTCCACGCAGCTTCGGCGCCACCCGAGCAACGCTCAGCTGTATCGACAAGACCATGTGCAGCGAAAAAATGGAATTGGGTCTTTATCTAGAGCGGCTGCTCCACGACGTGATCAAGTCGCAATCGCCTTCGCCTTAGCCCTTCCGATCGGATGGGAACGGGGCCGGGACGCTGTTTCACTTTGCGGGATCATCCACGTCAAAGCGAGCAACCTTGCCCCCCTCCATGTGGAAGATGTGAGTGACCGTCTTGTCCTTGAGATCATGTCCCTGCTCTCCTGAAAGCGGCCGACCCTCGAGATCGAAAACACGCTGCTCCACTTCAACCAGCACCGCCCCGGAAGGTGAGCGAGAGAACGTCTTTGGCGTCACAGTAGGACTAACCAGTGCCCACTGACGCGTCCAATACGCTCGGACAGCCTCGTGTCCGCGTTCGTGGCCGCCCTCCATGGCGTTTGCCCATTGAACGTCGCCACTGAGTGCCTCCAGCACGCCATCGATGTCCCTTGCGTTAAAGCGCTCGTACAGATGCCCCATTGTCCGAACGTCGTTGTCAAACATGCTGCTGACCTCGCTTGATAAGTTCTTGAGCAGGGATGCACCCGCTCGACATCAAGATACATATGTACGTATATAGTTGCCGTCAACTGCGATTCGAGGTGCGACGTGAACGAAGATGTACTCAACACTCCAGGGCACCTCGTGAGTCTGGCGGCGCGGGCCTTTGCCCGTCTCAGCGAAGACCGTCTGGGGCCACTTGGCTTTGGAGTTGGACACCTTCCGGTTCTCGTCGCGCTCGAGAACCGCATCGCCACAACTCAGAAGGATCTCACCCGTTTCGCCAGGATTGAGCAGCCACCAATGGCGCAGATGCTCGCGCGAATGGAGCGCGATGGGCTGATTACAAGAACACGTGATAAGCTGGATCGACGCAGCAGTCGAATAGCTCTGACCCAGGCAGCGCGCGGCCGTCTTCCGCGGGCGACAGAGGCCGTCATGCAGGGAAATCGCGATGCCCTGGCCGGCTTCTCCGAAGCTGACAAGAAGATGTTAGTCGATCTTCTCAGACGGCTCATTGGCAACCTGGATAGACTGGCCACCACCGACGGTAAGCCTAGCAAAAATGAAGCCTGACCTCTGCCCCACGATCGAAATCCGGTTGGGTAACCGTCGAAGGTTCGCTGCAGGTACAGCGGCCTTGTCCTTGTCGCGAGCAAGGCCCGTGACCTGGTGGCCGGCATTGATGAGCTTATCAACCACTGCGGAGCCGACCCAGCCGTGGCACCTGTTACGAATACATGCATGTCCTTATTCTTCGATGTTATTGCGTGACGGTATTGCGTTCGACAACATGCTGCCGAAGCAATCGGTTTGCTCTGCTATTTGCAGGCAGAGAGGAAAGACGAGACACAGCAGCTAGCCCCTGGTGTCACCATAGTCCGTGCGCTTGTCGCGCCAGGCGGCATGCGTGTGCGGCCGGTTGGTCGAGTACGGAGGGTCCATGACCAGCTCCAGCCACACCGACGGTCCGTCGATGCGGACGTAATCACCGGTCCTGGTGAGCGAACCCGAACCGGAAAAGCTGAGATAGGTGGAATCCAGCTCCCGCGCGTACCGGGCGAGGATCGTGGCAGCGGTCGCGTCCGCAACGTCGTTCACGTACAGGCTGATCGCCTTCATCAGCAGAGCGCGCTGTTCCCCGTTCAGTGATGAAGCCGGAATGCCCTGAGCCCTGGCAGGAAAATTCCAGTCCTTGTTCCGCGCTTCGGGGCCCAGCAGCATCTTCTCCTGTTCATCGGCGAGTTCGGCCGTCGCCTTTTGACGCGGGTCGAGCGAAGCGAGCAGCGCAACGAACGTCTCCAGCTCGTCGAGCTGGGGCCGGAGGGTTGCGCCGCGGTGCCGAATGTGATGAAGCTGCCGTGCGCGTGGCACTCGACGATGCAGCTCCTCTCTATCGCAATGCACCCGAGGCGCAGGGGGCCCGTGCGGCAGGAGACCGCATTTTCGAAGCCTTCATACGGGAGGTGCTGCCCGAAGCCTCCGAGCCAATCCGCGATCTGGTTGGCGACCTGATCACCACGACGTTGAGTTCGGTCGGCAAGCGCTTTTCGGAGACGCCACGAACGCCAGCGGAGATCGAGGCTTACGCCGACGCCCTGGCCGACATGTTCTGCGCCTATCTCCAAAGCCTCTACCGCGCCTGATCTCCGGTGGTGCCGAGATGCGGGCGTGCGTTCACCGAATGCCTCGCGCACGAGCTCGAGCCGTTCGGTATCCGCACCCGGCTGGTGCTGCCCGGCCAGGCCCGGGGGACCCGCTTCGCGAAAAGTGCGCGGGCCAAGATGGCAGGGGGCGGGGGGATTCCCGAAGCCTATCGCCCACTGGCCGGGCGCGTCTTCTCTGCCCATGCCGAGGCGGGAATAAAGAGGTCGTCGAGCCCCGAGATGTCGATGCTGCGATCTGGCGCGCCGTCACGGAACCCGACTGCCCCTTGCGCCTGCCCGCGGGTGCCGACGCGGTCGCGCTGCCAGGCTGAGTCGAACGATCATTCCGCCAATTCTTCAGCCTGAAACGGTGTGCCCCATGCCTTGCGGGCGCGGGGCACTGGCGGGGCGGTTGTAAAGACGGGGTCGCTGGTTCCATTCCCTTCAAGGCGAGCACGTATGGCCGAGGCTCTCTCGTCGAGAGCCTTCAAGCCGGTCGAGAAATGCAGAGGCGCTCGCCGGCTCCTGGAAGGAGCCGGGGATGAGCGCTTTGGCCTCGCGCATCTACTCTCTAACGATTGATGTGACAGCTTCGATCACCTGCGACGCCATGGCGAATTCGCCCTTCCGATTCGAAATTCGATGGCGTTTGGCGATCCAGTCAAAGTCCGTGTACGCCGCATAAACGGATCCGTCCTTCGCCTGATAGACGAGGACCCGGACGGGCCAGTCGAGTCCGGCGAGAGGATTGGCGGTGATGAAAGTCGTGCCGAGTGCCGGGTTGCCGAACATCACCAGGCGCGACGGACGCACCTCGTTGCCAGCGGCATTGCCGAGCTTGGCCTGGTCGATGACGCCGAAGAGGGTGATGCCCTTATCCTCGACGCTGCGCTTTATGCGGTTCACGGTCTCGCTGACCGAATAGCGGCTCTTGACCGTGACGATGCCGTCCCGGTCTGCGGCCCCGGCCGCCGAAACAGGACCCGGTGCCGTCATCGTGGTGAGCAAGGCTGCCGTCAGTATCGCATTGCTGATCTTCATCATTTCAAAGCTCCTCTCTACAGCGCCGCGTCCGACCGGACGCGCAAAGGTCGCTGTAGCAATTTGAGTTGCTGCATGATTTGGTCCTTGAACCGATTCCGATTTAGGAATCATGCAGTAGCCCCCGATGGGCTTATTCAAGGATGCGGCTCGCCGTTGCGATTTGATAATGCCGTCTCTTGTCCATTTCGATAACCGGACCTCATGGCGTGCAGCGGCACGGCAAGGAGCATGGCGAGCACGACCATTGCCACGAGCATCAGCACTGAAGTGCTCCATCCGAAGCGATCGTAGACCTGGCCGATCACCAGGCTGCCGAACAGCCCGCCCGTGTAATAGGAGGCGAGGTAGGCGCCGCTTGCCGTCGCTTTTTCCGTTTCGGCGATGCGGCCGACCTGGCTGGTTGCAAGCGCCTGCGCGAGAAACGTGCCGACGGCGACGATGGCGAGACCGGCAAGCACAGCGGCGAGGCTGCTGCTCAGAAGGGCGAGGAGCCCGAGCGCAGCGCATAGGAGCGTCAGCACAATGCCGGCCCCGGCGCCGAGACGACGCGAGATATACCCGCCGAGCGGCGTCGTGAACAGCGATGGCAGAAATACCAGATAGACGAGGCCGAGCTGCATCGGCGATAGCCCGAGCTCGACAAGCCGGAAGTTGACATAGGTGAATGTCCCGATGAAGACGAAGAGGATCAGGAAACCAATGGCGAGCACGCTCTGCAGGCGTCGATTGCCGAGCACCGAGCGCCAGTTTCCGCTCCTGCTTCGCCTGTGTCGGTCCGCCATCATGCGTTCGGTCCGCATCAACGTGGTCCAAACGAGCACCGCGCCCGCCAGATTGAGCAGCGCGAAAGTCTGGAAGTTGACGGACAATCCGCCGAGGTCGGCAACTGCCGCCGAGAGAATGCGGCCGAAAAGGTTGCTCGCGACATTGCCGGTGACATAGGCCGCAAGCGCGCCGGTGGACCGCTCGGCCGGGAAACGCTCCGAAAGATAGGCCATGGTAAGCGTGAAGGCGGTCGCCATGCACAGGCCCTGCGCCACGCGCAGGCCGGCAAAGGTCGCAATGTCTCGGGTCGTCGAGAGCAACACGGTAGGCACTGCAAGCAGTGCGAGACTGATCCAGATGCCGTTTCGCCGATCCAGGTTGCGTCCGAAGATGCCGACGGCAAGGCCAGCGGCCGCCATACCGAACGTGCTGGCATTGACCGCGAGGCCCATTGTAGCGCGGCTGACCCCGAATTCCCGCTGCAGCGATGGCAGGATCGCCTGGGCGGCGAAAAGATCGACGAGGGTCAGGAATGCGATGAGCGCAATGATGCCGAAATGCCAGCGGTCGGCTACGGGGTTTGCCAGAACGGACATGGACGCCGGCGGCGAGGCATGATCGAGGTTCGCCATCGCTTGTCCTCCTATAAATGTGGACGTTTCCCGCCAGCGGCCGGAAACGTCCGCGATGGTTGCGGTGCTGTCGCCTTGCGGCTCACATGGTGTGATCGTCTTTCGACATCGGCGGCAGGATATCGGCCGAGTAGAGCACGGCCGGCTTGGAGCCGTTGTTCTTCCACCAGTGGGCAAGCTCGCCGAATTCGGCGGTGACTTCGCCCGCCTTGTGCTCGATAGGAACCTTGCAGGTGCTGCGATATTCGGTGATCGTGCCTTCGAGGATCAGGATGTTGGCTGGACGTGCCTCATGCGAATGCCACGGCACGACGCCGCCCGGCTGGACGACCAGTTTGCGAAAACGCAGCGCGCTTCCTTTCCAGTCGCCGCCCCTGGGGGAGAGATCGATCGAGGCGAGGACGTCATCGGTGACGCCGTCCGGTGCGGTTGCGCCAGGCGCCATGGCACCTGCCGCCACCTGATCGGCTGGGCATTCTCCGGCAAGAGCAGGCACGGTTGCGAAGGTGGAGGCAAATAGGCCGAGCGTTGCAAGGGCGAGCGGCAGGCGGCCTGCAGTGAACTTCTGAGGCATGTCGGGTTCTCCTTCGTCGGTAACGCCGGAGAAATTCCGGCGGCACAAGGAGATTGCGGGAGATTCCGCCGACAAAGAAATGCCGCCTGCTTTTGAATTCCATAGCTCAGAGCTATTGCGCGAGAAGGGGCGCGCTGCGCTGCAGGGTCAGGCAATGCGCCGCATGTCTATTCCCGAATGCGGAGAGGCCCAGCCAAAGGATTTCACGGCGCTCACGAATGTCGCCATGGCTGGCGAAAACCGCCTGCCCGCGACGGTCACGAGGCAGACCTCCCGGCTCACTTCCGGATCGGTGACGGGACGCACCTGCAGGCCCGGAATGACGGCGCTGTATTCGGGCAGGAAGCAGATGCCGAGGCCGCCCGCGACCATGTTCTGGATCCAATCCTCGCGCTCGCTCGAATAGGAATCCTGGGTACGCACGCCGCAAGCATTGCAGACATCGGAGAGATAGTCGTTGAATTCGCAGTTGACCCGCTTGAGATAGACTTCGCCGTCGATTGCCGAGATGGGGATTGCCTCGTACTGGCTCAAGCGGTGCCCGGCAGGGAAGGCCAGCATGAACCGCTCGCGAAACAGCGGCGTGATATCGAAACGCTCGGGAAACTGGTCGCTGCTTGCCATGATCGCCACATCGATCTCACCAGCCCCCAGCAGTTCGGAAAGGCCGAGAGGCACCCCTTCCACCAGCTGAAGCTGAATGCCGCGATGGCGCACATTGAAATCGGTGAGCAGGCCGGTGAAACGCCGCGGCCCGATCGTGCACATGACGCCGACCTTCACATGCGCATCCTCGAGACAAAGAAAGCGGGACGCCTCCTGCCGGACGCCCGACAACTCGTCTAGAATCGACTGGAAGCGAGGCCGCAGCAGGTTTCCAAGATCGGTCAGATGAGTGAGGTTGCGCTCGCGCCGGAACAACAGGCCGCCGACCTCGTCCTCGAGTTGCTGGATTGCGCGGCTCAATGCCGGCTGCGTTACATTGCATTTCTCGGCGGCGCGCGTGAAGTTGCGCGTTTCGCAGACCGCCAGAAAATAGCGAACGTGGTGAATGTCCATACCTGCCCCCCGGAAGGCTTCTACGGCATATTGCTTCGGATCGGATCCGACCTAGAAATCAATCATTTGAAAATGCTATAGAGACCCACCATGGGGTCCTGGCAGCGCCGAAGTCGAGGCGATGAACTTCCCCTGTGTGCGCCGCCCTTGCCAATGCAATTCACCTATCGAATTCATAGCACAGTGGCATTTCAGTTGAAATGAATAGAGCGCCATTCTCTTCCCGGAAAGGGCCTTTCGGCCAAAACGTGAGGAGACGCGGACATGCTCAAAAGTACCGACGCTGAAATCGACGCGATGTTCGGGCGCAGGGCGCTCGAGGGGCGCAGCGCCATCGTCACCGGTTCCACCAGCGGCATTGGTCTCGGCATCGCCCAGGCGCTGGCCAAGGCGGGCGCGGCAGTGATGCTCAACGGTTTCGGCGATCCGGCCGAAATCGAACGGCAGCGGGCCGAGATGGCGGAGGAGAACGACGTCGACGTCGCCTATGACAGCGCCGACATGTCGAGCCCGGAGGCCATCCGGATGATGGCCGAGCGCGCCGGCGCCCGCTTCGGACAGGTCGACATCGTCGTCAACAATGCCGGAATCCAGCATGTTGCGCCGATCGCCGAATTCCCCGAGACCAAATGGGACGCGATCCTTGGGATCAATCTTTCTGCTGCGTTTCACCTCGTTCGGGCGACCTACGGGCAGATGCGCGCTCGCGGTTACGGACGCGTCATCAACGTCGCCTCGGCTCACGGTCTCGTCGCCTCGCCGTTCAAGTCCGCTTACGTGGCTGCCAAACATGGGCTCGTCGGACTCACCAAGGTCGTGGCGCTCGAAGGCGCGGAATTCGGCATTACGGCCAATGCGATCTGCCCGGGTTATGTCTGGACGCCGCTGGTGGAGGCGCAGATCGACGGCCAGGCCAAGTCGCACGGGATCGCCCGCGACGCGGTTATCCGCGACGTGTTCCTGAAGAACCAGCCGACCAAGCGCTTCGCGACGGTCGAAGAGATGGGGGCGCTCAGCGTCTTCCTGTGCAGCAGCGCGGCCGCCTCGATCACCGGTGCGGCTATTCCCGTCGATGGCGGGTGGACGGCCCATTGATCGAGAGGAGCAAAGCCATGAACAAGCACACCCATGTGGACCTGCCGGAATCCGAGCACCAGGTGCGGCGCTCGGAGGCCGACCTGCGTCCGCCGCGAACGATAAACCTCGCGCTTCAGGGCGGCGGTGCGCACGGCGCATTCACCTGGGGCGTGCTCGACCGGCTGCTCGACGAGGCGAACCTTTCCTTCGAAGGCATCGTTGCGACCAGCGCTGGCGCGATGAACGCCGCGGTCCTCGCCTATGGGCTTGCGGAGGGCGGACGCAGCGGCGCGCAAAGGGCTCTCGCCAATTTCTGGCGTCGCATCAGCCATGCGGCAGCCTTCAGTCCTCTGCAGCCGAGTTTGCTCGACCGCCTGACCGGGTCGAAATCCTTGGAGCATTCGCCGGCCTTCGTCGTCTTCGACATGGTGACGCGGCTGCTATCGCCCTACCAGTTCAACCCGTTGAACTACAATCCGCTGCGCCATGTCCTGGAACAGTCGATCGATCTCGATGCGGTCCGCATGTCCCGTTGTCCCGTGAAGCTGAACATCTGCGCCACCAACGTGCGCTCCGGCAAGGTCAAGGTGTTTTCCAATGACGAGATCTCGATCGACGCCGTCATGGCCTCGGCCTGCCTGCCGTTCCTGTTTCAAGCCGTAGAGATCGACGGCGAGGCCTATTGGGATGGAGGCTACATGGGAAACCCCGCCATTTTCCCGCTGATCTATGGCTGCGAGACCCCGGATGTGCTGGTGGTGCACATCAATCCGCTTGAGCGAACAGAACTGCCGCGCACTGCGGCCGAAATCCTCAACAGGATCAACGAAATCAGCTTCAACTCGTCACTATTGAGGGAGATGCGGGCAATCGCCTTCGTGACGCACCTGATCGATTCCGAGGCCGGCAATTCCCTTGGCCTCAAACGCATTTTCGTACATGGCATTTCCGACGACGAGACGATGAGAAACCTCAGCGTCTCCAGCAAGCTCAATGCCGAGTGGGGAGCCCTCGTAGACCTCCGTGACCGCGGTCGACAGTGCGCGGAGGACTGGCTGATGGCGAACTATGACGCGATAGGGAAACGCTCGAGCGTCGATATCAGTACGCGTTACCTTTAGACGGCTCAGCGCTTCCCGACCAATCACGGCGCGTCGCCATTGGCCGAACGCACCTCCTTGCCATCTCCCTCCCGATGGCAGTCCTGTCCCCCGATACGGTCCGATCGGGGGACTTTTTTTGTCTCAGGTGCGCCCGTCGCCGGCGGATAGTTCGGCCTATCGAAACCATGCCTGAACAGCATTTCAAAGAGCGCGAGCGGTCTGCGAAGCTTGTCATTGTCAGGCCGATACCCGGTCCGAACAACGTCAGATCCAGGAGATGTTCAATGATCAACACTCGTACGCTCATCAGTTCCGCGCTTGCCGCAATCGCCTCCGTCTCGGCGTCGACCGCATCGGCAGGACCGGCCGCCCAGCCCGAGTTCTCGTTCGAGAAGTGCTACGGCATCGTCAAGGCCGGGCAGAACGACTGCCAGACAGCCACCCATTCCTGCGCGGGCACCTCGACGATGGACGACCAGGCCGACGCTTGGATCTACGTGCCTGCCGGCACCTGCGGAAAGATCGCCGGCGGCAGCGACGCCCCTAAGGCCTGACGGCCTCCGACAACAAGCAAAAAGGGAGTAGACCGATGCCCAAGACGTTTCCAACCCACCCGGTGCCGTGCGCTGCGGGCATCGGCCTCCGTTCGATACACATTGCCGACATGCTTTCCCGCAGGCCCGCTGCGGGTTGGCTGGAAGTCCATGCCGAAAACTACATGGGCCAATCAGCGGCCGTGGATGCGCTCGAGAAGCTGCGCGAGGTTTATCCGCTTTCGGTGCACGGCGTCGGACTGTCGCTCGGCAGCGCATCGGGTGTCGACCGAGCGCATCTGGAGCGGCTGCGTCTCGTCTGCGAGCGCTTCCAACCGGCGATCGTCTCGGAGCACCTTGCCTGGAGCGTCGCCGACGGCGCCTACCTCAACGACCTCCTGCCGCTCCGTTATGACGATGAGGCGCTCGCCATCGTTTGCGGGAACATCGGCCGGCTGCAGGACACGCTCAAGCGTCAGGTGTTCATCGAAAATCTCTCCGCCTATCTGGCCTTCGCGGAATCGAGCATGACCGAGGCCGAGTTCCTAAGCGAGCTCGTCAACCGCACCGGTTGCGGCTTGCTGCTGGACGTCAACAACGTCCATGTCTCTGCAAGCAACCTCGATTACGATGCATTCGCCTTCATCGACGCCCTGCCTGCCGATGCGATCGGCGAAATCCACCTGGCCGGCCATGCAGTCAACGAAGTGGATGGCGACGTCATTCTCATCGACGACCATGGGTCGCGCGTGCCGCCGGCCGTCTGGTCGCTCTATGCCCACGCTCTCCGCAGGATCGGCCCGCGACCGACACTGATCGAATGGGACACGGATGTGCCGCCGCTCGAGGTCCTGTTGGGCGAAGCCATGTGGGCGGACATGCTGGCCCGCAGTATCGCCTTCGGCGAGCGCCCGGAGGAGCCGCCGGTCACCATGCCGGACAGCCGTTTCGAGACCATGAAGCTGCCCGGCCGCGATGACGCGAGTGGCATCCGTTTCCCGGCGCTTGCCGCAATCGCGGCAGTCAAAGCCGCTTGCGGCAAGTGCGCATCGGATGGTTGCAGGAGGCACGGCCATGTCCTCCATTGAGACCCTGCAGAGCGTCGTCGCGCGCGCGGTTCTGACGACCGGCCCCGCCGATATCCTGCCACTCCTCGAGCGGGGCCGTTTCGATCCCGCAAGGCGGCTCAATATCTACCGCAACAACACGCTGGTCTCGCTCACGACAACATTGAAGGCCGTGTTCCCCGTGACGGTGCGGCTGCTCGACGAGCGCTACTTCAGTTATGTGGCCGGCTGTTTCATCCGGAACAGCCCGCCACAGGAGCCGCGCCTTTCGCGCTACGGCGCAGGATTTGCGCCATTCCTCGCGCGCTTCGAGGGAACCGCCGATATGCCCTTTGTTTCCGAGGTGGCGCGCCTGGAGTGGAAGATCGCCGAAGCGCTCGACGCGCCATTGGAGCGGCCAAGCACACTCATCGAGCTCTACGAGGGGCTTTCGAGCGGGTCCTTCGCACTCTTCCTGCAGCCTTCACTGCGACTTGTTTTCTGCCGCTGGCCCGCCCTCAGCATCTGGGCGGCGCACCAGCAGGGAGGCGATCCCGACAGGCTCGCGCACCTCGAACGCGAGCCGGAGCGCATTGCACTGTGGAGACATGCCGACACCGTTCGCTTCCTGCGCCTCAACGCCGCGGAGTTTGCGTTCTGGCACGTGTTGATGCGGGGCAGCAGACTCGAGGCTGCGGTCGCTCGCGCCTGCCGCCATTCGCCTGAGTTCGATATCGCCCGCGCGCTGACGGGTCTTTTCGTCAGCGAGCTCGTCATCGGCATCCATCGCATGAAGGGGGCTTCCAACCAGCAGGAGAGAGTGTCATGACCACAATGCGCGCAACACCGATCAGTGTTTCCAGAACGATATACAGACTTCACGACACGGCCGTGGAGTGGGCGACCGCACTGCCGCTATCGATCGTGCAACTGGCGGCCCGCGTGGCGATCGCGGAGGTTTTCTGGCAATCCGCCCAGACGAAGCTCGCATCCTGGCCGGTAACCCTTCAGCTGTTCGCCTTCGAATATCGCGTGCCGCTGCTCGATCCCGGGCTGGCCGCCCTTTTGGCGACGACGGCGGAACTCAGTGGCGCGGCGATGCTCGCCTTGGGACTGCTCGCGCGGCTCGCGTCGCTGATGCTGCTAGGCGTTGTCGCTACCATTCAGATATTCGTCTACCCGGATCATTGGGTCGAGCATCTGATGTGGACGAGCCTGCTCTTGCTCATCCTGTCGCGGGGCGCGGGAGCCATTTCCGTCGATCATCTGGTCGCCCGACGCATCCGTGCCGGAGGCTGAGCGATGTCGGTGACGCCTTTTCAGAGCGACTCCGTGACGGGCAAGATCGCGGCCGCCTCGCACCAGACAAAGCACCGGCCGCGCGTGGTCATTCTCGGCGCGGGCTTCGGCGGATTGAACGCGGCGATCGCGCTTCGTCGCGCGCCGGTCGAGGTCACCGTCATCGACCGGCGAAACTATCACCTGTTCCAGCCTCTGCTTTACCAGGTCGCGACCGCGGGGCTCTCGCCGGCGCAGATTGCGATGCCCATCCGCCGCATTCTTTCGCGGCAGTCGAATGCCACGGTCCTGATGGACAAGGTCGAGGCGGTCGATACCGCCGCGCGATGCGTCATGACCGGCAGTCGGTGCATCCCCTATGACTACCTGATCGTCGCGACCGGTGCCCGCCACACTTATTTCGGCAACGATGCTTGGGCGGACTACGCCCCGGGCCTGAAGACAATCACGGATGCGACGGCGATCCGCGCGCGTATCCTCTCCGCCTTCGAACGGGCGGAGGTGACCGATGATCCGGATCTGCGTCAGACGCTGTTGACTTTCGTTGTCGTCGGCGGCGGGCCGACCGGTGTCGAACTCGCCGGCGCCATCGCCGAGCTCTCGCGTAGGACGATCGTCCGTGATTTCCGGCGCATCGATTCATCCTCGGCCCGGGTCGTTCTCGTCGAAGCGGGTGAGCGGATATTGCCGGCGATGCCGCCCTGCCTTTCGAGAAAGGCTCAGAGACAACTCGAAAGCCTTGGCGTCGAGTTGCTGCTCGGCAATGCCGTCGCCGGTTGCGACGACAGCGGCGTGCGGCTGGCCGACGGAACTGAAATCGGCTCCGCCTGCATTCTCTGGGCTGCAGGCGTCGTGGCTTCGCGCGCCGCCAAGTGGATCGCTGCGGCGGCCGACCGCGCCGGTCGGGTCCTGGTCGACGAGCGCCTCAATCCGCCGGGGCACGACGAAATATTCGTCATCGGTGACACGGCCTCGGTGGCCGATGCGGCCGGGCGTCCTGTACCGGGCGTAGCGCCGGCGGCCAAGCAGATGGGGCGTTACGCGGCCCGCGCGATTCTCGGCGACATGGCGGGACGGCAATCGGCGCCCTTCCGTTACCGTGACTACGGCAATCTCGCGACCATCGGCCGCAAAGCAGCAGTTGCGGATTTCGGCAGGGCCAGGCTCTCCGGCTATCCCGCATGGCTCGTCTGGAACTTCGCCCATCTCTGGTTCCTCGTCGGCTTCCGCAATCGCCTCGTCGTCTTTCTCGATTGGGCGCTCGCCTATGTCCGCAACGATCGCGCCGCGCGGCTGATTACCGGCCAACACGAGGCCTAGCGATGTATCGCCCGAAGCTCGCCCAGGTCATCATCGTTATCCTCATGCTGGCGGTACTCTCCACCGCCGCGTTGATCCATTTGATCTGGCAGCGTGCAGCCGGCGAGAACATCGAGGTGATCGTCGCGAGTCTCGATGGCCAGACGGCGGGATCCGTCCGGAACGACCTTTCCCGGACGCTGGCGCTCGTGACGAGCACCGCCGAAGTTGTCCGCTCGATCTTCTTCCAGGGGGCAATCGGCGCCGATGACGAGGTCAAGCGCGAATTCCTGTTCCTGTCGCTGCTGCGCGAGCAGCCGGCGATCGCCTGGATCGGCTTCGGCTTTCCGGACGGGCGTTTCTTCGGGTCGCATGCGACCGCCGACGGGCGAATCGAGATGGTCGAAATCGGGGCTGCGAAAGCCGGCGAACTCCGTCCGCTGCGGCGCGATCTCTACCGGCCGATCCCGGGCGACATCTTTTTCGAGGAGCGCATCAAGGCGGAGAGCGCCTATGTGGCACTCGGCGCCCCCTGGTACCGGCTGGGCAAGGAAACCGGAGAGCCCGTCTGGACGGTCACCAATGTGCTGCCGAATGGTTTCGAGCCCGCGATGGTGCTGTCGAAGCGTGTCGTGACCTTCGGGAAGTTTACCGGCGTGGTGATGGTGGCCGTGAGTCTCCGGCGCCTTTCCGAGACCCTGCAGGCGCTCGAGCTACCGCCGCTCGGCAAAGCCTTCGTTCTTGACGAGCGCGGGCAGGTACTTGCGACATCGCAACCTTCCGACGGCGTGATGGCGGCGCATTTTTCCGACTTTCCGGCCTCCGATGCGGTGGCGACGGCCGCCGCCGACGCCGTCGCGGCCAATAAGGTCGACGCCTTCCGCGCCGTAGTGCCAAACGCTTTGCTGGGGCCGGTCTTCGTGTCGTCGTCGCGCCTGCCTTTCGAGAACTGGCGCCTGGTGACCGCCACCCCGCGCTCGACCTTCGCAGGCGCTATCGACAAGAATATCCGCCGCATAGCCATAGTCGTGCTCGTCATGGCCGCGCTTGCCGCAGCAACTGCCGTAGGCTTTGCGAATTTCCTCTTCGCCCGGCCGCTCGCCCGGCTGGCGGAGCAACTGCGCGCGGTCGAGCGCTTCTCGCTCGAGAGCGTCCGCCATCACCCGACCTTTCTCGCCGAGCTCAACGATTTGTCCCAGGCGTTGAAGCGGATGGCGGTCGGGCTTTCGGCCTTCGCCCGCTATATGCCGCTCGACGTCGTGCGACCGCTCGTCGAGGGCGGCATCGAGCCGAAGCCCGGCGGCGAGCTCTGTCAAGTGACGGTCATGTTCGCCGACCTGCCCGGCTTCACCGAGCTGACGGAGAGGCTCGGACCCGGCGTCGAGCCGCATCTGACGCGTTTCCTGACGATCGCGGTCGCAGCTATCCATGCCGAGGGAGGCACCGTCGACAAGTACATCGGGGACGCCGTCATGGCGATCTGGAACGCGCCGGGCAAACAGGCGGATCATGCTGCTCGCGCCTGCCGCGCGGCTGTCGCAATTCGGACGGCAATGCATGACGAGCCACCAATCGCGGCCGGCGAGAATGCGATCCGCGTGCGCATCGGCATCAACAGCGGCATGGCGCTGATCGGCAATATCGGCTCCGCCGAGCGGCTGAGCTACACCGCGATCGGCGACACGGTCAATCTCGCGAGCCGGCTGGTGAACGTGGCCAAGGAGCGCGGCGTCGAAATCGTGCTCAGCGACGCAACGATGCGGGAACTCGGGGCAGAGCTGATGACGAGGCCGCTCGGGCTTGCGACCGTCCGCGGCAAGACCAGGCCCGTCGGCGTGCATACGATGGACCAGCTAAACGCTCGATCCGCGGGAGGAAGCGATGGAAATGGCGATTACGACGGTGGCGATGCTAGCCTGCATGCAGCTCAAGCACTTCGTCGCTGATTATGTGCTGCAGCCCGCCTGGATCCTGCGCGGCAAAGGAAATTTCCGCATGATCGGCGGCTATGTCCATGCGGGCGGGCACGCGCTCGGAACCGTGCCGGCGCTGATGCTTGCCGGCGCCGGCATGACGCGCGTCGCCATTCTCGTGCTCGCCGAATTCATAGCTCACTATCTCATCGACTATGGCAAGGCACTGCTGTCGCGGCACAGCCGCGCCGATGCGACGACGAGGACCTACTGGGCGATGCACGGCGCCGATCAATTGATGCACCAGCTCACCTATGCGGCGCTGATTCTTGCCGCGCTGGCATAGGTTTTCGTTCTTCGGCATTATACCGACTTGGCCGTGAAGGCCCGCACGGCTGGCAAGGGGTTCCCGACGCCCGACGGATATACTGCCGCCATTGCCGCCTCCAAAGGATTTATCGTAGCGACGCGTGATATAAGTTCCTTCGAGGCGGCAGGACTTACCGTCGTAAATCCCTGGAACTATCAAGAAACCTAAAGCCCGCAATTCACTGGTCTCGGGTTCGAATCGGTTCAACCGTGCCAGACGTCGAATGAACTGTCCGGCCTGGAAAAAACTCGACATCGGTCCCAATAGGGACGCGGCAACATGACCGGTCCTGGCTTGAGCCGAAGCCTGGACGGAACCTATCGCTGCTCGCGAGGTTGGTCCGAGTGAGCAGGAGGATACAGCCATGGCCAGATGCGACCAATGCGGCAATGACTATGACAAGGCTTTCCAGGTGAGCCTTGGAAACGAAACAACCTACACTTTCGATAGTTTCGAATGCGCAATCCAGAAACTTGCGCCGACATGCCCGCATTGCAGCGTCCGAATCATCGGGCATGGCGTGGAGCAGGGTGACACGATCTACTGCTGTGCACATTGCGCGGAACAGGAGGGAGCAGAGGCCCTTGTCGATCGCGCGCCTTGAGACCGCGCCACAGATTGGGCGGTCGCACCGTCACCGGCATCGTGATGGCATCGTCGCCTCGAGCTGATGCACAGGGCGGCGTCGGCCCTGGCCCGTTGGTAGGTTCTAAAAGTCAGCGACTTTACCCCAGGCGGATTTTCGGAAACGGTCCGGATGGTAGGGGCGGGGATCAACGATCGGCTCGTTACCGGTCACGATGTCTGCGATCAGGTGGCCGGCGCCAGGACCGATTCCGAAGCCGTGCCCGCTGAACCCGGCGGCGAGGATAAAACCCGGCATAGCGGCGATTTCGCCGATACCCGGCACGCCGTCGGGCGTGCTGTCGATATAGCCCGCCCATGCGGCGGCGATGCTGGTGTTCTTCAGGGGAGGCAGGAGGTCGAGCGCGCGCGAATGGGTGAGGCGAATGGTGCCCTTGTCGACCGCAGGATCAAGGATGCGCATGCGCTCCATCGGCGTGGGCTCGTCGAGCCGCCAGCGAGCCAAGGTCTCATGGCCGGAGTGGAAGCCCTCAAGCCCGCCTGGCGCCAGGCTGCGCCAGCGTTTGACGAACATTGGCAGAAATTGCGGCGAGAACCTGAGTTGCTGCGGCGTCGGGTCGACACGGCCGCGGCCGCTGATGGCGAGCGTATAGCCGCCGTCGGCGCGGCGTGTCACCGAAACGGCGGCCGTATGCAGCGCATCCGGAAGGCCGATGGCACCCGGCGAGACGGCAAGAATCGACGAACGGATGGCAGCTTGCGGAAAGCGGATGCCGAGCTGACGGCAGAAGGAGGAGGCCCAGGCGCCGCCGGCGAGGACGGCCGTTTTCGTACGGATGGTGCCATGCTCGGTCACGACACCGGATAGGCGACCGCCTTCTGTCTCTATGCCGCGGGCGGCGCAGGATTGGTGCACGGTGCCGCCAAGCTTCAGGATCGCACGCGCGACCGCGGGTGCTGCGCTCGCCGGATCGGCGGTGCCGTCGGTCGGCGAAAAGACGCCGCCCTTCCATGGCTTGCCGGTTGCGCGGCCGCGCTCGGTCGCCTGGCCGCCGTCGAGCATATGGGTGGTGACACCGACGGTCCGGGCGAAATCGCGCCAGCGTGCCCAGCCGGCCAATTCCTCTTCGCTATTGCTGAGATAGAACAACCCGCAGCGGCGGAAACCGGTGTCCTCACCGCTCTCGGCGGCGAAACGCTCCCATAGATCGAGGCTCTTCGTCGCCATCGGCAATTCGCGGGCGTCCCGGTTCTGCTGGCGGCACCAACCCCAGTTACGACTCGACTGTTCCGCGCCGATCCGTCCTTTCTCGACGAGGGCGACATTCAATCCCCGGCGGGCAAGGTAGTAGGCCGTAAACACGCCGACAATGCCGCCGCCGATCACCACGGCATCGGCGTCTTCGGGCAACTGCGGCGTTGTGTCGATGAGTTTCAGCGGTGCGGGCATGTCGTGACCTCCGTTACGACCACAGTCTAGCGGCTTTGGCGCAACGGCGTTGCCGGACTGCGACGGCGCGCAGCACAAGATTTTGTCTTGCGGGAGCAATACCGCCCTTTCTGCTTTGGCGCATTGTGACAAACGAAATCGACACGTCTCTCCAGTGTGTTAAGGTCATGAATGGGAAAGTCGCAGCACAATCTGCTGACCCGTTGGCCACTCAGCAGGGGGGAAGGCGCGCCATGAAACTCGACCGGATCGACATCAAGATTCTATACGAACTGCAGAAGAATGGCCGCATCACCAATGTGGAACTCGCCGAGTTGGTCAACCTGTCGCCAAGCCCCTGTCTGATGCGGGTCAAGAAGCTGCAGTCGGAGGGTTACATTGAGGGCTATTCGGCGCAGATCAACGTGAGCAAGCTCGGGCAGACCCTGACGGTCTTCACCGAGATCACGCTGAAGAACCACCGGCAGATCGACTTTGCCCGCTTCCTTGCGGCGATTGACAAGGTCGACCAGGTGATCGAATGCCATCTGGTGTCCGGTGGCTACGACTATCTTCTGAAATTCGTCACGGCCGGGATCGGCGAATACCAGACGATCATGGAACGCCTTACCGACATGGACGTCGGCATCGACAAATATTTCAGCTTCGTCGTACTGAAGTCGCCGATCGTCAAGGCACACATGCCGCTGACCAGCCTGTTTCGGACGTAGAATTCTCGAATCTGTATTCGTCTCCCACTCTGGCCCTTTCGCGGCAGGCAGGGCTAGGGGAGGGCCTGCGGTGGCCTTCGTCCTCCAGCGATGACGTAGGCACGAGCATGCCCCGAGTCTGCTTCGCTCCGGTGCGGAGAGAAGGTTCCGGCAGGCTCATGAGGGGCATTCCAGCGGCACCTCAGCGCCGACAATAGGCTCGCACCAGTTCCGGATCCCGCTGGAGGCCATCGAGCCAGGTGGGGTCGAGCTTCGGGACCGACGAGAAGAGTAACTGCGAATAGGGATGATGCGGCGTCTTGACCGTGGCCGGAGTGATGTCCTCAACCTTTTTGCCGCCATACATCACGACGATCTCGTCGCAAATCGCCTCCACCACGGAGAGATCGTGGCTGATGAAGATGTAAGAGAGACCGAGCTCGCGCTGCAACTCCTTCAGCAGCTCGATGACGGCTGCGGCGACCACCGTGTCGAGCGCCGAGGTGATCTCGTCGCAAAGGATCAACTTCGGATCGGCGGCAAGCGCCCGGGCGAAGTTGACGCGCTGTTTCTGGCCGCCGGATAGCTCGCCGGGCCGGCGATGACGCAGGTTGCGAGGCAGGCGCACCATGTCGAGCAGCTCGTCGATGCGTGCGTTGCGCGCCTTTGCGTTCATCCCGTGATAGAAGGTAAGTGGCCGGGCTAAGATGTCCTCGACGGATTTCGCCGGATTCAGCGCCGTATCGGCGTATTGGAAGACGATCTGCATTTCGCGTAATTCATCGCGCGAGCGCTCGCGGGCGCTGCGACCGAGTTCCTTGCCGTCGAAAACGATCTTGCCTGCGGCGGCCGGCAATATGCCGGCAATGGCGCGGGCGAGCGTCGACTTGCCGCAACCCGACTCGCCGATGATACCGAGGTTGCGCCCCTTCTCCACCTTGAGACTGACATGCTCGACGGCGCGCACGAGCGGCAGGCCGTCGCTCTGGGACGGACCGTATCCCGCGACCAGGTTTTCGATCTTCAGAAGCGGAGCCGGTGCGGTCTTGCCTGTGTCGGCAGCCTCGCGGGGCTTTGGTTCAAAGGCGGAGAGGAGTTCGCGCGTGTAAGGGTGCTTGGCGTTCGAGAGGATTTCCTCGGTGGTGCCGACCTCCTGTACTTCGCCGCCCTTCAACACGACAATATAATCGGCGATCTGGGCGACCACCGCGAGGTCATGCGAAACGTAGACGCCGGCGATCGCGCCCTTCTTCATCACAGACTTGAACGCGCGCAGCACCTCGATCTGGGTCGTTACGTCGAGCGCTGTTGTCGGCTCGTCGAAGATGACGAGCTTGGGATCACCGATAAGCGCCATGGCCGCGGAAAGACGCTGCAGCTGCCCGCCGGAGACCTGGTGCGGATAGCGGCTTCCGATCGTCTCGGGCTCTGGTAAGGACAGCGCCCGGAATAGGCCGACGGCGCGGGCGCGCGCCTCGTCGGCCGCCATTAGCCCGTGGATACGGGTGACCTCGATCACCTGGTCCATGATCGTAGCGGCCGGGTTGAATGCGGCGGCAGCAGATTGCGGAACATAGGTGACTTCGGTGCCACGCACCCTCGCGCGCTGTTTTTCGCTAAGGGTTGTCATGTCCTTTCCGGCCACCGAGACACTGCCGCCGGCAATGCGGCAGCCCGGACGGGCATATCCCATCAGTGTCAGCGCTATCGTTGTCTTGCCAGAACCGCTTTCGCCGATCAGCGCAACGATCTCGCCCTCGGCGATATCGAGGCTGACGCCCTTGATGATCTCGACGCGGCGGCCGGAATCGGTGGTAGCTTCGACCTTCAGGTCACGGATTTCTGCGAGATTGGCCATCATTCGCTCCGATCGCGGATCTTCTGCGGCAGGTTATCGATCAGCAGGTTCACGCTGATCGTGAGGCTGGCAATGGCAAGCGACGGGAACATGACCGCCGGTGCGCCGAAGGGCAGGCCGCCGATGTTCTCGCGAACGAGCGCCCCCCAGTCGGCATAGGGCGGCTGGACGCCGAGGCCGAGGAAGGAGAGGCCGGAGAGCAAAAGGACGATGAAGACGAAGCGGATCCCGAGGTCGGCAAGAACCGGGCCGATGATGTTCGGCAGGATCTCCGAACGAATGAGATAAAGCGTGCTTTCGCCACGGATACGGGCCACGGTGATGAAGTCCATCGCATTGATGTTGACGGCAAGCGCGCGGGCGAAGCGGTAGGCGCCTGGAATGTATATCACCGAGAGCGTGAGGATGAGCACCGGAATCGAGGAGCCGACAGCGGCGACCACGACGAGGCCGAAGAGCTTGCTCGGGATCGAGTTGAGGGCGTCGAGGAAGCGGCTCAAGAGCGTGTCGAGCCAGCCGCCGGCGACTGCTGCGATCATGCCGAGGACCACGCCGCTGAAACAGGCGATCGTGACTGCCGCAAGCGAGATGCCGACGGTGTAGCGGGCACCCATCAGAATCCGCGAAAGCATGTCGCGGCCGAGGTAGTCGGAGCCGAGCCAGAAGTCGCGGCTCATCGGGCCGAAGTAATCGAGGTCAGCGATTTCCCCGACCGGATAGGGGATGATCAGCGGCGCGAAGATCGCGACGAGCGCCCAGCAAAGGATAATCGAAAGGCCGAATATCCCGACGATATTGAAGCGATAGCCGAGCCGGGTTCCGGAAATCCGGGCAGACTTGGTCTCAGAATGGGTCATTGTCATCGTAGCCTCGGATTGGAAAGGATGGCGATGATGTCGGCTGTCGTGATCAGGAGCAGGTAGCCGAGACAGAAGATCATCGCGCAGCTCTGAATCAGCGGCAGGTCGCGGGTCGAGACAGCATCGACCATCAGCTTGGCAACACCGGGATAGTTGAAGATCGTCTCGACGATAATGACGCCGCCCAGCAGATAAGAGAGCGAAAGCGCGACCGCATTGACGATCGGCCCCAGAGCATTTGGCAGCGCGTGGCGAAATACCATGCGAGCCCGGGAGGCGCCCTTGAGCAGCGCCATCTCCACATAGGGCGTGTTGAGTGTCTCGATCACTGCCGCCCGGGTCATACGGATCATCTGAGCCGAGATGACGAAGGTGAGCGTGATCACCGGCATGGCATAGATGCGCAGCAGATCGGTGAGCGACGTCACCTCATTGGCGAAGGAAAGCGCCGGCAGCCATTTCAGATAGACGGCGAAGATCAGCACGGCTGAGGTCGCGATCATGAATTCCGGCACGGAGATGACGCCGATCGTGAGCACGGTGACGATGCGGTCGTAGAGCGAGCCGCGCAGCATGGCCGCCGTGATCCCGAGCGTGAGTGCGATCGGCACGGAGAAGAGTGCGGTGACGCCGGCGAGCTGGAGTGTGTTGACGAACCGACCGCCGATCAGATCCGCGACCGGCATCTCATTGGCATAGGAGGTGCCAAGGTCGCCCTGCAGGAGACCGACGATCCAGCGCAGGAAACGGAAGATTGCCGGTTCGTCGAGATGCATGGCTTTGCGCAGACCCTCGACGGCCTCCGGCGTGGCGGCTTGGCCGAGCAGGATCGACGCGGTATCACCCGGCAGGAGCGTCGTCGCGAAGAAGACAGCGAAGGAGACGATCACCAAGGTGATCAGTGCAATGAGCAATCTGCTCAGCACAAGGGATAGGACCCGGTTGTTCACGCGCGCTCCCTTTCCGCTTTCAAGACAGGTTTCGAACCATCATGCCCGGGGCCGCAGCGTTGCGGCTGCAGCCCCAAGCCCCGCTACTCAATCAGGCTTCGAGCCAGACATATTCCGCAAAAGCATAGCCCATCTGTCCGCCGAGCGGGTTGGCCTCCAAGCCCTTGAGCTTGCTGGTGATCGCGTCGACATTGGAGATATAGGCCGGAATGATGGTGCCGGCTTCGTTGGCGACCATCACCTGCATCTCGTTGTAGATCGCCTTGCGCTTCTCCTGGTCGAGCGAGCCGCGCGCCTCGATCAGCATCTTATCGAACTTCTCCGACTTGTACTGGCTCTCGTTCCACGGAGCCTCCGAGGCGTAGAGCAGCGAGAAGAGGATATCGGGCGTCGGACGCGGGTTGATATTGCCGAAGTGGACCGGCGCCTTCAGCCAGTAATTATCCCAGTAACCGTCGGCGGGAACGCGCTGGACATCGAGCTTCAAGCCGATCTCGGCAGCGGAAGCCTGTATGATCATCGCCATATCGATCGCCGAGTTCGCTGCATCGGAGGCAACCACCGGTATCGACTGGCCGAGCGCGCCGGCCTTCTCGAAGTGGAACTTGGCCTTCTCGGGATCAAAGGCGCGCGGCTTCAGGTCCGGATTGTGATAGAAGTTTGCCGGGGATACCGGCTGGTCGTTACCGACTTCGCCCAAGCCGCGCAGCGCCGATTTGACGATCTGCTCGCGGTTGACGAGGTACTTCATGCCCTCGACGAAATCGCGCTTGCTGCCGGGTTCCATGTCCAACCGCATGTTCAGGTTGGTATAGTTACCGGAGGTGGTCTTCGAGAGCACGAAGCCGTCACCCTGGCTCTCGACCAGGCGCATGGAGCGCGGATTGATCGTGGCGGCCAGGTGGATGTCGCCGGACAAGAGTGCATTCACCCGGGAACTGTCGTCGCTGATCGCGAAATATTCGAAGGAATCGACGTTCGGTCCGGACTTCCAGTAGTTCTTGTTCTTGATCCCGACGGAGCGCACGCCGGGCTCGAAGACTTCTCTTACGAATGCGCCCGTGCCGTTCCCCTTGGAAAAGTCGGTGGTGCCGTCGGCGACGATCATGAAGTGGTGCATCGAGAGGATCGTCGGCAGGTCTGCGTTCGCATTGGCCAGCGTGATCTCGACGGTCTGCTTGTCGACCGCCTTGAAGCCGGTCATCTGGGCGGCGATCTTTGCAACCTTCGATCCGATGGACGGGTCGAGATGACGCTTCAGCGAGAAGATCACATCGTCTGCTGTTAGGGGCTTGCCGTCATGGAACGTGACGCCCTTCCTCAGCTTGACGGTCCAGGTCTTCGCATCCTTGGTTTCGATCGCTTCGGCCAGTTCCATCTGTGGCGTACCGCTTTTGTCGAGGAAGGTCAGGCGGTTATAAAAGGAGCAGCAGCGAACATAGTCCGTGGAGAGCGATGCCTTGGCCGGGTCGAGTGTGTCGGCGGTGGAGGATGACCAGCCGGCCGCCTTGAGCGCGCCGCCCGAGATCGGTGTTGCCGCAACCGCATTACCGGCTCGGCCGAGCACCAGGCTGCCCGCGGAGAGGGCGACGCCGCTCGCGAGCATCATCTGCAGCAGTTCGCGTCGCGTCGCGCCGCGACGAATGGCGTTTTCGACCATAGCGTCATCGGATTTGTTCCAATTGGTGATCCTGTCGTTCATGTCATTCCCCTTTCGTCTATTGGCGGGCTGCCCTTCTTCGGTGGGCTTCGACCCGATCCGGTGAACTGGTCAGCTGCGTTCGACGGCCACGGCATCGGCAAGGCCGGCCATGGAGGTGAAGTGGTAATCGGGCTCGGTGAATTCGGCGGGCTCGATCGTGCCGCCATAGCCCTTCTGGGCGTGGCGACGCTCGATCCAGCAATTGGTCAGCCCGAGTTTTCGGGAAATGCCGATGTCGTGGTACTGGCTCTGGGCGACATGGAGGATGTCGTCTTTTGAATCTCCTTCCGAGTCGACGAAGGCGAAGACCTTCTCGAAGAAGACGGGGTCCGGCTTCTCAGTACCCGTGTCGTCGGCCGTAAAGGCGGCGTAAAAGGGATTGCCCAGCTCCCTGGCGAAGAAATCGAAGGCCCAGCGACGGGCATTGGTCATCGCAATGAGGCGGTGACCTTTGGCAAGGCGCGCAAGCGCCTCGGCGCTGTCGGCGAAACCCTTCCAGTTCTTCGCCGAGTCCCTGAAACGTTGCCCCTGTTTCCGTTCGGCTGGCAGGCCAAGCTTCGGAGCGATAGCGAGATAGACTCGGACGAGATCATCCGGGAAGAGGTCGGCGTCCTTGGAGTAGCGCGCCGCGCGGTAAAGGCCGAGCGCTTCCTCGCCATCGATCGCGACACCCGCCTCGGCGGCGATCTCTGCGAGGCAGTGCTTTATACCAGCCTCGAAGTCGATCAGCGTGCCGACGACGTCGAAAGTCATGTACTTGAATTCCGGAAGGCTCTTGCGCACGTCAATTCCCCAGTTTTCGGGCGCTCGCTCGGGAGCACCGGCTTCGTGAAGAAGATTATTCTGTTCCCGGCGGCGGATGTTTTTCCCGCTCTTGGTGAAAAGGCCCGCATTTGCTGGGATACGGCCCTTTTCGTTGATTTGAGTTTGGCACTTGTGCCGCGCGGAAGTGTCCGAAAAGACATTCTGGAGCGGCACAAAATTTCGAATATGACGTTTTCGCGATATATCGCGCCCCGCACCGTCAGCGCAGAGCCCGGCGAACATCCGGGTCTTCCAGGGTCTCATCCAGAGTTTGGCGGGTACGCTCGATAATTGCGCCGATTTCCTCGTCGCTACAGCAGAGAGGCGGCGCATAGCCCAGCACGCCATTGGCGAAGGCGCGGATGACAAGTCCGTTTTCCCAGGCGCGATCGAAAATGCGCCGGGCCGGTTCCGCGGCCGCCGGCAAGGGCGTCTTCTTCCCCTTGTCTACAACGAGCTCGACGGCCGCCAACATGCCGCGGCCGCGCACATCGCCGACGAGCGGGTGGTCCCTCAAGCTTTCGAGACCTTCCATCAGCCGAGCACCGGCCTTCACGCCGTTGTCGAGGAGACCGTTCTCATAGAGCTTCAAGACGGCGAGGCCGACAGCAGCGCTCACCGGATGCGCCGAATAGGTGTAGCCGTGACCGACGGCGGCAGCGCCCGCGCCGTCGGCGATCGTCTGATAGACATGATCGGCCATGAAGACCGCGCCCATCGGCACGTAGCCCGAAGTCAGCCCTTTCGCCGTGGTGATGAAATCCGGGACGATCTCGTCCGCGGTTGAGGCAAAGAGCGGTCCGGTTCGGCCGAAACCGGTGATCACCTCGTCGGCAACGAAGAGGATGCCGAGCTCGCGGCACAGCTCGCGCATCGCCTTCATCCAACCCCTGGGAGGCACCAGCACGCCGCCCGAGCCCTGGATAGGTTCGGCATAGAAGGCGGCGACGCGTTCGGGGCCGATCTCCTCGACCTTGCGACGGAGTGCAGCCAGCGATGCCTCAATGATTGCCTGCGGATCTCCACCCACCGGGTTGCGGTAGGCGTAGTGCGACGGAATCCTGTGCTGCCAGTCGAAGGGGATGCCGAAACCGGCATGGAAGGCCGGTAGCGCGGTCAGACCGGCGCCGACCGTCGAGGAGCCGTGATAGCCTTGCTCGACCGAGATGAACTGATCGCGCTGCGGTTCGCCGCGGGCAATCCAATAGTAGCGGATAAAGCGGATCGTACTATCGATGGCATCGGAACCGCCGAGCGTGAAATAGACGTGGTTGAGGTCGCCCGGCGCGCGTTCGGCCAATTCCGAGGCAAGGCGGATCGCAGGTTCCGAACCGAGGCCGAAATAGGCCGTCGCGTAAGGGAGTTCGCGCATCTGCTTCGCCGCCGCCTCGACGATACTCTCATGTCCGTAGCCGGCATTGACGCACCAGAGGCCGGCGAAACCGTCGATCAATTGTCTACCTGAGGCGTCGGTGACGGTCGCGCCTTTGGCCGAGGCGAGCACGCGCACGCCGAGCTTTTCGTGGCTGCGATAGGAAGCGACCGGATGGATGAGGTGGGCACGATCGAGTTCGATGAGGGAATTGCTGTACATCAAAGATCTCCGGATCAGCCGAACGCCTGATTGGCGAGGGCAAAGATGTTAGCGGCGCGATCTGCGGCGCGGTGGATCGGCGGCTTCATCATCGCGATGCCGCCGCCGACATGGGCGAGGCCCTGTTCGGCAAGCCAGGGCGCGAGGTCGGTGTCGGCCGTGGTGTCCAGTCTGAGGAACCGGCCAGGCCGCGCGGCAATGAAATGCGCGACAAGCGCCTTGGCATCATCAAGATCGGCGGCAACGACGGGCCCGATAACCTCGCCGCGGCCAAAGGGGCGTATCGCCGCGCAACCCGAGATGCGGCCGTCGCGACGGCGGACGGCGAACTCGCCCACCTTGGCGAGATAAGCGATCAATCCTTCCCGGTCGGCGCCGAAGGCCCGGCGGTCAAGTGCGGCGATAGCGCCGATATCGGCAGCGGTTGCAGCCTCGATCCCCAGCGGCGCGGCGACGTCGCCGACCACGCCCTGGTGCTGCAGCACGCGCCCCGTCTCCCGAAAGCCAAGTTTCTCGTAGAGCGGCAATCCCTCGGCGGTCGCGACGAGCCGGAGCGGCCGGTCGCCGGCGATCCGCAGAGCGGCGTCCATGAGCATCCGACCGAGACCGCGGCCGCGCATCGCCTCGTCGACGATCACCATGTTGATCGTCGCGCAGTCCGCTTTATAGGGGGTGACGAGCACGGTGCCGACAACTCGGGCATCCTCGATAGCCACCACGCCTTCGCTCAGGGTGAGCGCCATCTGCCAATCCTCCGGGCGATGCGGCCAGCCCGCCTGCCGGGAGAGCCTGACGGCGGCTTCCAGATGCTCGGGACCGAAGGCGGTGATGTCGATCTGATTTGTCTGCATGGGGATGTCCTTCATTTCCTGCCCTGAAGTCTGCAGGAGTGGCGGCCGGCAGATCGGCTGAAGACCGCGGCCCGCGCGATATCTTATAGCTTTGCTCTTACGGGCCGCCGCATCTTATGCTGGCAGGCAAGAGCGGGAGCGAAAATGCCGCCGGTAAGAAGCAGCGCGGCGGCAAAGCTCCGCAACCTTCTGCCAAAGCCGACTTTGGATACGATAGAATCTGCTTCGATTGTCGCGAAATCAGGTGAGCCGAGGGATGAGCTGGCGCCTATGATCTTACACGTAAACCCCTAGTCCGGCTCTTTCGAGGATAGTTCACATGTCGACCTTCCGTCCGAAATATATCACCTTCGATTGCTACGGCACGCTGACCAACTTCCAGATGGCAGAAGCAGCGCGCGACCTCTACGGCGAACAACTCGACGAGCCGCGCATGGCGGAGTTCATCAAGAATTTCGCCGCCTATCGCCTCGACGAGATTCTCGGCGACTGGAAGCCCTATGCGGAGGTGGTGCACAATTCGCTCGAACGGACCTGCAAGCGCAATGGCATAAAATTCCGCGAGGAAGCGGCGCGCATGGTCTATGAGCGCGTTCCGACCTGGGGTCCGCACGCCGACGTGCCTGCGGGTCTCGCCAAAGTAGCCAAAGAGATCCCTTTGGTCATTCTCTCGAATGCGATGAACTCGCAGATCATGTCGAATGTCGAAAAATTGGGCGCTCCTTTCCACGCCGTCTACACTGCCGAACAGGCACAGGCTTACAAACCGCGTTTCCAGGCGTTCGAATACATGCTCGACATGCTCGGCTGCGGTCCGGAGGACATTCTCCACTGCTCATCCTCATTCCGCTATGACCTGATGTCGGCGCATGACCTCGGCATCAAGAACAAGGTCTGGGTCAATCGCGGCCACGAGCCGGCCAATCCCTTTTACGGCTACGTGGAGATTGCCGATATCTCCGGCCTGCCGGGCGTCGTCGGGCTCTAAGAAAAGGCGGATCGCCATGAAATTCCTCTCCTACTGGCACGACACAACCCCGGCGTTTGCCGGGGCCGCTCAGGGTCCGGTCGATGGCCACTACGACGTCGCAGTGATCGGCGGCGGCTTCACCGGCCTCGCTGCTGCTCGGCAGCTCGCCAAGGCTGGCGCTAAAGTCGTCGTGCTGGAGGCGGAGAGGGTTGGCTGGGGCGCCTCCGGCCGCAATGGCGGGCACCTTAACAACGGACTTGCGCATGGCTATCTGGCGGCCAAGGCGGAGCTCGGCAAGGAGCGGGCAATCGCCCTCTATAAGGCGCTCGACGCCTCGATCGACACAATCGAGGCGTTGATCGCGGAGGAGGGGATCGACTGCAATTTCCGCCGCGCCGGAAAGCTGAAGCTCGCCTCCAAGCCCCAGCATTTCGACGCGATCGCCCGCAACTTCGAAGCCGTGCACGCCGAGGTCGACCCCGATACGGCGCTTCTCAGAGCAGACGATCTGAAGCAGGAGGTCGGGGCTCCTTTCTTTGGCGCCATGCTCTCAAAGAAGAGCGCGATGATGCATATGGGCCGCTATGTTGTCGGTCTCGCCGAAGCGGCGCAACGTCACGGCGCCACGATATTCGAGCAGGCAGCCGTAACAGAACATCGACAGGCGGGCGGCCGCCATCATCTGAAAACATCACGCGGCAGCATCACTGCGGATGCCGTGCTTGTCGCCACCGGCGCCTATACGCCTTCGACCTTCGGCTATTTCCGCCGCCGCATCATCGCCGTAGGCAGCTTCATCATCGCTACCCGGCCGCTGACGGCACCGGAGATCGCAGCGACGATGCCCGGCAACCGCACCTGCGTCACGTCCATGAACATCGGCAACTATTTTAGGCTCTCGCCCGACGACCGGCTGATCTTCGGCGGCCGCGCCCGCTTCTCGGCGACTTCCGACCAGCGCTCGGACGCCAAAAGCGGCGCCATCCTCAAGGCGAGCCTCAAGGAAATCTTCCCGCAGCTTGCCAATGTCGAGATCGACTATTGCTGGGGCGGTCTCGTCGACATGACCAAGGACCGCTTCCCCCGCGCCGGCTATCACGACGGGGTCTGGTACGCGATGGGCTATTCCGGCCACGGGGCGCAGCTTTCGACACATCTCGGCATGATCATGGCGGACGCGATCCTTGACCGGCCTGACTGTAATCCGCTGAAGGGTCTCGACTGGCCGGCGGTGCCAGGCCATTTCGGCAAGCCCTGGTTCCTGCCCTTTGTCGGCATGTATTACAAGATGCTGGACAGGATCCAGTAGGCCAGGCGCGACGGGCATATCCGCATGCGCTTTTCCGGCACATCTTCAGGTCTTCCGGATTGCCCCTGAACCCACCCCGGGGCCGCTAAGACTCCTCAATGAGTTTAAAACCCTTATCCTTGCTTTAACGTACCGCACCGGCGCTGCGCCCAGTCCAGAGGCGCCGGGCCGACAAACGAATGCCGAGCGGTGATGGACCGCCCGGCAGGATGATCAAGGCGATGCGCCGAGAACCGACGGGCTATCCAAGCCCGCCGATGTGAAAGCTCTTCATCTCGAGATATTCCTCGATGCCGACCTGGGCGCCCTCTCGGCCAAGGCCGGATTGCTTGACGCCGCCGAAGGGAGCGACTTCGGTGGAGACGGCGCCGGTGTTGAGGCCGATCATGCCGAACTCCAGCGCTTCCCCAACGCGCCAGGAGCGCTTGAGGCTTTCGGTGTAGAAATAGGCAGCTAGGCCGAACGGCGTGCCGTTGGCGATCGCGATTGCCTCTTCTTCCGTCTCGAAACGGAAGAGCGGGGCAACGGGGCCGAAAGTCTCTTCGCTGGCGAGCAGCATGTCGGTCGTGGCACCGGTCAGCACGATCGGGGCGGCGTATTGCCTGCCCTCCGGCAGCGATTTTCCTCGCGCCGCAACCTTCGCTCCCTTGGCAAGCGCGTCCTCGACATGGCGGTTGATCTTCTCGATCGCCGCCTCGTTGATCATCGGGCCAATCGCTACGCCGGGCTCCATGCCCGGACCGACCTTCATCGCGTTGACGCGGGCAGCGAGCTTCTCCGCGAAAGCGTCGTAGACGCCGGCCTGCACCAGGATGCGGTTGGCGCAGACGCAGGTCTGGCCGCCATTGCGGAACTTCGAGGCGATCGCGCCTTCGACCGCGAGATCGAGATCGGCATCGTCGAAGACAATGAAGGGGGCATTGCCGCCGAGTTCGAGGGAGAGGCGCTTGACGCTGTCTGCGGCACCACGCATCAGAAGCGAGCCGACGCGCGTCGAGCCGGTGAAGGAGATCTTGCGCACCGTCTCGTTCGCCATGAACTCGTTACCGATGGCCGCTGGCATGCCGGTGACGATGTTGATGACGCCGGCCGGAATGCCGGCGCGCTCGGCTAGCACGCCGAGGGCGAGCGCCGAAAAAGGCGTGAATTCCGAAGGCTTGACGACCACGGTGCAGCCGGCGGCCAACGCGGGTGCCACTTTGCGGGTGATCATCGCGTTCGGGAAATTCCAGGGCGTGACGATGGCGCAGACGCCGACCGCTTCCTTCAGCACGACAATGCGGCGGTCCTGCGTCGGCGAGGGGATGGTGTGGCCGCCGATGCGGCGGGCTTCTTCGGCGAACCATTTGACGAAGGAAGCGCCGTAGCGGATCTCGACGCGCGCTTCGTCGAGCGGCTTGCCCTGCTCCATCGTCAGGAGCAGCGCCAGATCCTCAAGATTTTCGATCATCAGCGCATGCCAGCGCTCGAGCAGGACCGCCCGTTCGGCATGCGTTTTCTTCTTCCAGGGCCCAAAGGCCCTGTTGGCGGCCTCGATGGCCGCGCGGGTTTCGGCAGTTCCCATGTCCGGCACGGTCCCGAGAACCGCCTGGCTGGCCGGATCGATGACCTCGACGACGTCGCCCGAGGTGCCGGCGATCCACTCACCGCCGATCAGGCCGGATTGCTGGAAAAGCTCCTTGTCCTTCAATTTCATGTGCTGTCCTCCTGGAATCAGTCGAGCGCGGCGACAACCGCCGCGGTAATGGTTTCGGTTCTGTCTTTTCCCGGCACCGTTCCGATGCCGCGGCTGGTCGTTCTTTCAAGCGCTTCCATGACCCTCCGCCCTGCCTCTCGTTCCCCGAGATGGTCGAGCAGCATGGCGCCGGACCAGATGGAGGCGATGGGGTTTGCGATGCCGAGATGCGCAATGTCCGGAGCGGAGCCGTGTACCGGCTCGAACATGGAAGGGGCGCTCCTGTCCGGATTGACATTGGCCGAGGCGGCAAAACCGAGTCCGCCCTGAATGGCCGCGCCGAGATCGGTGAGTATGTCGCCGAAGAGGTTGGAGGCGACGACCACGTCGAGGCTTTCAGGCGCCATCACCATGCGCGCGGCCATGGCATCGATGTGGTAGCTCGTCACCTCCACCTCAGCGTATTCGGCAGAGAGCTCTCGCGTGATCTCGTCCCAGAGCACCATGGAGTATTTCTGGGCGTTGGATTTGGTCACCGAAGCGAGCTTGCCGCGACGCTGACGTGCCTGCTCGAAGCCGAAACGCAGGATCCGTTCGACGCCCGTGCGGGTGAAGATCGAGGTTTCGACCGCGACCTCGTCCTCCGTCCCATGATGGACGCGGCCACCGGCACCGGAATATTCCCCCTCCGTATTCTCGCGAATGCAGAGAATGTCAAAGGCTCCAGCTTTCAACGGCCCCTGCACGCCCGGTAGTAGTCGGTGCGGGCGAAGATTGGCGTACTGCACGAAGGCCTTGCGGATTGGCAGCAGCAGGCCATGGAGCGAGATGGAATCCGGCACCTCCGCCGGCCAGCCGACGGCGCCGAGCAGAATCGCGTCGAAGCGGCGGAGCGTTTCGATGCCGCCTGGTGGCATCATCGCACCGGTCTCATTGTAGAAGGCGCAGGACCACGGAAGGGGCGTTCCGGTGAGCGTGAAGCCGGAATGCCTTGCGACGGTCGAAAGGACCTGCCAGGCGGCATCCGTCACGTCCGGGCCGATTCCGTCCCCGGGGATGAGTGCGATCGAATAGGATTTCATGAAAGCTCCTAAAGGCTGATGAGCACGCTCTTGCTCTTGCGGTTGGCGTGATACGCCTCGCGGCCGAGGTCCTTACCGATGCCAGAGCGCTTGTAGCCCCCAGTCGGCAGGATGTGGTCGCGCGATCGGCTGTAACGGTTAACCCAAACGGTGCCGGCCTGAAGCCTGCGCGTCAGCCGCAGTGCGCGCGACAGGTCGCGGGTGAAGAGGCCGGCAGCAAGGCCGTAGGTGGGGTGATCGGCGAGAGCTAATGCCTCCTCCTCGTCGGCGAAAGTCTGCATCGTCAGCACCGGGCCGAAGATTTCTTCCGTAATCGCTGGCGAGGAGCTGTCGCGCACGGCCATCAGCGTCGGCTGATAGAAATACCCCGGCACATCCATTGGGGCGCCTCCGAACAGGCATTCGCCGCCCGCCGCCACGGCCGTCTCGACGATGCCGTGGATGCGGTTCAGCTGACGCTTCGAGATGATCGGCGAATATTCACTCGTCTCATCCCAGGTCGGCCCCGGCACCGCAGCCTTCATGCGGGTGACGATCGCCTCGGCGAGCGGGGCGGCGATGCTTTCCTCCACAAGCAGGCGGGAGCCGGCGACGCAGGCCTGGCCGGCGTTCGAAAGCATGCTCTGCGCGATCGCCACTGCGGCCTTTTCGAGATCGGCGTCGGCGAAGACCAGTTGGGGGCTCTTGCCGCCGAGCTCCAGCGTCATCGGCTTGATGCCGGTGCGGGCAATATTGGTCATGATGGCGGAGCCCGCGCCGGTCGAGCCGGTGAAGCTCACCTTGCCGATGTCCGGGTGACCGGTGATGGTATTGCCGGTGACTGCTCCGTCGCCGAGCACGATATTGATGAGACCGGCTGGCAGACCGGCGCGGATCGCAAGCTCGGCAAGGTAGACTGTCGAGAACGGCGTCATTTCGGAGGGCTTCAGCACCACCGCATTACCGGCGGCGAGAGCGGGTCCGAGCTTCCAGGCGGCCATGGAAATGGGAAAGTTCCAGGGCGTGATGGCACCGACGACGCCATAGGGCTCGGTCATGACCATGCCGAGACTGGCGTCGTCGGTCGGCACGAGATTGCTTCCTTCTTTGTCGGCGAACTCGGCGAAAAAGCGGATCTGTTCGGCACTAACAGCTATATCGCCCGCGACGAGGTGCCCGACGGGGCGGGTCGAGGAAAGCGCCTCGAGCTTGGCGAGGGTTCCTGCTTCCTTTTCGATCAGGTCGGCCCAGCGTTGCAGCACGACTGTGCGCTCGCGCGGCCGCACGCCGCCCCAGTTGCTGGATTTCAGCGCCGCTTTGGCCGTCTCGACGGCGCGGTCGACGAGAGCTTCGTCCGCAAGAGGGCAGCCCGCATAAGGCTTGCCGTCGGACGGGCGACGCATGTCGATGACACCCTCGGCCGATACCAGTCGGTCGCCGATGAAATGCCCGATGGGCAGGGGAAGTGTGTCAGGATCAAAGCTGAGTGTCATCGCGCATCCTCGGCATGGGCTTAAAGCCAAGCTAACGGACGAAGCCGAGCAGCATGCATCGAGTGAAGGAGCAACGACGGCGGAAAATTACGTTTTCAGCGACTGGACAGCGAAATGTTTGGAGACCGGGATGGACGCGACGGTGACGTATCGGCGATGCGCCGGAGCAATCCGAAAGGGGCGGGAGGGAGCGATTGATGGGTTGGAGAAGCGAGGATGCGCCAGAAAGCCGCGAACGTGCCGTGTTGGGCGAGGATGCCGGTCTGCCGCAAAATTCCGTCGAACCTGTTCGAGCGCGATCCGCGGGGGTAGCCCGTATGAGAAGCCCCCGATCGGATCGCGCGTCGCGCACTACATCACGGTCACGTAGATCTTGCGCACCTTCTCGATCGTCTTCCAGACGCCGACGAAACCCGGCTTCATGACGAAGCTGTCGCCGCTCTTGTAGACGACCGGCTCGCCGCCTTCCGGCGTGAGTTCGACGACGCCCGAAAGGATATGGCAGAACTCGAAGGTCTCGCCCTTGATCGAGCGCGTCTCGCCGGGGGTCGCTTCCCAGACACCGGTATGGATCATCTCGCCGCGGGCGACGTCCTGAGCCCAGGTCTTGAAGGAGGGATTGCCGGAGATCAGACGCTCGGGGAGCGGGCTAGACTCGCGCGGCGCGAAAGAGGGGCTGGTCTCGATGGTTTTCAACAGCGACATGGCTTTCCTTTCCTGGGGTTAGATCTTGATGCATTTCGCCGAACCTGTGCAGCGGTATCCGGGCAACAACATTCATGAAAACAAGACGTAAAGCGTTTCACATGGTTGCGCTTCAACGCGACGCGCCTTAATAGCCGCGGCGGCGGTCGACCAGCCCAAAGGGCTTGAGACCTGATCGATGCCGCTTGATGTTCTCGATCACTGCTTTGGCCGCGGTTTCCGGCTGGGTGACGCTCGCGATGTGCGGCGTCAACAGGATCTTCCGGTGGCTCCAGAAGGGATGACCCGCCGGCAGCGGTTCGGGGTCAGTGACATCGATGACGGCCCCGGAGAGATGGCCGCTGTCGAGTGCCTGGAGGAGTGCCTGGTGGTCGAGTTGCGGTCCGCGTCCGACATGGACGAGCGCCGCGCCGGCCGGGAGCCTGGCGAAGAGTTGGGCACTTAGCAGCCCACGGGTCTCGTCGGTCAGCGGCAGCAGGCAGATGAGAATGTCGGTCGAGCCCAGCAAAGCATCAAGACCGTTTCGGCCGTTCAGGCATCTCACGCCTTCGATTTCATGCGGGCTGCGGCTCCAGCCGGAGAGCGGAAAGCCGAAAGGCATCAGTCGATCGAGTACCGCAGTTCCAAGCATACCGAGGCCGAGCACGCCGACCCGTCGCTCGGCCGCCTGGACCGGCGCAATGGCCTGCCAATTCTCGCCTCGCTGCCACTCGAGATAGGCCGGCAGGTTGCGGTGAAGCGCGAGCACAGCAAGTGTCACATACTCCTGCATCATCCGGATGATACCGTCCTCGACCGTTCGCACCACCTGCACATGCGGCGGCACTGCATCGATGTGGAACTGGTCAACGCCGGCGCCGATCGAGAAAAGGATCTCAAGATTGCTATAGCGCGAGAGATCTTCGGGCACTGTCCAGGTGATCAGGTAGCGCACCGATTCCGGATCGACCGCCGCCGGGTCCGTGGCGAAAGAAATCTCCGGCAGTTCACGCGAAAAGGCCTTGGCGAAGATTGCGCCACGTTTTGCGTCGGAATTGAAGAGGAAGGTCATCGCGCGTCTCCTTCTCCGAGCCTCAGGCGCGGCAAGTCTCGCCAAGCCGCTCGATCATCGCCTGACAGGCCAGGAGCTCATCGACGTGAATGAATTCGTTGGGCCTGTGGGCGCGGTCGATGTTTCCGGGGCCGCAGATGATCGCGTCGATGCCGGCCCGTTGGAAAAGTCCCGCTTCGGTGCCGTAGCTGACGGCTGGGAGAGGCTCGAGACCGGTCAATTTTTCAAGCAGCCGCGCAAGGGGCGCTTCGGGGCTAAGCGAAAGTGCCGGATAGGAGCTTAGTTCTTGCCAGTCCACTTCGAAGCCTCCTTCCGACAGCGCCTCGGCTGCCTCTCGCACCGGCGCGAGGAGTTCCGCCGGATCGACGCCGGAAATCGCCCGGGCCTCGAACTCGGCCTCGCAAGTGTCCGGAATGATGTTGATTGTCTGGCCGCCTTTCACCGTGCCGACCTGCAGGGAAGAGTAGGGCGGCTCGAAGACATGCTCGAACGGACCACAGGTCAGTCGGTCGGCTTCTGCGACCGCGCGAGCAAAGACACCCGTGACAGCATGGATGGCGTTCAGCCCTTGGTCGGGACGTGAAGAATGGCCCGAACGACCTTTGACGGTCAGTCTGGCGGCAGCCTTGCCCTTGTGGGCGCGTATCGCGCGCAGGCCGCTCGGCTCGCCGACGATCGCACCGAGCGGCCTCGCGCAGAGTTCCGGCAAGCGCGCGATCATATGCGGCACGCCGCGGCAGCCCGCCTCCTCGTCATAGGAGAAGGCGAGGTGCAGCGGCTGGCGAAGCGGCTTGGCTGCGAGCCTGGGAACGGTGGCGAGAACGGCGGCGAGAAAGCCTTTCATGTCGGTGGCGCCGCGCCCATGGAGCCGGCCCGCTTCCGCACGCAGGCGGAAGGGATCACTTGCCCAGCCGGTTTCATCCGCCGGAACGACGTCCATGTGACCCGATAGAATATAGCCACGCGCCTCTTTCGGCCCGATGCTGGCGAAGATGTTCGACCGATCGCCCTCCGGACCGGGAAGGACAGTGACAGCTATGCCGTGACTTTCCAGAAACCTGCGGATCCAACCCGCTATGTCTTCATTGGGCAGGCCCACGACAGAGCGAAAGCCAACGAGCTTCTCCAGGATTTCCGTTGCCTGCATCGGTTCCCTCATAATATGCCCGGCTTTTCGAGATCGATGCTGTCGTTCATGCGTTCACAACGAAAGTTTTGATATCGACGTGTCCGCATGAGATGAGCGGCAAGCGACCCGCGGCTCGCTTTTCGACAGGTACCTTAGAAGCCTGCGAACGATTTACATGCTGAAAGCGCGTCGAATTCGGAGGATTGTTGTGTGCGCAATACGCTCTCAAGCGAATCGTGTCGTGCGTCAGGTCCTATTGTGAGCAAGAAAAGCTTTCGCCACCGCCTGGCTGAAACTCTACTGGCGAAGATGAGACGAAAGCAAAAACAATGGCGGGAGGCAAAGGGTGGGCGCACCGGCAGCCGATTCTAAATTGATCGACAGCTTCAAAATGCATGTGGCCACAATCGAGAGCGCCGATCTCGAACAGTTGCATGCCTTGTCCGTTTCCGTCGGTTGGCCTCTGCGTTCGGAGGATTTGCAGTTTCTGCGCGAGTGCGGCCACGGCTATGTCGCGCGCGATGATATTGGCAGGCTAACAGGTTCTGCCATGTGGTTCCCGCATGGCGACGATTTCGCGACCATAGGCATGGTGATCACTTCTCCGCGCCTGCAGACAAACGGCACCGCACGTTGGCTCATGGATCACGTGCTTTCGGATTGCCGGGGACGCCATCTCAGGCTCAATGCGACGAGGCCTGCCCGCCGTCTTTATCATTCGCTCGGTTTCCAGCCCTTGCGGACCATCTATCAATGCCAAGGCATTGTCCACCTCTCGACCGAGAGCTTATCGCCGGCGGAGCAGTCGGCCGTTCGGCGACTGGAAGGGGAGGACTTTCCCGCGGTCGCTGAACTGGATGCACGGGCATTCGGTATTTCGAGGGTGGCGCTGATTGGCAAACTCTTCGCACAAGCCAAAAGTTACGGGTTGTTTCGCGACGGTCGGCTTCACGCTTTCGCGCTTTGCCGTCCTTTTGGCAGAGGTCATGTTATCGGCCCGGTCGTTGCGGACTCTGATGCTGATGCCATCGCAGTTATCCGACAGCATGTCGCCGCACACGAGAATCAGTTTCTGAGGCTCGACACACCGGCCGAGACAGGCCCTTTCGCCACATTCCTCTTACAGTCGGGCCTGACCGTCTTCGACACCGTGCTCGCAATGTCCCGTCAGGGCAAAGGCGGCGCGGACGTGGTGCCCGGAACAAACCTCTACGGCCTCGCAAGCCACGCTCTTGGCTAAACCTTTGAAGCTGTTGCAACGCGAGATCATACCCGCGAGCCTCACAGCAGCGTCCTCGATCGGATAAACGAATTGAGGCTGTCAACGGGGCGCACCTGCCGTTTCCATCCTTAAGGTGTCGAAGAGAGCCATTCTGCACGAGGCCTGTGCGCGGCTTGTTGCGAGGATGTTCACGTTCCGGACCACAAGATCGCATAATCTATCAACAGGAACGGCGCTGTAGCCGGCCCGAGTCGGTTTGAATTTGGCATGAGACCGTCGCGGCGGCTCTAGTATCTGTCATGCATGTGCATTACATTGGCGGTGAAGGAGATTGCACATGGCTTCAAATGCACTTGTTCAGACTCGGATCGATGCCGAGGTCAAAGAGCGCGCCACGGCGGTTTTAGAGAACATGGGTCTGACGGTCTCGGACGCTGTTCGAATCCTGTTGACTCGGACTGCGAATGAGGGCGCCCTGCCGCTGGAACTCTTCAGTCACAGCGAGGCGCACGACGCTTGGTTCCGTGCCAAAGTGCTGCGGGCACTCGAGGATACCCGACCCGACGTCGACGATGCCGATGCGCACTTTCGAGAGCGCCGGTCGGCAGCTTTGCGCAAGGCTGCGCCGGGTGATCGATGAGGCTCGTCTGGGCGCGATTTGCGCTTGACGATCGCGACACCATCTTCACTTACATCGAAAACGAGAATCCGACGGCGGCGGTAGGTCGACGGGTCGATGCCGTTCAAGGCGGGGGATTCACGACGGCTTGGCGTTGTAGAAGCGAGCCGGGTTCCGGCACCAGAAGCGTCTCGGCTACCACGTTACGGGTCTACAAGCGCAAGCATCAGCTGAATCGGCACAGCCGTCAGTTCGCGCTCGGCGGCGGATTGTCTGGCTCGGATCGGTGCGGATCGAGACTCCGGCTGCTCATTTTCCGGGCGCAACCGGTGTCATGAGCCAGTGGTCAAGCGACAGCCGCCCCGCACCCGCGGCGATGACGCCCAAAGCCATCGCAGCCCAGGTCAGATGAATGGGCCACCCGTCCGGAATGGTGAACTGGATCACGATCGTCATTGCGAGAAGCCCGAGCGCGGCAAGGCGTGTCGCCAAGCCCAGGACCAGGAAGATGGGCAACAAGACCTCGGCGCAGGCGACAATGAAGGCAGTCACCGCCGGTGCCGGGAACGGATATGGCCCGCCCGGCAGGTGAAGCTGGAATTCCGACGTGAACAGAAGAAGGGCAACGTCGTTGAGTTCAAGAAAACCATCCCATTTGCCCATGCCAGAGCGCCAGAAGGGCACGGCAAGCGCCAGGCGTAAGGCGAGTTGGGCCAAGGACGCCGGGACGAAGGCGGCGATCATGCCGTCGGTTCGGCCGAGCAAGCTTCTCTTTTTCCCGTTCTCGTGTCCGTCGAGGAAGTTACGTCCCAACATCGCCCTTTCGTCCTCCATGGCCAATAGCGGCAAAAGCACCGGCCTCCAGCATCATCCTGATGACAGGAGCAAGATCGAAGCCGGGGTGGCGAGCCTGCGCCGCGACCGCGGCACGGCCCAATGGCTCCCCTTCGAGGAGACTGACGACGAAGATGCCGACCTCCGGCGGAAGAGCGCGGACCTCCACCTCGAGCGCAGGGCGGGTGATCAGCGCGGTTTCCGGGGCCGTGGCCTCGATGCGCCCGACCGGACCATCCCCGCGATTTGCAGAGAACACGGTCACGGCCGGATAGGAGGAGCGGACCAGACCGGTCGCCGGATGCGGCTCGAAAACGAGGTCGGCAAGTTCAGCGGGCTCAGCGGCTGCCAGCGCCTGCGGCAGCAGGACGGCTGCGTCCGGCGCATGATAGGCATCGAGCCAGGCGCGCTCGATCCGCGCGATATCGGCCAGCCACGGCATCGGCTTGGCATATTCGTAGCGTTCTATGAAGTCGGGAAAGTCCTGGCCGTATTCGAAGAGGAGTGGCGATTTCGGTGGCGTCTCGCGGATATGGAACCGGGCCATGGCACGGAAGAATGCTTCGCCGGTGATGCGCCTCGTCGCCGGGAATGTGGCAGCCAGCGCCTCCATAAGGCTTACCGTCACATTGTTGCGGTAGACGTTGAAGCGCCTGTCGGCCGCCTTGCCGTGCGGGCCGGCAAGGAGCGTCGGGGTTGGACAAGCGGGATCGAGCAGGCCGGCCACGAAGCTTCCGGGATAGTTGAGGTCGTCCGCCGGCTTCAAGAAACAGTCCCTAACCGCGCCCATGCAACGTCTCCTGTCGAAGGCCGGCGGCGTGGCGGTCCATGAGCATTTGGGCGGCCTTCGCCTCATGTTTCAACACCGGCCAATCCGGAATAGCGCTATCCCATTCGATCAGCGTAGGCGTCGGGCCATGTCGGGCGATCACCACCTCGAAGAGCTTCCACACCGCGTCGGCGACCGGCCCATCGTGACTGTCGATCAACAGCAGATCGCCTTCATCGTCCTCCTGCTCCGTATGGCCGGCGAGGTGAATCTCGCCGACATGGGCCAGCGGAAAGTCGGATAGATAGGCGAGGGCGCAAAAGCCATGGTTGGTGGCCGAAACGAAGACATTGTTGATGTCGAGCAAGAGGCCACAGCCGGTGCGCCTCACCAGTTCCCGGATGAACGCCGTTTCGCTCATCGTCGATTCCCTGAAAAGCAGGTAGGTCGAGGGATTCTCAAGCAGGAGCGGCCGTCCGATCGCCTCCTGTACCTCGTCGATGTGTTCTGCCACGCGCTGCAAGCTTGCCTCGGTGTAAGGCAAGGGCAATAGGTCGTTGTAATAGGTCGAGTCGTGCGTAGACCAGGCGAGATGTTCCGAAACGAGCGCCGGCTCGTATCGGCGGACGAGGGCAGCGAGGCGGCCGAGATGGCCTTTGTCCAGCGGCTGCGGTCCGCCGATCGACATGCACACGCCATGAAGCGATAGCGGATAGTCCTCGCGTATCTTCGTCAGCGCGGCATGCGGAGGGCCGCCGGCTCCCATATAGTTTTCGGCATGAACTTCGAAGAAGCCGCCAGCCGGTCCGTCGGCGAGAATGTCCTGCAGATGCTGATGTTTAAAGCTGGTTCCGGCCAGTCCATCGACCGGATGCGCCGGAAAGCGGAGCGCTTCTGGCGGGGCGCGATCAGCGTGAATTGCCACTTCCGGCATTGTCGCCTCCACTTTCCGGCTGTTCCGATTAAGATGGAAGATCGCGCGTCAGCGGCTCCGGCGAGCCCTTGCGGTCACCCGGCAGTTCCATAGTCGTGCAGGTGCCGCCGTCGACGAATTTCCAGGCATTGCCTTGGTAGTCGACAGTCGACGTGGCCTGGCAGGTCGTGCCGGGGCCTGCTGCACAATCATTCTGGCCCTTGAGCGCGACGCCGTAGCACTTCTCCTTGCCTGCATCCATTGCGGCCTTGACCTCGGCCTGCGAAAGCGGCGCGGCCATGGCGAGCGACGACACCGCGGTTGCCACAGCGCCGGCAAGCATGGCCGTGTTGATCGAGCTTCTGGTTGTCATGGTCTTCCCTCCATCGTTGCTGCGTGCGCCTAGCATAGGCACGCAGTCCGTCCTTCGCGGCCACCGAGCGGGATGTTACAATCGACCGCTACACGCTTTCGTGAGCGCGGTGACGTTTGATTTTAGGACGGGTGCGGGAAGATTTAGGAAGAACGCATACTTCCGGCCCCACGGCCTGCGCGGCAAACATTTGCCGCGTGGGGGCATGTAACAAGTGGCAAATGTCGGCGAATAGGAAGGAAGAGCAGGTGAACGGCGCTGACGACCGCGATCTCGCCCGGCTCCTTCGTATGTCGCTTGGTGGCGACGAGAAGGCCTACAGCGATTTCCTGCAAAACGCGGCTGCCCTTGTTCGAATCTGGGCGCGCCGGAGAGTGGCCAATGGCCTTGATCCCGAAGATGTCGTCCAGGAGACACTGCTGGCGGTCCATTTGAAGCGCCATACCTGGCGAACCGACGGACCTGTGAAGCCTTGGCTGTTTGCCATCGCGAGGCATAAGCTCGTGGATGCCTTGCGACGGCATGGCCGCCATGCTCGCGTGCGACTCGACGCGGTCGAGGACGTTCTCGTGACAGAGGAGGCGGAAACCGCCAGGGACTGGGAGATTGGCCGCGCGCTCGAGGCGCTGACGCCCGGCCAACGCTCGGTCGTGACTGCTATATCGGTGGAGGGCCGCACGATCGCCGAGGCTGCAAGAAGCCTCGACATGAATGAAACCGCGGTTCGCGTCGCGCTCCATCGCGGCCTTGCTGCCATCGCCAGGCGATTTGGACGGAAGTGATATGGAAACGCAGGAACTCATCAAGGCCTTGGCTGCGGACAACCGGCGAAGCGGCATGCCGATGACTGTCGCCTGGTCGGGCGCCATTGCCCTCGCCGTCGCCCTCGCTGCAGGTGTCTTCTTCGCCTTCCTTGGTCCGAGGCCGGATATTGCAAGCGCAATGCAGACGTTGCGCTTCCCGTTCAAGATTGTGGCGGCGATCGTCCTTGCAGTCAGCTGCCTTGGCGCCTTGCGCTCGCTCTCCCGGCCGGAAACCGAGCCGCGCGACTTGCTGCCCACTCTGATGGTCGCGCCGGTACTAATCGCACTGGCGGTTATCGCCGAGCTCTTTGCCGTCCCGGCAAGCACATGGTTCCCGAAGCTCTTTGGAACGAACGCTCTCGTGTGCCTGACCTTTATACCGCTGATCGGCATCGGGCCGCTCGCTCTGCTGCTGCTGGCGCTGCGCCATGGAGCTCCGTCACATCCCGCGCTTGCGGGCGCGGTTGCCGGCTTGGCCGCCGGCGGCGTTGCGGCGGCTTTCTATGCTTCGCACTGCACGGATGACTCTCCGCTTTTCGTTGCAATCTGGTACACGATGGCAGTCGTAATCCTGTCGCTTGCAGGGGGGCTTGTCGCCCGCCGCATAATCAACTGGTAAGTCGTGTGCGAAAAGAACAGTTGATCCCTCGCAGCTACTTCAGGTGACAGTTCCTGCGCGGCATGCCTCATCCGCTCCTGGCCGCCGCAAACCGTCCTACGCCGAGCACAGACGATGAAGCCTCGCAATATCTTCGCGCAGGAACGGAGCTCGATCTACGTCGACCTGTTCCTGATAGGTCCGGGCATATTGATGGCCAGAATAGACGGCGGCTGCAATCAGCCCTGGCGCGAGGCAGTCGCCGAGGCGGGTCACGCTCTTGATGCCGGCGTCAGCCCACTCGTCTTCGCGGGCCTTGAGTTCCAGCCACAGGGTCTCGTCCGGCAGGCGGGCGGTGACTGGGACGAGAGCGGCGCACTCCACCGGGCGGGTCCTGCCGCTGTAGACGCATGATAGTTCGAGCCGGTCTTTCGTGCGATCGGCAAGGGCCATGGCCGTGATGATTTCGACACCGAGGTCAATGAGGCGCTTTTGGACGCGTCCCTGTTCCAGCGTGTTTTTACTCCAGGGGGAAACCTGGCATTCGGGCGTCACGAAGATAACCATGCGGCCGGCCCTGGCGAGCAATTCGGCGAGCACGCTGCCCATGTAGAAGCAATCGTCGTCGAAGACGATGACAGGCCCGTCGGTGGGCACCGCCCGGGCGCCCTCGGAAAGGATGGCATCGGGAGAGACGAGGGTACCTGCCGACAGAAAGTCGAGCGGCACCCGGTGGGTGCGGCCGACGCCGTCGGTGCGCCAGTTCGCGCCCGTCGCGATTGCCACATGGGGGATGCCGTATTGCAGCACGTCGGAAGCCGAAAGCAGGCTGTGCAGGTAAAGCTCGGCGTTGACGCGGGTGCTGAGCTGGCTCACGCGCCAGTCGCGCACGCGGCCCCAGGTCGCCAGGCCGGGCAGCCGGCATTCGCGCGCGACGCGGCCGCCCCATTCGCCGCCGCCCTCCGCCAGCACGACATCGACGCCCCGCTGGGCGAGCGCGCGTGCCGCTTCGAGGCCCGCGGGTCCGCCGCCGATCACGAGGGCGGGTTCGGGGGTTTCCGACTTCGCGATGATCTCCGGATGCCAGCCCTTGCGCCACTCCTCGCCAATCGTCGGGTTCTGCGTGCAGCGCATCGGTACGTTCGTGTTGTCGCCGGAGGTGCAGATGTTGCAGCCGATGCATTCGCGGATGTCATCGATGCGGCCCTCCTCGATCTTCTGCGGCAGGTAGGGATCGGCAATCGACGGGCGCGCGGCGCCGATGAAGTCGAGAATGCCCTGCTTGATCGCCCGCACCATGCTGTCCGGAGACGTATAGCGGCCGACGCCGACCACCGGCTTGGTCGTGACGGATTTGACGAAGCGGATATAGGGCTCCTGGTAGCCTTCCTCGGAGAAGCGAGCCGTCTGACTGTCGTTCGACCAGTCGGAGAGGTTGACGTCCCAAAGGTCGGGAAGCTCGCCAAGCGCCGAGATGATGTCTTGGCCTTCCCCCTCCCAGGTGATGCCGAAAGGGCCCATCAGTTCGTCGACGGCAAGGCGCACCGCGAGCGCGCAGGTGTCGCCGATCGCGTCGCGCACATCGTCGAGAATCTCCCGGAACAGACGGAGCCGGTTTTCGAAGGAGCCGCCATATTCGTCGCTGCGGGCATTATGGCGGCGGGACAGGAAGTGCTGCAACACGCTCATGTCGTGGCCGGCATAGAGGTAGATGATGTCGAAGCCGGCCCTTTTGGCACGCAGCGCGGCATTGCGGTACCAACGGCGCATGTCGGCGATGTCGGCCTTGTCCATTGCGCGCGCCTGGACCGGATCGAGGCTGTCGCTGACGGCGTGCGAAGGAGCGAGCGGAATCATCCGGCTGAAACGGTTGGCGACGTGCAGGCCGTTGTGCACGAGCTGGATCGCGGCGAGGCTGCCATGGGCGTGGATGCGCTCGGTGACGGCGGAAAGGGCAGGGAGGTCGCCGTCGTCCCAAAGGCGGGCTTCGTTGGCTGGCGTCAGGTCCGATGTCGGGTGGATTTCCGCCTCCTGGGTCGAAACGACGGCCCAGCCGCCTTCCGCCTTCATGCCGCGCAGATGGGCCTCCGCATTGGGATAGCGGTAGCCCATGCCGGAACAGTGGGGCACCTGGTAGAAGCGGTTGCGGGCCGTGACCGGCCCGATCTTGACGGGTTCGAAAAGAATATCGAAGCGGGGGTCTCGGGACATGGTCTGCCATCCTGAAGGAACTGCGGTCGCCGCATGGAAGCGCGGCGGTCGGATGACCGCCAAAATATCGGGAACCTTCCGCCAGGCAAGAGAATTGTTATACGGGTGTATAATTTTGATGCCGCGGTCGGCAGCTGAGAGGACGGTTCGCCGAACCCAACCTCGAAGTCGAGCCCGTAGCTAACTCCGAGCCGGCCGGCAGAGGCGCTACTGTTTGAGTTCGGCTCGGCAGATGGCATCGAACTCTTCCGCCAGGTCGGCGAGTGTGATCTCGCCCAGTCTACCCATCAGCAGCCGTTCGGCCTGATTGAGCGCATCCGCGACTGAGCTGTTGACGACCCGTTCGACCGCGCAGGATGGATTGGCGTTGTCGATGCCAATCGCGAAGATATGACGGCCGCCAACCGCCCGATGAATGTCCAGCAGGGTCGTTCTGTTGAGGTCGCAGGCGATCGTCCAGCCGCCACCCTGTCCGGTGACGGATCGAACATAGCCGTGGGCGCGCAAGCCGGCCATGGTCCGGCGTACGACAACAGCGTTCGTCTGAAGCATTCCGGCAATCTGCTCGGACGTGTAGGGACGATCATGGCGCGCCATGTGCAGCAGGACGTGCAGCATGCGGGACAAGCGGCTGTCGATTCTCATGACACTCTCTGGGAAATGTCGGCCGGATGTGCATCCTTCCGGCTGAATTTCCGCCGTTCGATTTCTCTCTCCAGCAGGTACATGACGATATGCGGGCCGACATTGGTGCCGGCGGCGGATGCATGCGCGAGATGCGCGGCAGGATCTGCAGCGTTTCCGACGGCGAAAATCCCCGGTCTGCTTGTCCGGCCGGCGCCGTCGACCCGCGCCAGTCCCATTTCGTCGACATCGCACAGGTGTGCGGCGAGTTCGGAGGCCGCTACCATGTCAGCGGCAATCCATGCGGCGTCGCAGGCGATCGATTTGCCCTTGCGTGTCATGAGCGCTTCAAGTCGCTCGCCGCTGTGAACCAGTCCCGTCACCTCGTCGGCTATCACGTCGATGTCCAGAAGCCGCAGCCGTTCGAGCTCGGTATCCGTGAATGCATGCTGCGAAACCACCGTCACATCGCGAGACCACATCCAAACCCACGATGCCATGTGGACCAGCCTCTTCGGCACGCCGAAGACGACGAAGCGCTTTCCTTGCACCTCATAACCATCGAAGCACGGACAGACGCGAAGATCTCGACCCCAGACCTTAGGTAATCCCGAAAGCGGAGGCAGCTTGTCGATCAGCCCGGTCGCAAGAACAACTGTACGGGCAAACGTTACCGAATGGCCGTGTTGCACCTCGAAAAGCCCGTCGGCCTGCGGCGTCACGGAGGATACCCGGTGACGTTTGATCCCGATCCCATACCCGTGAACCTCGGCGCGGGCACGGGAAAGAAGCTCCCGGGGCGGCAAACCATCGAAACCGAGATATTCGCGAACTTCCCCGACGCTTTCGATTCGGCTTGGGCCTCCATCAAATACGATCGCGGAACGGCCCGCTCTTCCGAGGAACAAAGCGGCGCTTAGACCCGCAATACCAGCGCCGACGATTGCCGCGTCCACAACACGTTCCATTGGTCTATCTCGCTCCGAATTTCGTCCGAGCCGCCAGCATACAGCACGCCACGAAAATCGCAACAATTGTTGTTACAATTAGACGCGAAGACTGTCGCTCCGGCCGGGTCGAAGCGGCCATCCGCACATCGCCGCGGCGCGTTCGATGAAGCACTTGCCCGCTTGTGGCGGCGACATGATGCGCCTAGCTGCGAAGTCGGGCTCTGCGGCCGACATCCAGTTCCGATAATTCAAAATGGCTAATATATAGCGCGACTCCGTTATGATATTCAGTCTTCCTCAGCAGCGAGCCTCAGGGGGAGGTAAGCATGTCTCGGCTAAGCTTTGGATTCGCATTATTCGCCACATCTGCTTTGGGGCTACAGCCGCTGGCTGCAGTTGCTGCCGACGATCCCGAGGTGGCGCGGGGGGAATATCTCGTCACGATCGGCGGCTGCAACGACTGCCACACGCCGGGATATTTCTTCGGAAAACCCGACAGCTCACGTTTTCTCGGCGGGTCCGATGTAGGCTTCGAAATCCCCGGGGAGGGCGTTTTCATCGGTCGCAACATCACGCCCGACAAGGAGACTGGCATCGGCAGCTGGACCAGGGAACAGATTGTGACTGCCATTCAGACCGGGCAGCGTCCCGACGGCCGCATGCTGGCGCCGATTATGCCGTGGCACGCATTTGCGCAACTCAAAAAGGAAGACGCAGACGCAATCGCGGCATTCCTTCAAAGCCTGGAACCGGTAAGCCATCAGGTACCGGGTCCGTTCAAGCCAGGGGAAAAGGTGCCGACCTTTATGTTCAGGATCTTGCCGCCGGGCGAAACCGCAGCCGCAGCGTCAAGATAGCCGCGGCACAAGCTTCGAAGTCTTCCAGCTTCCCTGGAAACATCTTGCTTTGTGGAAACCGCCGCAGCTGAGCTGCGGCGGTTCTCCAGCGGCGGAAGGGTATAGCCCGCGAGCATGGCCATCAGGCCGAGTGGGCAATATCGCCGTCAAGTCGACGCACATCCTTTTGCAGGTGTGCATACGATACCCTTGGAATCGCGCCGCCGTGCAGGTCCGCCACCTGAACAGCCCGTGCGCGAATGCTGGCTTCCTCACGCCGCAGCCGGTTGAACGTCACGGCATTGAGTTCGCCTTCTGAGCGCTTGGTGTCTATGAGATGGTTGGCAGCACGCAGCTCGCTGAGAATATTGCTGAGCCGTGGCGCGCGCACAGCGGTGGGAGCTTGATATACCGGTACCGCCGGCGCTGCAGCGCCGTCGCCCCCGAAAAGTCCGCTGTAGTAGTCGCCGTTTTCAGGGCCTCTCAAGGAAATGCCGCGATCCTCGTGCCCCTGATGTTCAGCGGCGAGTGCACCGCCCGCTGCCAGGGACAGGACGAGAGCTGCGATTGGAAGTGTCTTGATGAACGAGCGCATTTTCTTGTCTCCTAGAAAATGAGGAAGCATGAGCCTCCAGTCGGGGCTGCCTGATATTGTCGGGTCGCGACCTCAGTCGCCGGCAGTATCCAGCCTCGATGACAATAATGATCGGTGTTTATCTGGCGGTCATCTTAACAATATTTAATATTGATGCGCCGTTATTAGAACAAATTCTTGATACCTAAAATAATGTCGACCCGTGTAGTCGGGGTTACAGAACATTTCTCGAGGTTGGATGGAATCTCGATTACGCAGTTTTGAATTGCTCATGGGTCAAATGGACAGATCACCTCACCTCGTTTGGGTTGGGCAGGCAATTCGGAAGGTCAAGAGGAGGCATGATAGATCCCACTGATCAGAGGATCAGGTGGCGACAATCTTCAGAGCTTGATCGTCGTTTTTACTTCACCATTTAACAGTCGCTTCAGATGGAAGCCGGCGAGCCGGTCCTCCGCGTCGCGGCCAACGAGGGCCGCAAATGCTGCAACTGCATGAGGATCGCCCGACTCCAGCTCCTGGAAAGCCCGCAGGTACGCCTGTGTTTCTGAGCTGGCGCAAGTCTCGGCATCAAGCGGCTCGTAAGCCCGGATCGGCTGGGCGCGGCCCCTGAGGACGAGGTCGCCGACCGGGCGGCCGCAGAACGCCTGTGCCCTAACAGCAATAACGGAGCTCACGCACATTCGCGTGCCCAAGGTTTTGTTGGCGGCTTGCAGGCGTGCGGCGACGTTAATGGTATCACCATAGGCGCTGTAATCGAAAAACCGCCCTCCTCCGAAATTGCCAACGACTGCGGTTCCGGCGTGCGCTCCAATGCGTGTGTGGCCAAGCGAGATTCCTTTTCTGTGACAGTGATCCCGGAAGGAGCATGCGAAGGCGTCAAGCTCGAGCGAACAGGCGACCGCGCGCGTGGCATGGTCCGGCTGATCGGAGGGAGCACCGAACAGCACGTGGAGCGCGTCGCCGATTATCTTTGCTACGGTTCCGTCGTGGGCAAAGACGATATCAGTCATTCCGGCAATGTAGTCGTTGAGGAGGCGACCGAGCTCGCTCGGTTCGATCGTTTCCACCAGGGTGGTAAACCCGGTCAGGTCTGTGAAAAGCGAGGCAACTTCCCGGCGCGTGCCTCCAAGGTCCAGGCTGTCGCGGCTGTTTGCCAGGCGTTCGGCGAGATTGGGTGAGAAGTAGCGAGAAAGCGCCGCCCGCGCATGTTCGGCCGCCTCCTGTCGGCGCTGCACCTCGCGCAGTGCCTCGACGTGGTGGATCGTCTTGGCGATTGTAGCCTGAAGGTCGGCAAAATCGATCGGCTTGGTCACAAAGTCATAGGCGCCGCGGTTCATCGCGGTGCGAATATTGGGCATATCGCTATAGGCGGAGACGATGATCGTGGACAGGTCTGTTCCCTTCTCCTGAAGCGTCGCCAGGAGCGCCAAGCCATCCATGCGGGGCATATTGATGTCGCTCAGCACCAGGTCCACGTCGTGCTCAGCGATCACTGCCAGCGCCTCGATACCGTCGCGGGCAAAGAGAAAGCGCAGCGCCCCATCGCGGATCTGCTGCCGGAATTTCTGAATGAGCAGTGCTTCCAGGTCCGGTTCATCGTCGACAACGAGGATACAGTTGCTCATACCAAGCGCCCGACACGCATGTTGATCTCTTCGCTCAGTGCGACGAAGTCGATGGGCTTGCTCAGCAGTGCCTCCGCGCCTCCTTCCAAAGCCCTTTGTCTCGTGTCCGGATCGCCGTAGGCGGTGATCATGATCACCGGTACGTCGGGCCGTACGCTCCGCGCCTTCGGCAGCATTTCAAGTCCGCTCATTCCAGGCATGTTGACATCCGACAGAATGAGAATGAGCGTGACATCGGCGGCATCGGCAATCCGCGCTAGCGCGGCCGGCGCCGATCGCGCGAACTCCATTTTGAAGCGGCCGGCGCGCAGGTCTCGGCGGAATTGCTGCCGGAAAAGCAGCTCAATATCCGGCTCGTCATCGACCACCAGGATGAGGGGACTCATCGGTTCGCCCCCGTTCTTGCGGCGGCCATTCGCGGCAGGTGGATGCGAAACTCGGTGTAGTGACCGAGCTCGGTGTCGACCGTAATGGAACCGCCATGCTGCTTCACGACAATATCGTGGCTGAGGGACAGTCCGAGTCCCGTTCCCTCGCCGGCAGGTTTGGTGGTGAAGAACGGATTGAACATTTTCTCCCTCACCGCGGCCGGAATGCCGGGGCCGTTGTCGCGGATAACGATCTCGACGGTGTCACCGAGGTTCTTCGTAACCGCGCTCAGCGTCGGCTCATAACCCTCGCAAGACTCGGAGGCGGCCCGCTGGCTCGTCGCATAGAAACCGTTGGAGATCAGGTTAAGAAGCGCGCGTGTGATCTCCTGAGGGTAAAGATCAATTTCGCCGGCCGCCGGATCGAAGGATTTCTCCAGCGTCACATTGAATCCCTGCTTCGCGGCACGCGCACCATGATAGGCAAGGTTGAGGCTCTCCTCGACAAGAGCGTTGATGTCAGCCGGCCGGCGCTCGCCAGCGCCTTGGCGTGAGTGCAGGAGCATGTTCTTAACGATCGAGTCGGCGCGGTTGCCGTGCTGGACGATCTTCTCGAGGTTGGCCTTGAGCATTTCGGCAAGATCGTCGATCTCCGTCCGGCTCGCGCCTTGAGCGACAGAGCCGTCAAGTGCCTGTTGCAGTTCCTCCACCAGCTCGACGGAGATCGCCGCAAAATTATTCACGAAGTTCAGGGGGTTTTTTATTTCGTGCGCGATGCCGGCAGTTAATTGCCCAAGCGAAGCAAGCTTCTCGGCCTGTATCAACCTGCCCTGGGCAGTCCTCAGATCCTCGAGGGACCGCGACAGTTCTTCTGTTCTGGCTTGCACCTCTTCAAAGAGGCGCACATTTTCGATCGCGATCACGGCCTGGTCGGCGAAAGTCGACGCCAGCTCTATTTGTTTTTCGACGAAAGGCCGCACATTTGATCGGGTTAGTGCAAGCACGCCGATCGGGCTCCCCTCGCGCAACAGCGGTACCCCGAGTACCGTTCTAAAGCCTCCGAGTCGTTGCCCCTCGATCAACTCGTATTCCGGATCGTCGAGAACGTCGGCGACCTGAACCGGCCGGGTTTCGAGCAAGGTACGTCCGACGATCGTCCCGCGCCCCGGTTCCAGCGGCAGCGCGCGCAGATACTCACCGAATTCGTGCGAGAAGCCGTAGCTGGCGACCGGATAGTGCGCACCGCCCATGGGGCGAGTCATCGTCGCCATGTCCGCCTCGCAAAGGCGAGCAGCGGAGGTCACGAGGGTATCGAGAACCGCCTGCAGATCAAAGGCAGAACGGCTGATCACTTTCAACACATCCGCCGTTGCAGTCTGCTGCTCCAGCGCTTCGGCCAGGTCGGCCGTCCGGGCTTTCACCTCGTCGAACAGCCGCACGTTCTCGATTGCTATGACCGCCTGATCGGCGAACGTCTGGAGGAGATCAATCTGCTTTTCGGTGAACGGCTTGACTTCTGTCCGCCTGATCACGAGACCGCCAATCGCCTCCTGCTGGCGCAGCAGGGGCGCTGCCAAAATGGTGCGATGGCCCAACCGAACAGCCATGCTCTGTCCGTCCGGGAACTCTAACGGCGCCGCAGTCAGATCGGGCACATGAACGGGCTTGCCGTCCACGACGGCTCGGCCCGTGACCCAGTCGCGTGATATCGGCCAGCCCGTGAAATCGATCGGAATTGGTCCGTGATGAGCGTGGAGGCAGAGCCGGTCGCCTCCATCCTTCAGGAAAATGGCTGCATCATAGGCTTCGCAGAGCCGCACGGCGGATTCGACGAGAGTGTCGAGCACCGCCTGGAGATCAAACGCGGACCGGCTGATGACCTTGAGAACATCCGCTGTTGCAGTTTGCTGCTGTAGCGAATCTCTTAGTTCGAGATTTCGTTTCTCCAAGTCGGTGAACAGCCGCACATTCTCGATCGCAATCGCTGCCTGCTCGGCGAAAGTCCTGAGAAGTTCTACGTGGCGGTCCGGAAACACTCCTGGCTGCGTTCGTGCCACCACAATGCTGCCAATTGGCTTTTCCTTCCGCATGATCGGGACGCCAACCAGGCTTCGATAGTTCGCGGATTTCACCTCAAGCGTGGTGTGTGCCTTATAGTCGGCGTCGAGGACACGGTCCGGTATCTGTTCCACCGACCCGCTGAGAATGGAACGCCCGGCCGCGCTGCCTCGGTCGGGCGGTGCGGGAAACAGAGAGCGGACGGCCTCCACGCCTTCGGGCTCCAGCCGGTGATACGCCACGAAGTGGAGCTGCTGTCCGTCGTATCGAAATACGTGGCAGAATTGGGCCCCGCACAGGCGAGCGGCACTTTGTGCGATCGTGTCGAATACTGGCTGTGCATCGGTGGGCGATGTGGAGATAACGCGTAGAATTTCGCCTGTCGCCGTCTGCTGCTCAAGCGATTCGGTCAGGTCTCTGTTGCGTAACCTCGCTTCTTCGAAAAGGCGCACGTTCTCGATGGCGATCACCGCCTGATCCGCGAATGTTCGCAGGAGTTCGATCTGCCGATCCGGGAAATATCCAACCTCTCGACGCGTGACGGCGATTGATCCGATCGGACGTCCTTTCAGCATCAGCGGCACGCCGATGGCACTTCGGTAGGAGACGATGCTCGCCAGCGACAGCATCTGGTAATCAGGGTCGGCGAATACGTCTGGAATCTGTTCAATGGCGCCGCTTATGAAGGCTCGCCCGGTGACATTGCCTTTACTGGGATGCTGCGGAAATTTGGCGCGGACCGCTTCGATGCCTTCCGGTGAAATGCCGTGATAGGCGACGGGATGGAGGCGTTCTCCCTCGAACCTGAAGACGAAGCAAAATTCGGCCGCGCAAAGCCTTGCCGCATTTGCTGCTATGGCGTGGAAGACGGGTTGGGCATCCTGGGTTGAGGCCGAAATCACCCGCAGGATTTCGCTGGTCGCCGACTGCCGTTCGATTGCGTCAAAAAGCTCGCGCTTCAGAAACGCTGCCTCATTATCAGTACGGAGCGTCGATTCCTCCACTTTGCACCCCCCGCTGCACCCCCGCCAAGCTCCCGGTGAGCGCACTGAATACAAGGCCGTCGCCGTGAGGTGAGAATACTCTATCTGGTCAGCGGTGGCGAGAATTAGCACATGCTTGTGAGCGCCGCAGCCAATTTGTCCGGACGGCAGGACAGTTCATTGCCCGCCCGAACGAGGACGGCGATGCATCCCTGGGTGACAGGGAGCCTGGCGCCGCCTTGCGGAATTTCAAGCGCTTTGCCGGGCCGTCCAATCCGCCCTGGAACCATGCCGCGAGGCGGAGCGCGCCATGGCTGCGCCCAGTTACTTAAGGAACTGCCGCAGCGGCGCGACCCATGTATTTATAGGGGTGTATCGACTGCACATGAGGGCTGAACGAACCGTAGCCGTCGCATCAGGAGTGACTCGGCGGTCGTCTCCCACGGCCGCATTGGCGAGACTCAACCGGCTGCTGGATACTCAGACCGAGAAGGGAAGCACCATGTCTATGACCTTCAACATCAACCCATCGGCCTTCCTTGCAGCGGCGCGAAGCCCAGCCTTCTTAAGCTACGCTGCACGAGTTGCCGAGACAATCCGCCGTCGGAGGCGGATCAGTCGTGCACGCGGCTGCGCCCTGCACGAGTTGCCGGATTACATCCTTAAGGACATCGGCGTGACGCGTTTCGAAGTTGACCACCTCGTCTGTTCCGGACGAGGCGCAAAGGCGCGTGAAACGACCGAAACGCTAGCCTCCGATCGAAACAGATGAGAACGACCATGAAAACGCATCTGCTCTCCAGCGCCCTGTCCGCAGCGATCCTGATCGCCGTCGCACCCGCGCTTGCCCATGACGAGAAGCACCACCTGGCCAAGAGCACCGAACTGAAACAGTTCGGCGGCAACCAGCTTCCGGCGCCAGTTATCCGCGGCGAACAAGTTCCTCTGTGGCCAAGTCTGGCCGGTCATCGCTCCGCCGCCTCGACAGCGAGCGACGAAGCGCAGGCTCATATAGATCAGGCGATGATGCTGAGTTTCGGGTTCAACCATGCCGAGGCTGCACGCAACTTCAGGCAAGCACAGAAACTCGATCCGTCTTGCGCGATTTGTTTCTGGGGCGAGGCGCTCGTGCTCGGCCCCAACATCAATGCTCCGATGGATCCAGACGCAAATGCTGCCGCAATGGCCGCGGTGGCAAAGGCCGTGGCCTTTGCGCCCAACGCGTCTCCGCGTGAGCAGGCGTTGATCGCCGCTCTGGCGCACCGCTATGCTGCGGATACCGACCGTACGGTTCTTGACCAGGCCTATGCAGATGCCATGGCGGAGGTCGCTGGCAGGTTTCCGGACGACGACGATATTGCCGTTCTTTATGCGGAGGCCTTGATGGATCTCAACCCTTGGGACTACTGGACCGGTGACGGTACAAGACCGAAGGGGAAAACGACGGAGATCGTCTCGACGCTTGAGCGGGTGCTGGCGCGCAATCCGGATCATGTCGGCGCCATTCATCTCTACATTCATGCCGTCGAGGCCTCGGCCACGCCCGAGCGTGCAGAGCCCTACGCCGATCGCCTCGCAAAGATGGTAATCGATGCCGGCCATCTCACTCACATGCCCTCTCACATCTACTACCGTGTCGGACGCTATGCGGATTCGCTTGCGGTCAACCGCCGGGCAGTCGCAATGGATGAGGCTTTCTTTCAAGCCGTGGCGCCTGAGGGGCTCTATGCGGGCGGCTATTATCCGCACAATATCCACTTCCTGCTGGTTTCGGCGCAAATGGCTGGCGACGGACCGACAGCAATCCAGGCGGCGCAGAAGCTCTCCGGGGTGATTTCGGACGAGCTCGCGCGCACCGCACCTGCTTTTGTCCAGCCGATCAAGGCCGCGCCCCTCTTCGCGCATACCCAGTTCAGCGATCCTGAAACGATCCTTGCGATGCCGCGCCCCACAGGCGCCTTCCCGTTTGTCGACGCGGCCTGGCATTATATGCGCGGCGTAGCCCAGGCTGCGCGCGGCGATCTTGAAGCTGCACGGGTCGAAAGAACGGCGGTTGCCGAGATCGCCCGCTCGTCCGACCTGAGCGGCTTGGAAGCCGGCGGAATGCCCGCAGGTGACGTGCTTGAAATAGCCGGGCACGTTCTCACGGCGCGGATCGCCCAAGCGGGGGATGATTGGCCGGCTGCCGTTCGCGCTTTCGCACAGGCCAAGAAAGTGGAGGATCGCCTCTCCTATATGGAGCCGCGCCATTGGTATTATCCGGTCGGGCAGTCGCTCGGGGCGGCGCTGCTTCGCGTCGGCGATCTCGATGGTGCGGAGAACGCCTTTCTCGAAAGCCTCGATCTCGCTCCGAACAATGGTTGGGCATTGTTCGGGCTGAGCGAGGTCTATCGTGCACGCGGCAACGAGGCCATGGTCGAAACGGCGACCCGCCGATGGCGCGACGCGTGGGTAGGCAACGCCTCGATGCTTCGCCTCGAACGGCTCTGAGGGTCTGCGACAGAGGGCGCGGCTGGCCGGACTCGCCGCGCTCATCATCGGCGGGCGAGATCGCACTCGTGCCTTTATTACTCCGCTGAAGCATACTCGGCCGCAAACTTGAGCCGGCTCCATTGGCCACATCCGGCGGGCGGCTTGCACAAGATCAACCTTGTTGTGCTTCACCGTAGCCGGTGCGCCGCTCACTCCTGGGTGGGACGAGCCGAAGGCCGTGGCGCGGAATTCCAGCGCTCTCACCCGCGCGAGGTCATCCAGACGCCCACCAGCGTCACCGCCAGCCCGATGAACATCGCCGCGGTCAACGGTTCGGAAAACAGCGCCCATGCCCATAGCATGGTGACAGGTGGGCTGAGATAGATCGCTGCGCTGACCTGCGCCACCGGGAAGAGACGCAGGCTGGTATAGTAGACCGAATAGGCGGCAAAGGTCGCAACCAGCACCAGCCACACCATTCCCACGGCGAACTCGCGCGTCATCGGCGGGGTCAGGTTGCCCTGCATGATGGCGCAGACGCCGAACAAGGCCGCGCCGGTAAGGGTATGGACGCAGAGACTCTGGTGAACAGGCATGTGCAGGATCCGCCGCCGCTTGTGCATCACCGACGCGAGCGCGAAAACCAGCATCGAACCCACCGTCAATCCATAGGCCCACGACGGCGCGGCACCGAAGCTGAGGCTGTCGAACGACACGACGAGTACGCCGGCGACCGCGATCGCCGTTCCCAGCCATTGTCGCGCGCTCAGTCGCTCGCCCAATACGGGCTGCGACAAGGCCGCGATCGCCAACGGCAAGAGGTCCGAGATCAGTGCGACCAATCCCGTCGGGACCCGCTGCTCGATGGCAAGTGCGAAGCCACCCAGATACAGAAAAACCGACATCACGCCGAAGAGCATCTGCTCCAGCACTCCGCGCAACCGCATCCGGGGCCCGATAGCCAAGGCGAAGGGCAGCAGGATCAAGCCCGACAGAAGCGTGCGCCAGAAAAGAACCAGCACGACGGAGGCCTCTTCGCTGGCATAGCGGATGCCGACGAAGCCGGAACTCCAGCCGATTACCAGGAGTGTGGCCATCAGGGGCCAGAGAAAACGGCACGGATTCGGTGCGGGCACCGATACGGGTTGGTGTGTCATGAGGCTCTCGGTTGCGGATTGCTCGCCGCTCAGCCATAGGCAACGAAAAACTCGGTTGCACATGACAAATTTCGATCACGACATGACAATCGAGCCGGCACAGTAATGATCTTTTGCTAAATCTTGTCTGAAGCCGCATAGTTTGGCCGAAACGCATCATCAGGGGGTCAGGGCCGCATGATCGAGTTCAACAGCCGGCGTTTAGAAATCGACGCACTGCGCGCCCTCTGGGCGGTCCGCCATCACGGCGGGATCACGCGCGCGGCGGAAGCCTTGGGGCTGTCGCAATCCGCAGTCAGCCACAAGATTAAGCGGCTTGAGACGAGCCTCGGTTGCGACCTGCTCGGCCGCAAGCCAGGCGGAGCGATGTTCACCGCAGCCGGAGAGGATTTGCTGCATTACGCCGGCCGAATCCTCGGCCTGCACGACGAGGCGCTTCTCAGTCTGTCGAAAACGTCGCTTGCGGGGCGCATCGCTCTCGGCTTGACGGAAGATACGGCCTGCAGCGATCTTGCACGCATATTGGGGAGGTTTCGCCGCCTGCATCCGCATGTCTCCGTCCGTACCAAGGTCCGCATGAGTCTGGTCCTGCGGGCGATGCTCGAACGCGGGGAACTGGACGCCGCGATCTTGCAGGTTTTCGCTCATGAAGTCCGCCCGACCGATGTTGTCCTGTTCCGGGAGGAGCTTCACTGGGTCAAGCACCCGGAACTGACGTTGCCGCAGAACGGCGCGATTCCCTTCCTGTCCTTCGACGACGAGTGTTTCTATAGAAGGTGGGCGCTCGACATCGGACAGGACGGCGGCGTGAATCTTGAAACCGTGTTTGAATGTGCAAGCGCTGCCGGAATCGTTGCGGCGGTCACTTCGGCCATGGGTGTAGCACTTCTGAGCGAGCGCCATCTGCGCCCCGGGATGCAGATCGTCACCACCCACCTGCCCTCACCCCCCGGCTTGGCCTATGTCGCGCGCCGCGCGCGAAAGGCGCGAAATCCCGCGCTCGATACGCTCGTCGGTGAAATCCAGAACGAAATCAGCCGTTACGGGGGGCTGGTTCTGGCGAGCTGAAGGTCATGAGCGCGAACGACTGGGCACAGCGCCGAATTCTACCGCCACATGGTTCGCATCCGTGCTGCGACATCGATGCGGATTTGCCTGGCGCTGCGCTCGGAGGCATTGGGGCTCACGAGGGGCCAGGTTCCACTCTCGAAGAACTGAAGCAAGGTCGCGGGAATAAAGCGCGTGCGGCTTGCGTAGACATGTCGGTCCCCCTGCGCGTGCTGACCGCCGGTGAAAAAGCGCTGCGGCACGATCAGCGTCAGGCTGTCCTTGGCGCGCGTCATACCGACATAGAGAAGCCGCCGCTCCTCTTCCAGGTCCTGGCTCGTGCCCGCGGCCAGGTCCGACGGAATGCAGCCGTCGACGACGTTGAGCATGAATACGGACCGCCATTCCTGGCCCTTGGCAGAATGGATCGTCGACAGGATTAAATAATCCTCGTCGAGTAAAGGCACGCCGGCCTGATCGCTCGTCGCGTCCGGCGGATCGAGCGTCAGCTCCGTAAGGAAGCGCTCGCGGCTCGGATATCCGGCGGCGATCTGCTCGAGCTGCACCAGGTCGGCCCGGCGGGTCTCGCAGTCCTCGTGTATTCGTTCGAGATGCGGCTCATACCACATTCGTGCCATCTCGATTTCGGTCGGCCAGCCGGAGGCAGGTTTGCGCAGGGCCTGCAGCAGCTCGACAAGGGACGGCCAGTCCGCGCCGCTCTTGGGCGGAGCCGGGATTTCGCCAAGCGCCATCAACGGCTCGGGGTCGGCCGCGATCGTGTCCAGGATCTTGCCCGCGGTCTGCGGACCGATGCCCGGCAACATCTGCAGGAGCCGGAAGCCCGCGACCCGGTCACGTGGGTTCTGCGCAAAGCGCAGCACGGCCAGCATGTCCTTGACATGGGCACTGTCGAGGAACTTCAGACCTCCGAACTTAACGAAGGGGATGTTGCGGCGGGTCAGTTCCACCTCAAGCGGGCCGCTGTGGCTCGAAGTGCGGAACAGGACGGCCTGCTGCTTCAGGAGCAACCCGGATTCACGGTTGGCAAGCACCTGCTCGACGATGCAGCTCGCCTGATCCGCCTCGTCCTTCACTGTCAGCAGCTTAGGACGTTCCGCCGACTCCCGGTCCGTCCAGAGATTTTTAGTGAAGCGCTCCCGCGCCAGGTCGATGACTGCGTTGGCGGCCGCGAGGATCGGCTGCGTCGAGCGGTAGTTGCGGTCGAGCGTGATGATCTCGGCCGCCGGCGAGAATTGCTTCGGAAAGTCGAGAATGTTGCGGACCGTCGCTGCCCGAAACGAATAGATCGATTGGGCGTCGTCGCCGACGACCGTCAGGCCATGCCCGCCCGGCTTCAGCGCCAGCAGCACCGAAGATTGGAGCTTGTTCGTATCCTGATATTCGTCGACGAGGACATAGTCGAACCGGTTGCCGACATCGTCGGCCAGGCAGGGATCGCTGACCATCTGCGCCCAGTAGAGAAGGAGGTCGTCGTAGTCGAGGACGTTCTGGGCCTGCTTGGCGTCGACATATCCGGCAAACAGCTCCTTCAACTGCTGTTCCCAGCCAGACGCCCAAGGGTACCAGTTGCGGAGCACTTCGTTCAGCGGCATTTCCGCGTTTACTGCCCGCGAATAGATCGCCAGACAGGTGGCCTTGGTCGGAAACCGGCTTTCCATCTTCGATAAGCCGAGCTCGTGCCGCACGAGATTGATCAGGTCGGCGCTGTCCTCGCGGTCGTGGATGGTGAACTCCGGATCCAGCCCGATCTGTTCGGCATAAATCCGGAGCAGCCGCGCCCCGATGCCGTGAAAGGTTCCCGCCCACGAAAGGGCGTCGGTCATTTGGCCGGAACTGGGGCCGAGCACCTGCGCGCAGATCCGCGCGACGCGGCGCGACATTTCAGCGGCTGCCCTGCGCGAGAAGGTCATGAGGAGAATGCGGCGGGGATCGGCTCCGTTGACGACGAGATGAGCAACGCGATGGGCCAAGGTGTTGGTCTTCCCCGAGCCCGCGCCTGCGATGATCAACAGCGGGCCCGCCTGGGTGCTTTCTCCTGCTCCGACACCATATTCAACGGCGCAGCGCTGTCTCTCGTTCAGTTTCTCCAGATGGGCCGCTGTCGCCATTCATTTCACCTCGATGAGCTCTCCGACGGTCCGGCCGCAGCTGGTCGGAACGGAAAGGGAACATACAAGGGCAAGATGTCGTTGGAAAGTGGGACATTCTCCTCACCGCGGTCATTCTTAAAGCCGCTCACTATCAATTTCATGAATAGGAGCATTCGCACTATGAAATTCACCAGGGCCGACTTCTATGTATGATCGCGGCTCCCGAGGCTCGGCGAGTGCCGTCGCGCCTGACGGGCTAGCTCGATGGGCACCGCTGCTCGCCGTCGGGAGACACCCCTAGTCCATCCTCGACCGAGAAGAATTGAACGTGCCGGTGGCCATGGACAAGACGGTTTGAAAATATCTGCCGATGACGTAAGTCAGCGACGTGCGCAGGATCGCGGAAAGATAGGGCACTAGCGAGGAGAGCAGTTTCGTGGAAGCACTTGACCAATTCTTTAACTGGCTCAACGGCGTCGTTTGGGGCGTGCCGATGATTGTGCTGATCATCGGCACCGGTCTGTATCTGCAGCTTCGCCTGGGCTTCATGCCAATCCGCAAAGTGGCCTACGGCTTCCGCATGATCCTGAAAAGCCGCACCCCCGGCAAGGCCGCCGAAGGCGAGATTACGCCTTACGCCGCGCTCATGACGGCGCTGTCGGCGACCATCGGCACCGGCAACATCGCCGGCGTCGCAACCGCAATCGCCGTGGGCGGACCAGGCGCGTTGTTCTGGATGTGGGTTACGGCCTTCGTCGGCATGGCAACAAAATATGCCGAAGTCGTCGTTGCGGTGAAATACCGCGAAGTCGACGACAAAGGCGAACACGCCGGCGGCCCGATGTTCGCGATCAAGAATGGCCTGGGGAAGAATTGGCAGTGGCTGGGCACCGCCTTTGCCATCTTTGGCGGACTGGCGGGCTTCGGTATCGGGAACATGGTGCAGGCCAACGGGATCGCAAGCGCGGTCCAGAACGCCTTCGGCATCGAGACCTGGATCAGCGGCGTCGTCATCATGGTCTTAACGGGTGCGGTGATCTTGGGCGGCATCAAGCGAATCGGTGCGGTGGCCGAGAGGGTCGTGCCGTTCATGGCAATCTTCTATCTCGTCTGCGTGGCTGTCGTCCTGATTATCTTTGCCGGCAATATTCCCCAGGCCATTGCCACCATCTTCACCCAGGCATTCAGTCCGACGGCGGCCACCGGCGGTTTCCTCGGCTCCACCGTGCTGATGGCGATCCGCATGGGGGTGGCGCGCGGCATCTTCTCGAACGAGGCAGGCCTCGGTACTGCAGGTATTGCACAGGCCGCCGGCTCGACAACCAATCCTGTTTTCTCCGGCGTCATCGGCATGATGGGCACGTTCATCGACACGATCATCGTCTGCACTTTGACGGGTCTGGCGATCATGGTGTCGGGCGTCTGGACCTCGGGCGAGACCGGGGCGGTGCTGAGCTCCGCGGCATTCGAAGCGGCGCTGCCCGGCTTCGGGAATTACCTCGTGACGATCTCCCTGGCGCTATTCGCCTTCACAACGATCCTTGGCTGGGCCTACTATGCCGAGAAATGCTGGGAATTCCTGATCGGAACCGTGAGCGCGATACCGTTCCGCATCCTGTGGACCGTCGCGGTGTTTTTCGGTGCCACGCTCAGCCTCGACTTTGCCTGGCTGGTGGCCGACACCTTGAACGCACTGATGGCCATTCCCAACCTGATCTCGTTGCTGCTCCTGTCCCCGGTCATCGCCCAACTGACGCGCGACTACTTTGCCGAAGAACGCGCCGGCGCGGGACTGGCGTCGCACAGCCGAGGCTGAAGGCTGTTGCGGCGGACGCGATGGTGGAGCGTTTCAGTGCTTCATTGAAACGCTCCAACTCTTTGAGGCTGCGCACATCCGGACGGAAAACCGCTGCGACCTTTTCCTGGAACTGCTTTAACCCGACTCATCGGGTGATGCCGTCAGATCATCAAGGAAGTCCCGGCACCAGCGCGAAACGTCGTGTTTCAGCAGGTGTTCCATCATCGTCTTCCAGCGATCCTTCCGCTCTTCCAGCGGCATGCTGAGCGCGCGCGCCATAGCGTTTGCGGTTCCCTCTATGTCATATGGATTGACGAGCAGGGCACCCCTTAGATGGCGGGCGGCTCCGGCAAAGCGCGAAAGCACCAGTACGCCGGGATCGTCCGGGTCCTGCGCGGCCACATATTCCTTCGCGACCAGGTTCATCCCGTCGCGAAGCGGCGTCACGAGGCCAACTTTGCCGAGCCGGTAAAGCCCTGCAAGAACAGGCCGACCGACCGAACGGTTGATGTAGCGTATAGGGACCCAATCGACTGCGCCCAGCGCGCCGTTCACCCTGCCGGCCTGTTCGGCCACCGTGCGCTGCATGGCTTCGTATTCGGGCACTTCGGAACGGGACTTCGGCGTGATCTGCAAATAGGTCACACGCCCCTGCTGGGCCGGATTGGCCAGGATGAAGCGCTCAAACGCGTCGATGCGCTGCGTGATTCCTTTGGAGTAATCGAGGCGATCGACACCGATGATGAGGCTGCGGTGTCCGATGCTCTCACGCGCTTTCCTGACCGTCTTGTTGGTCAGTGCCTCTTTGGCGAACTCGGCAAAAGCCGCAGTCTCAATGCCGATTGCATAAATGCCGCCCTTGAAGATACGGCCATAGGCGCTGAAGCGGCCTCCACCAAGTTCATCGCCGATGCCTTCCCGCCTGAGGCAGCCGGCGAAGTTCTCAAGGTCGTGGTCGGTCTGAAAGCCGACGACATCGTAGTGCGACAGGCCGCGCATGATCTCCTCGTGGACGGGCATCGTGAAGAGCACGTCGGCAGGCGGCCAGGGGATGTGAAGAAAGAAGCCGATCCGGTTTTTCAAACCCATCAGGCGCAGTTCCGCGGCGAGAGGAATCAAGTGGTAGTCGTGGACCCAGATGACGTCGTCGGGTTTGACCAGCGGCGCAAGCCGGTGGGCGAAGAAGCGGTTGACGCGGAAATACCCGGCCATCTCCTTGCGACCGTATTCGGCGAGATCAAGCCGGTAGTGGCAGATCGGCCAGAGAACGCGGTTGGCGAAGCCGCGGTAGTACTCTTCTACATCGGTATCCGTGAGGTCCGTCAGCGCATAGATGATATTGCCCTGGCGCAACTGAGAAAGCGGCTTTGGCTCGTGTTCCCCGCTCGATTGTCCCGACCAGCCCATCCAAATGCCGCCATGCTCTTCAAGGGCAACTTTCAGCGCGACCGCCAGCCCACCGGCGGGCGCAATGCCACCCTTGTCCGGAACGGGTACACGATTGGAAACAATAACGAGACGGCTCATGCCGGTTCCTTTCATGAATGAAACGATGTGGTGTTCAAACATTCAGGAGGGGAACGCGCTTCTCGCGCAGACGATCCCGGCGAAGGGAAAGTCGCCGGGAAGATTCGACTTGCACATGGGGTTGCGACGGTGGCCTTGCGGCTGAAGCCGTCTTTCGTTGCTCGCGATTCGAGGGGTCGCTACGCTGGACAGAGGACAGATTTTACGGACCAGGAGCAGCACGGACCTGGAAGGCTGCCAAAAAAAATGGGCGGCCGGAGCCGCCCTTCCATCATCGGGGTCTTGGAGCGCCGTGCGTCCAAAATGGGCGACACAGGGCGCTCGATCTTCGGACACTGGAACCTAGTGATTGTGGCGCGGCATATTCTTGGCGATTTGCCGGAACTCCGCTGCACCATCGAGCACAGCGCCGTCGGAAAGCTGGGTGACGGACTTGCGGTAGATGCGCTGCCAGGGCGTGGCATCGGCCGGCACGGCGGGAATACCGTCCGCCCTGCGTCTTTCGATCTCCTCATCGGATATCAGCATGTCGCAGCGGCCCTGATTGAAGTCGATGCGGATCACGTCACCGTTGCGAAGCCAGGCGAGACCGCCGCCGGCCGCACTTTCCGGGGAGGCGTTGAGGATGGAGGGGCTGTCGGCCGTGCCGGATTGGCGGCCGTCACCGATGGTCGGCAAGCTGCTGATGCCGCGCTTCAAGAGATGATCCGGCGGCTGCATGTTCACGACCTCGGCCGATCCCGGCCAGCCGAGCGGGCCAGCGCCGCGGATCACCAGGATGGTGTTCTCGTCGATCTCGAGTTCGGAGTCGTTGATGCGCTTGTGGTAGTCCTCCGAACCATCGAAGACCACGGCCTTGCCTTCGAAAACGCCCTCGCGGCCCGGCTCCTGAAGATAGCGCTTCCTGAAATCGTCGGAGACCACGCTCATCTTCATGATGGCGAAATCGAAGAGATTGCCCTTCAGTACCAGGAAACCTGCCTTTTCCTTGAGAGGATCGTTGAAGGGCCGAATAACCTCCCGGTCCGTGGATTCGCGTCCTTCGAGGTTCTCGGCCATGGTTTTACCCGTGACGGTGCCACAGTCGCCGTGAAGTTTTCCAGCCTTCAGGAGCTCCCACATGATGGCGGGCGTGCCACCCGCGCGGTGATAGCGTTCGCCGAGATAGGCACCCGCCGGCTGGACGTTGGCAAGCAGCGGGATATCGAAGCCATGTACCTGCCAGTCGTCCGGATAGAGCTCGACGCCGGCATGCTTGGCCATGGCCGCAAGATGTGGCTGGGCATTGGTCGATCCGCCGATCGCCGAGTTGACGCGGATGGCGTTGAGAAAGGCTTCCCGGGTCAGGATGTCGGAGGGTTTCAGGTCCTCGAAGACGATTTCCACGGCGCGGCGCCCGGTACGATAGGCCATTTGTCCCCGCTCGCGATAGGCAGCCGGAATCGCGCCGCAGCCGGTCAGCGACATGCCGAGTGCTTCGGCCATCGCGTTCATTGTCGAAGCCGTGCCCATGGTGTTGCAATGGCCGACGGAAGGAGCCGAATCGAGCGCCGCCTGCAGGAACTCTTCGCGGTCGATCTCGCCTGCCGCGAACTTGCGCCGCATGCGCCAGATCACCGTGCCGGAGCCGGCGAGGTCACCTTCGTGCCAGCCGTCGAGCATGGGGCCGCCGGAGAGCACGATCGCCGGGATATCGACGGTCGAGGCCGCCATCAGGGCAGCCGGCGTGGTCTTGTCGCAGCCGGTGGTCAGCACCACCCCATCCAGCGGATAGCCGTAGAGAATTTCGACAAGGCCGAGATAGGCGAGGTTGCGATCGAGGGCGGCCGTCGGGCGCTTGCAGTTCTCGAAAATCGGATGCGTCGGGAATTCGATCGGAATGCCGCCGGCATCGCGGATGCCGTCGCGCACGCGCTTGGCCAGATCCATGTGTACCCGATTGCACGGGGTGAGATCGCTGCCGCTTTGGGCAATGCCGATGATGGGCTTGCCGGAACGCAATTCCTCCGGCGTCACGCCGTAGTTCATGAACCGCTCCAGATAGAGCGCTGTCAAGTCGATATGGTCCGGATTGTCGAACCAGTCCTGCGAGCGCAGGCGGCGCTGGGGTTTGTCAGTCATGACGGACCTTGTTCCTTGGGTTGAGCTTTTCGAGATGCAGAAGCAGGCCGCTGTGATCCTGTTCGGCTCCGCCGGACTCGACGAAATCGGCAAACTCCTGCCACACCTGCCTGGTCAGGGGAAGCTCCAGGGAGACTTCTTCCGCCATGGCCATTACGGCATTCAGGTCCTTCAGCTGGTTGATCGACGCGCCGCCCGGCGTGAAGTTGCGCTCCACCATACGGGCGCCGTGCAGTTCCAGGATCCGGCTTTCGGCAAAGCCGCCGCGGATCGCGTCCCGAAAGGCCGCGCGCGAGGCTCCCCCTGCGTCCACCAGGATCATGGCTTCGGCCACTGCGCCGATGGTCACGGCGACGATCTGTTGGTTCGCGAGCTTGCAGACCTGGCCGGCACCGCTCGGGCCCACGTGGGTCACGCGGCCGAGCACCGCGAAGACGTCCTTGAGGCTTTCAACAACGGCGCCATCGCCGCCGGCCATGATGGCGAGCGTACCGGCGGCCGCGCCGACGACGCCGCCCGAAACCGGCGCGTCGAGATGACGGATGCCCTTTTCTGCCAATCTGCGGGCATGTTCGCGGGCGATCGGCGGGGCGATGGAACTGCAATCCACCACGATCGTGCCTTCCGGCAGTGCATCGGCGACGCCGCGCTCGAACAGGACCTCGGATACGGCCTGGCCATTGGTCAGCATCGTAAAGACGACTGCAGCGCCGGCAACGGCATCGGCCGGCGAGGCAGCAACTTCAGCACCGTTGGCGGCCAGCGGCTCGGCCTTGCCGGCATCACGGTTCCAGACCGTAACCGGAAAACCGGCATCGAGGAGACGCCGTGCCATCGGCGCACCCATCAAGCCCGTGCCTAGAAACGCAATCTTCGGCTTCCCGATCACAGCTTTCCTCCCAGTTCGTCCTCGATGTGCACGCGGATGATCTCGTCGAAGCTCTTTTCGGCGGTGAAGCCAAGTTCGGTGGCGCGCTTGGCCTCGAAGCCCGGTGCCCAGCCGGCGACCATCTTCATGATCATCTCGTCGGGTTCGCGGCGGATGAGCTTCGCGGCCCTTTCGCCGGCAACGCGGCGCAGCGCCTGGATCTGCTCGCCGACGGTGGCACTGAGACCCGGCATGGAAAGGTTTCGCCGCGGGCCGACCTTTTCAAGGTCGATCGTCGCGCCGTGGATAAGGAAGCCGACCGCCGATCGGGGCGAAGTATGCCAGTGGCGGACATCCTCTGAAACAGGCAGTACGGCTTCCTGGCCGACCAGCGGCTCGCGCAGGATATTGGAGAAGAAACCGGAAGCGGCCTTGTTGGGCTTTCCGGGACGGATGCATATCGTCGGCAGGCGGATGCCGATGCCATCGAAGAAGCCGCGGCGGCTGTAGTCGGAGAGCAGCAGCTCGCAGACCGCTTTCTGGGTGCCGTAGCTCGTGAGCGGAGTGAGGTGATAATCGTCGGGGATGGGGAAGGGGAGCGGTGCTCCGACCACGGCGATCGATGAAGTGAAGACGAGGCGAGGCTTGTAGCCGTCCTGATTGTGAGCGAGGCGGATTGCATCGAAGAGATAGCGCGTGCCGTCAAGATTGATGCGGTAGCCCTTGTCGAAGTCGAGTTCGGCTTCACCCGAAACGATTGCCGCCAGATGGAAGATAACATCCGGGCGCCCCTCGATCAGCTTTTCGGCTTCGCCGGAAGCGGAAAGGTCGCCTTCGCGTGCCACGGCCGTCCCGGTAAAGCCCTGCGGCGCCTCCGGCGCCACCACGTCCACGAGCGTCAGCTTCTCGACCGGCTTGCCGCCGAGAGTGCCGTCTTTGACAAGTCGTTGCGTGAGCTTGCGGCCGACCATCCCGGCAGCGCCGATGATCAGGATATGCATGGGTGTCTCCTCCATGGTGAGGCCGCATGCGACCAGGTCTTTCATGCGGGTTCGAAAATTTGTCTTGTACGGTTGTCTGATAACCTTATATGCTTCGCTTGAAAACAGGATATTGGCGGTTCGCGGAAAGATTCTCGGCTCACGTGCGAGCACATGGACCGGCGCGGAGGAAGGCAAGGCGGATGACGAGCGGAATTGCGGCCACGATAGAGGATGCGACGGGCCTTGCGGAACAGCGCCTGGCGCTACGCCGTATGCTCGGTGAAGGCATGGTGCTGACGGAAACGGAAGAAACGCTCCGCTACTGCCGTGACTGGCATGGCGACGTGACCAGCGGCGCCGTGGCTGTGATTCGCCCGCGCTCGACCGAGCAGGTCGCAGCGGCTGTGAAAGCCTGCCGCGAACTCGGGCTTTCGATCGTGCCGCAGGGCGGCAATACCGGCCTCGTGCTTGGCGCAATCCCCGATGCGCCGGAGCGGCAGGTCGTGCTTTCTCTCGAACGCATGAACCGCATCCGCAAGATCGATGCCGACGACTTTTCCGCAGTTGTGGAGGCCGGCTGCATCCTGTCCGAGCTCAAGGATGCGATTGCGGAAACGGGCATGTTCTTTCCGCTTGCGCTCGGCGCGCAGGGAAGCTGCCTGATCGGAGGGAATGTTTCGACGAACGCCGGCGGCGTCAACGTGCTCCGCTACGGCATGACCCGTGAACTGGTGCTTGGACTTGAAGTGGTTCTCCCGGACGGCAGCATCCTCGAAGGTCTTTCGACGCTGAGAAAGGACAATCGCGGTATTGACCTGAAGCAGCTGTTCATCGGTGCGGAAGGCACACTCGGCATCATCACCGCCGTTTCCCTCAAGCTGATGCCCTATCCCGACCGCGTATCTACCGCGCTGCTCGGGCTTGCCTCGCTGGAAGACGCCATCACGCTTTATCGCCGGGCGCGGCGGGACTGCTGTGATCTGATGTCGGCCTTCGAGTTCATGCCGCCGCTCGCCTTCACCTTGGCGCAGGAGGCGATGCCCGATCTGCCGATCCCGATCCCGGCGGAATATCCGGCCTATGTGCTCATGGAGATTTCCGGCTCCGGTCTCGTCGATGTCGACGATCTGATGCAGCGCTTCCTTGAAGGTGTGATGGAGGAAGGGCTCGTCGTCGACGGAACGATCGCCGCCTCGCAGACGCAAGCTCGCAATCTTTGGCTGATCCGCGAAGGCATGAACGAAGGCCAGGCGAAGCGCGGCACGCATATGCGCACCGATATTTCCGTACCGCTCTCACAGCTCGCATCCTTCGTCGAGGAGGCGGAAAAGGCGGTATCCGAGGCGCTTCCGGGCGCTGTCAGCGTCTCCTACGGCCATGTCGGCGACGGCAATGTGCATCTCAACGTCTTGCCGCCGGCAGGCAGTACGTCCGAGGAGCGAGTCCAATGCATTTACACGGCCAAAATGGTCGTCAACGAGGTGCTCGATCGCTACACCGGAAGCATCAGCGCCGAGCACGGTATCGGCCGCCTGAAGCGCCCGGATTTCGATGTCAGGCTGACCGGCACCCGTCGAAAGTTGTTGACGGCGCTAAAGCATGCCATTGATCCCGAGATGATCATGAACCCTGGTTGTCAATTGAGATTTTAGGTCGGTCCGACCTAAAGTCATCGTGATCTGGTGGAGAGGAGCAATCTTGGCGGCAATGGATTTCGGTCAGCTCAGCAGGAGCGAGCATCTGCCCGCGCGCATCGCTGCGAAGATCGGCAGGGAGATCATCGAGGGACGTATCGCGCCCGGAGAGAAACTGCCGACGGAGCATCTGCTAGCCAAGACCTTCGGGGTCAGCCGCTCGGTCGTGCGGGAGGCCATAGCCCAATTGCGCAATGAGGGGCTGGTGGAGACCCGCCAAGGTGTCGGCGCCTTCGCCACGGAAATCGAACGCCGGCAATCGCTTCGGATAGAGCAGGGAGATCTCTCGAACCGGGGAAGCTTCCGTGATCTCTTTCAGCTCCGGATTCCGCTGGAGGTGGAGGCGGCACGACTTGCGGCGATCCATCATACACCGGAGGATCTGGGCAAGATCGACGAAGCGCTGCAGCAGATGACCGGTGCAGAGAAATGGACGGAGCAGGGGATCGTCGCCGACCTCGCCTTTCACCGCGCAATCGCGGCGGCAACCCACAACGAATATTTCCTGCTCTTCATCGGATTCATCGCGGAGCGGATCAGCCTGGCCATCAACGCGGCGCGTGCCGCCGCGATACTGGAGGAAATCGTTGAAGTCACGATTGCAGAACATGTCTCGATCCGCGATGGCGTGGCGGCACGGGATCCCGTCAAGGCTGAGGAGGCAATGCGGTATCATCTGAACGGGGCAGCGGCGCGTCTGGACTTGACGATTGAAAGCTTCTAGGCCCGCAGCGGACGGATCGGTTGGCGCCGTCCGCGAGGTCCTGGAAGAATATCAGACTTTACTTACCGACGGCCTAGACATGGCCAAAAAGTCATACTAGAAGCGGGTCATCCCGTTGTCAGACATCCTGACAATAAGGAACCCGTACTTCCAGGTGCGAGATAAGCGGAGGATTTCTGGTGAATTTCGAGCAGGCGCTGAGCGCCGATTCAATCCTACCTGCAGATGCATCCAGCGCGGTGCTCGTCGGGCGTGTCTGGTCCAAAACGGCAGGCGGGCCTTGCCCGGTCCTGGTCTCCGGTGGAGAGGTTTTCGACCTTACTCCCCTCGCGGCAACGCTTTCCGCGCTTCTTGAGATCGAAGGTCTTGTCGACGGCTTGCGCGATACTTCGCGTTTTGCAAGCCTCGGCTCTCTCGATGCATTCCTCCGAGGCGAGGCGGGCGATCTTCTGGCGCCCGCCGATCTGCAGGCCGTCAAGGCGGCAGGCGTGACCTTTGCGGATAGCATGCTGGAGCGCGTCATCGAGGAACAGGCCAAGGGCGATCCGCTGCGCGCACAGGAAATTCGCGGCCGGCTCGCCCCTGTCCTCGGCGACAATCTCAAGGGCCTCGTTGCCGGTTCCGACAAGGCGGCAGAGGTCAAGCAACTGCTCCAGGAACTCGGTCTCTGGTCGCAGTACCTCGAAGTGGGTATTGGTCCCGATGCCGAAATCTTCACCAAGGCGCAGCCCATGTCTTCGGTCGGTTGCGGTGCGCATATCGGCATCCACCCCAAATCCGATTGGAACAATCCGGAGCCGGAAGTGGTGCTCGCCGTCACGTCGAAGGGCAAGATAGTCGGCGCGGCGCTCGGCAACGATGTCAACCTTCGCGATTTCGAAGGGCGCTCCGCACTGCTTCTCAGCAAGGCGAAGGACAATAATGCGTCCTGCTCGATCGGCCCGTTCATACGGCTCTTCGACGGTGCCTTCACGATCGAGGACGTGAAGCAGGCGGAGGTCTCGCTTGTCGTCGACGGCCGGGAAGGTTTCAAGATGACCGGCGTCAGCCCGATGTCGGCGATCAGCCGCAGCCCCGAAGACCTCGTTTCGCAGCTTCTCAACGACAACCACCAGTATCCCGATGGCGTGGTTTTCTTCCTCGGAACCATGTTTGCGCCAGTGAAGGACCGTCGCGGCGCAGGCCTTGGTTTCACGCATGAAATCGGAGACCGGGTCGAGATCTCGACGCCGCGCCTCGGGCGCCTTGTAAACTGGGTCGACCATAGCGACCGCTGCCCGAAATGGAGCTTCGGCCTTGGCGCTCTGATGAAAAACCTCGCTGAACGCGGGCTCCTGTAGCCGAAAGGGGAGGATCAGATGCAAAGAGCGATCGATATTTTCTACAGGCTCCTCGAGCTGCTGCTGATCGTGCTGCTCGCAGGTATGGCCGTCATGGTGTTCCTGAACGTCGTGCTGCGCTATGGCTTCAACTCCGGCATCAACGTCTCGGACGAGATGTCGCGGTATTTCTTTGTGTGGCTTACCTTCATTGGTGCGGTCGTCACCTTTCGCGAAAATTCGCACGTCGGCGTCGAGACCATGGTCATGCTGTTCGGTCGCAAGGGCCGCATCATCTGCATGATCCTCTCCAACATTGTCATCATCGCCGTGTCGGCGATCTTCTTCTGGGGCACCTGGAAGCAATCGCCGATCAACGCCTCGATGGCCGCGCCGGTTACCGGCATCTCGATGTTGTGGGTTTACGGGATCGGCTTTTTCACCGGAGCAGGCGTCGTCCTGATCGCGCTCGAACGCCTTTTCCGCTTGCTGACGGGACGCATCACGGAAGAAGAGATCGCCGCCTTCGCCGGTGAAAACATGTCCCTCGAGCACCTGGCGGAGCGCACATAATGACTCTTGTCGTCTTCATCGTGTCGCTGCTGGGCGCCATGGCAATCGGCGTGCCGGTTGCCTTCTCGCTGATGTTCTGCGGCGTCATGCTCATGTGGTACATGGGCATGTTCAATACCCAGATCATTGCACAAAACATGATCGCGGGTGCGGATACCTTCACGCTCCTCGCCATCCCGTTCTTCATTCTCGCCGGTGAATTGATGAACGCAGGCGGCCTCTCGCGTCGCATCATCGATTTCGCAATCGCCTGTGTCGGTCACATCCGCGGCGGCCTCGGCATCGTCGCCATCATGGCAGCCGTGATCATGGCAAGTATCTCGGGTTCGGCAGCAGCCGATACCGCGGCACTTGCGGCAATCCTCATCCCGATGATGGCCAAGGCTGGTTACAACGTTCCCCGATCCGCGGGCCTGATTGCTGCAGGCGGCGTCATTGCCCCCGTCATTCCGCCATCCATGGCCTTCATCGTGTTCGGGGTGGCGGCGAACGTCTCGATTACGCAGCTCTTCATGGCCGGGATCGTGCCCGGCCTGATCATGGGTATCGCCCTGATCGCAACCTGGCTGCTGGTCGTGCGGAAGGATAAAATCCAGCCGCTCCCACGCACGCCGATCAAAGAGCGGCTCGGCGCCACCGGGAGAGCGCTTTGGGCCCTCGGCATGCCGGTCATCATTCTGGGTGGCATCAAGGCCGGCGTCGTGACGCCGACCGAAGCTGCCGTGGTCGCTGCAGCCTACGCCCTCTTCGTCGGCATGGTCATCTATCGGGAGCTCAAGCCCAGTGAATTGCCACGCGTCATTCTTCAGGCGGCGAAGACCACCGCTGTCATCATGTTCCTCGTTTGCGCTGCACTGGTTTCTGCGTGGCTGATAACTGCCGCGAACATCCCGGCAGAAATCACCGGCTTCATCTCTCCGCTCATTGACCGGCCGACGCTATTGATGATCGTGATCATGGCGGTCGTATTGGTGGTGGGCACCGCACTCGACCTTACGCCCACGATCCTGATCCTGACGCCTGTGCTGATGCCGATCGTCAAGCAGGCCGGCATCGATCCTGTCTATTTCGGTGTTCTGTTCATCATGAATACCTGCATTGGGCTCCTGACCCCGCCTGTCGGCGTCGTGTTGAACGTCGTCAGCGGCGTCGGCCGGGTTCCGCTTGGGAAGGTGACCGTAGGCGTGGCTCCCTTCCTGGTGGCCCAGATACTGGTGCTTTTCCTTCTTGTCCTGTTCCCGGACATCGTCATCGTGCCCGCACGCTGGCTCAACTAATCCGCAACCTCACCAACAAAATCCAAGGGAGGATACCCCGTGAGAAAACTGCTCCTTGCCACGACTGCCATCGCTTTCGGCCTTTCGGCCGCGGCTCCGGCTTTCGCCGAGTTCAACGACCGCAACATCCGCGTGTCCAACGGCATCAACGAAGACCATCCGGTTGGCAACGGCATCAAGGCGATGCAAGCCTGCCTCGATCAGAAGTCGGGCGGCAAGCTGAAGCTTACCGCTTTCTGGGGCGGCGCGCTCGGTGGCGACCTTCAGGCAACGCAGGCCCTGCGCTCCGGCGTGCAGGAGGCCGTCGTGACGTCGTCCTCGCCGCTCGTCGGCATCATCCCGGCACTCGGCGTCTTCGACTTGCCGTTCCTCTTCGCCAACGCTCAGGAAGCCTACACGGTGCTCGATGGCGATTTCGGCGACATGATGAACGAGAAGCTGGAAGCTGCCGGCCTGGTCAATCTCGCCTATTGGGAAAACGGATTCCGTAACCTGTCGAACTCGGTTCGTCCGGTCACCAAGTGGGAAGATTTCGAAGGGATGAAGGTTCGCGTGATGCAGAACAACATCTTCCTCGACACCTTCCAGAACCTCGGTGCCAACGCCACTCCGATGGCCTTCGGCGAAGTCTTCTCGGCGCTCGAAACCAAGGCGATCGACGCGCAGGAAAACCCTTATGTGACGATCGATACCTCGAAGTTCTTCGAAGTGCAGAAGTACGTCACTGAAACGAACCACGCTTACACGCCCTTCCTCTTCCTGTTCTCGAAGCCGATCTTCGACAGCTATACGCCGGAAGAGCAGGCAGCACTGCGTGAATGTGCAGTCGTCGGTCGCGACGAAGAGCGCAAGGTGATCCAGGACCTCAACAAGAAGTCGCTGGAAAAGATCAAGGAAGCCGGCCTCGAGGTGAACGCCTTGTCTCCTGAAGAACAGGCTCGTATCCGCGAGAAGTCCATGGTCGTCTATGAAAAGCACAAGGCTGCGATCGGTGCCGACGTGGTAGACGGTATTCTCGCCAAGCTGGAAGAGATCCGCAAGTAAACAAAAGACAAGGCCGCGTTCCGGAACGTGGCCTTGCTCACTATTTAGAGAAGACCCGCGGCCGGATCGGCCGCGGGTTCGTCATTCGGTAGGGAGGAACGCCATCACGCCTGCTCGCAAATGTGCGAGGGTCAACCTGCCTTGCACACCGCGCGATAATCAGCAGCGGCATCGCCGTGCCGACGTTGAGTGCGGATCAGTTACCAGCCCGCGAAATCTCCAAGCAAGTCATCGTCGACTCGCCCGGCCGCGACATCGGTGAGCGCCCGGTCGAGCATGGCGACACCCGCTTCGGCCTCCGCCTGTGTCAATGTCAGCGGCGGCGTGAGTTCGAGTACGTTGGAGCGCACGCCGACGTAATAGAGTACGAGGCCCAATTGGAAGGCCCGGTAGACGGTGAGTGCCGCCTGACGCGAAGCCGGTTCGCGGCTGGCGAGATCGGCCACGAGTTCGACGCCAAGGGCGAGGCCGCGGCCGCGCACATCGCCGATCAGCGCATGGCGGGCAGCAAGGCGTTCAAGCGACTCGCGCAGCAGCTTGCCGCTTCTTTCCGCATTCTCGATGAGGTGGTCGCGCTCTATGGTCTGCAATACGGCCAGCGCGGCGGCCGCGCAGACCGGATTGCCGTGCACGGTTTGCAGTGAGAAGGCAACGCTGTGGTTCATGATGGTTTCCGGGCCGACCACTGCGGATATCGGCAGGCCGCCGCCAAGACCCTTGCCGAAGACGACGATGTCGGGCTCGATACCGGAATGCTCGAAGGCGTTGAAGCGGCCGCTGCGGCCGAGTCCCACCTTCACTTCGTCCGATACGATCAGGATGCCGTGCCTGCGGCAGAGCGCTTCCACCGCTTTGAAGAATCCGTCCGGCGGCACAAGCATGCCGCCGTCCGACTGGATCGGCTCGATGAAGAAGGCTGCGACCTCTTCCGGCGGCACTCCGGTCGCGAAGAGCCGTTCGAGATGGGCGAGCGCGGCGTCCCTTGCAACCTCGGGGCTGCCGGCGGCATAGCAGTTCGGGTAGGGCACGAGCGTCAGGCCCTCTGCCCGGCCGCCCTGTTGTGCCGGATGGCCGGAAATGCCCATGGAACCGATGGTGCCGCCGTGATAGGCACCGTTGAACGCAAGGATGCGCGGCCGGCCGGTGGCCGCGACGACCATGCGGGCGACCGTCTCATTGGCGTCGGAGCCGGAATGGCCGAACCATACACGGCCGCGGGCGCGCTCCGGCACGAGCGAAAGCAGCTTTTCGGCGAGCAGCACGCAAGCCTCGTTGGCCGACGAAAGATAGCTCGCGCCCGCCTGATCGGAGAGCGCGCGGCCCACCGCATCACGGATCGCCGGATGGGAATGGCCGAGGCTCGCCGCGCCCCAGGAGGCGGAGAAATCGAGGAGCCGCCGCCCGTCGTCGGTGGTCAGATAGGCGCCGCTGCCGCCGACGACCGCCTGGGGAAAAAACCGCAGGTGCGCCATTTTGGAAACCGAGCGGCTTTCGCGGGCGTAGAGACCGGGCACGACGCTATCCTCCTCTCCTCTATCTGAAAAAGGTGAGAAGCTCTTCGAGCGAGACGACATGGCAGTAGATCATGTTGATGATCTCCAGTTCGCGCCGGTGCAGATCGTCCGTCGCCGCGGCTCCGCAATCGTCGACGACGACCACGCCGAAACTTTCGTCCGCAAGGCTGCGCACCGTCGAAGAGACGCACTGGTCGGTGAAGATGCCACAGCAGATGACATCCTTGATGCCCATATTGTGAAGGATGAGGCGAAGGTTCGTACCGGTCAGCGCGCTGTCTGTCGTCTTGGTGACGACGATCTCGTCGCTACGCGGTTCGAGTTCCGGAACGACCTGGCCCTCCGGCAGCTCCTTCGGCAGAAGCAGGTAGTTGAAGCCAGGCTTCTTCTGGCTCAGCGACCGGTCGCGACCGTCCGCCTTGAGGCAGGCGATGCGGGCGAAGATAACCTCCACCTTGCGTTTGCGGCATTCGTCGATCAGCCGCGCCGTGTTCGGGATCACCGTCTCGCGCATGCGCTCGTAGAAAGGTTGCCAGCGGGCGGTTTCCTCAGGCGTATCCTTCGGATCGAGATAGGTGTTCTGAATGTCGATGACCAGCAGCGCCGTCGTCTCCGGATCGAGCACGATGTCGTCCGGCTCCTCGGCACCGGCATAGTAGAAAGATCGGTAGGCGGTCTTCCAGCTCATGCAACTGTCTCCTTCTTGCGTCGGGCGCGGGTGAGGATGTGACCTATCTCGCGGTTCGGGAAGAGACCGCCCGGCTTGACGATCATCACGGCGATCATGGCGAGCGCGAGGACGATTTCCGTGAGGCCGACGACCTGACCGGCGCCGAAGGCGGTGGCGTTGAGCGCGCCTTCCGTGCCGCGCAGCCCCTCGTAGGCGAAGGTGATAAGGATCGTGCCGGCCACGGCGCCGGTCACCGTGCTGGCGCCGCCGATCACCAGCATGGTGATGATGAGAAACGTCTCCTTGAGATAGAAGGCTTTCGGCGCAAAGGAGGTGATGAAGTGTCCCCACAGTGCTCCGCCGATGCCGGCGATGAATGCAGCGAGGATGAAGGCACGCCAGCGCAGGTGCGGAATGTCGGCACCGAGCGCCGCTGCGGCGATCTCGTCCTCCCGCGAGGCGCGCAGCAGCTTGCCGGTACGCGATTCCTTGAAAGCAAGCGCTACGAGGACGACGATGGACGCGACGATGGCGGCCACCGGCATGTCCGTCGTCTTCGGCAGGCCGAAGAGCGTGCGCGGGCCGTTGGTAAAGGCGCTCCAGTTGTTCATGACCGTGTAGAGCACGACAAGCAGCGCGAAGGAGGTGATCACCGCCGCCGCATCCGAAAGCCGCATCAGCGGATAGGCGACGACGGCTGCGACGACGGCGGCCAGCATGCCCGCTGCGACCATGGCGAGGAGCGGCGAAACTTCCACGACCTTCATGAATTCGTAGAGGTCCGGCAGCGCCATGCCCTTCATCTGAGTCGGAATGGTGAGCACCGCGGACGTATAGGCGCCGAGGCCCATGAAGCCGATGTGGGCGAAGGAGAGCAGACCGGAATTGCCCATGAAGGTCTGCAGTCCGACGACCAGGACGAGCGAGATCAGCAGGTTGGTGGCGATACGGTCATAAAGGCGGATGCCGAGGAGCTGACTGCCGACGGCAATGATGGCGATGACGGCGATGAGGATGAGGGCGGTGAGAAAGGAATGTTTCATGATCGCGCTCCCTCAGGTCCGCTGCCCGCTCGCCGGACCCCTGATGAGCCCTTCCGGGCGCCAAAGCAGGATCAGGATGACGAGGCTGAAGGTGAAAGCGTCGCGGAATTTCAGCAGGTCCTGCGACAGGGTGTAGTTGAGCGTGGTGTCGATGAGCGCAAGCAGGAAGCCGCCGACGACGGCACCGGGCAGGCTCCGCATGCCGCCGATGACCGTGGCGATGAAGGCGACGAGCAGCGGTTCCAGGCCGACGCCCGGAACGACCGTGCCGATGCGGCCGATCCAGAGAATGCCGACGACGCCGGCCAGGAAACCTGAAAGCGCGAAGGCGGACGAGATGACGAGGTTCGCCGGCACGCCCAGCATGCGCGCCATGGTAAAGTTCGTCGCCGCTGCGCGCATAGCTATGCCGAGGGTCGTCCTGCGCATCAGGAAGGCGACGCCGGCGAGCAGCACGATCGAAGCGGCGATAGTGATGAGGTTGCGGACGGGGGTGATGGCACCGCCGATCGAGACTGTCTGCGAGAAGATATCCGGCAGCGGCACGTTGCGCGGTCGCGGCGAGATGAAGAGCAGTGCCGCGTTCTGCAGCAGGTTGGAGAAGGCGAAGGAGGTGATCAGCACCGCCGTCACCGACTTGGCGCGCACCGGACGGAAGGCGGCATAGTCGGTGATGATGCCGAAGAGGATCGCCATGCCGACGGCGAGCACTGCCATGACGATCCAGGGCAGCCCGGAGCCGCTGGCGAGGAACATCGTATAGCCGGCCACCATGATGAGTTCGCCGTAGGCGAAGTTCACGAGGCGCAGGATGCCGTAGATGATGACGAGGCCAAGCGCCATCAGGGCATAGGCGCCGCCGAGGCTCAACACGTCGATGACGAACTGGATCGCGAAAGCCATGGATCAGCCTCCCAGATAATGCGCGCTGAGGTCGCTGGTCGAGCGGATCTCCTCGGCCGTGCCCGATGCGACGATGGCGCCGAGGCGCATGACGAAGGCGCGGTCGGCGACGGCGAGCGCCTGGTTCACGTTCTGCTCGACGAGCAGGATGGTCAGGCCGGATTTCTTCAGCGTCTCGATCATCTCGAAGATGCGTTCGACGATGGCCGGCGCAAGGCCGAGCGAGGGTTCGTCGAGAAGAAGCACGCTTGGCCGCGCCATCAGCGCGCGGGCGATGACGAGCATCTGTTGCTCGCCGCCGGAGAGCGTGCCGGCCGCCTGTTTCGAGCGCTCGGCGAGGCGCGGGAAGAGCGTGTTCAGCTTGTCGAGGTTGTCGCGGTTGCCGGCTTGGTCGCGGCGGTGGATATAGGCGCCGAGCATCAGGTTTTCGGCGACCGTCAGGTCCGGGAACACGTCGCGGGTTTCCGGCACGGTGGCAAGGCCCGCGCGCACGACCTGTTCGGGGTTCGCCGCGGTGATGTCCTTGCCTTCGAGCGTAATCGTGCCGCCGGAGGCTTTCAGCGCGCCGGCGATGCACCTGATGGTCGAGGATTTGCCCGCACCATTGGCGCCGAGCAGGCTCACCAGCTCGCCCTTTCGAAGCGTGAAGCTGATGCTGCGCACAGCGCGGATCGCACCGTAGCTGACGGAAAGGTCGCTGATGTCAAGCATGGGTCGCCCCCTTGCCGAGATAGGCCTCGATGACGGCCGGGTGGCTGCGGACATGAGTGGCGTCACCCTCCGCGATCGTGCGGCCCGAAGCGAGCACATGCAGCCTGTGGCAGAGGCGCATGATGAGGCCCATATCGTGGTCGATGATGAGGAGGCCGAGGCCGCGTTTGCCGGGCAATTCGGCGAGCGTGTGCAACAGGGTCTCCGTCTCGGCATCGTTCATGCCGGCCGCAGGCTCGTCGAGCAGCAGGAACCGCGGTTCGGCGGCGAGCGCCCGGGCGATTTCCACGCGGCGCTTGTCGCCGTAGCTGAGGCTTGCGCCAAGCTCGTCCGCCTTCGCCGTCAGGCCGAGTTCGGCCAGCAGGCCTTTCGCCCGTTCAGCCGACACAGTGCGGGAGGCGCCCTTTGCCAGCGCGGCCGCCTCGACATTTTCCCAAACCGTCATGGAGTTGAAAATGCGCACGATCTGGAAGGAGCGGCTGACGCCCGCAAGCGCGATCTCACGCGGCGAGAGACCCGACAGAGTGGTGTCGCCGGCGGTGATCGAGCCGGTCGCCAGCTTCACCTGACCGGTAATGGCATTGATGAGCGTCGTCTTGCCGGAACCGTTCGGCCCGATGAGGCCGACGACTTCGCCGGTGGCGACCGAGAGCGAGACATGGTCGAGTGCGCGCAGGCCGGTGAATTCCACCGACACGTCGTTTACCGCGAGACGCGTTTCAGACATGGCTTTTCCGAAGTGACGGGGCCGGCCTTGCGGCCGACCCGAATTGACCGATCAGGGCTTAGGCAGGGATTCCGGCTTGCGCCATCCAACGAAGCTCGGCTTGCCGCCCTTGAGCTCGATCACGGCCGCAGCCTTGTTCGGCACATGGCCTTCTTCGTTCGTGCCGTAATCGAGATCGCCGGTCAGCAGTTTGAACTGGCCATCTTCCAGCGCCTTGGCGAGCGCGGCGCCTTCGGTCGTCCCGGCCGCCTTGACCGCCTCGGCGAGCAGCATGATCGTATCCCAGCCTGTGGAAACGAAGGACGTGTCCGGCGCCTTGCCGAACATCTCCTTGTAGAGCTCGATGAACTTCGGCATATCCGGATGTGCCTCCGGGCCCATCCAGGTATGCGTGACGAAATAGACGTCATTGCCGAATTTTTCGCCGAGCGCCTCGTGCATGGCCGGGTCGTCATAGGCGTCACCGCCGAGAACCGGCGCATCATAGCCGACTTCGCGCAACGCACGGATAATCACACCGATGTCCGTTCCATAGGAGGAGACGAAGATCACGTCCGGCTTTTTGCCGAGCGCCTGGAGCCGGGCGAGCTGGGCGGAGAAATTATTGTCGCCGTTCGTGTAGGTGTCTTCGAGCAGAATCTCGCCGCCATCGGCCTTGAACTGCTCCACGAAATATTTAGAGAGCGACTTGGTATAGGCGATGAACTGGTCGGTGACGACATAGGCCGTCTTCCAGCCCTTTTCCTTCACGGCGAAGTCGGCGGCCGTCGCACCCATCGTGGTGTTCCACATGGAGAGCGTGAACTGCTTGTCGCCGAGAGACCAGGAGGAATAGAGCGGGTCGGAGGCGCAGGTCGAGATGCCGACGAGGCCCGCCGACTGCGCTTCACGGCTTGCGGGCGAACCGAAGTCGAAATCGCACGGCGCGACGATGATCTCCGCACCCTTGTCGATGAGCTCGACCGCGACATTGCCGACCGTCACCGGGTCCGACTTGCCGTCGATGTTGATGAACTCGATCTGCTTGCCGAGCACGCCGCCATTGTCGTTGAGATATTTCACGGCGACCTTCGCGCCGTTGTAGCCGGGCGTGTCGAGGGGAGCCTGGATCCCCGTCATCGAGAGTGCGCCGCCGATCAGGATCTTGTCGTCGTCGGCAATGGCTGTGGAAGAGGCAAGCGCCAGGCTTGCCGTTGCGAGAAACAGTCTGGAAGTCTTCATCATGGTCGTTCCCCTTATTGATGCCGTTCGGCAGTGATCGGTTTTGCGGCCTGGTCTTTTGACCTTCTTGTGCGGGCCGCTCTCGTATGCTCCTTTTTGCCTCCCGTCGGCCGTTTGGGCAGGTTACTGCCCGATTTCCTTCAAAAGATCGTCGGTCGATATCTGGCGGCAATAGCCCTTGATCGCACTCAGCGAAGCGTCATGGCGTTCCTCGGAATAGGTGCCGCAGGCATCCGGCACGAGCGTCACCAGATAGTTGAGGTCGCAGGCGTCGCGCACTGCCGATTCCACGCATTGGTCGGTCAGGAGGCCGCACAGCACGAGCTGCCTCACCCTAAGGTTGCGCAGTACATAGTCGATATGGGTGGAGACGAAGACGCTGGAGGAACTCTTCGGGAAGACGATTTCGTCCTCCAGCGGTTCGAGTTCGTCGATTACCTTACCATCCCAGGAGCCCTTCGGCACGTTGAAGCCGGTGATCTTGTAGTCGAGGCTGCGGTCGCGGCCGTCCTTCGTCAGGCTCTCGATCGTCGTGTGCAACACTTCGATCCCGGCCTTGCGGAAACCGGCGAGCAGGCGCTGCATGTTCGGTATCGCCACCTCGCGGATACGGCTGAAATAGTAGCCGTACTTGCCGGCGATCTCCGCGTCGGAAACATCCTTGAACTCGCCCCCCTCGCGGCTGACGGAAAAGTTCTGCACGTCGATGAACAGGATGGCGGAAGCGGCCGGGTCGAGCGGCACGTCGCGGGTGGTCAGATGGTCAGCGGCCATCAATGGTTCCTTCGAGAGCTTCTGCCGCAAAGCGCAGGGGGCCGGCCAGCCGGTCCGCCCATTCCTGTTGCCCGCGGGCGTCGTTGATAAGGTCGTTTCGCACTTCGAGAAGCACATGCGGAATGCCGCGCCGCTCGCCGTGCATTGGGATCGTGTAATCGGAGAGATCGTCGACGTGATACGGCTCGTTGAGCCTGACGGTGATGTCCGGATTGGAGAGGCGGAAGAATTCGGCCAGCTGTTCGGCGAAGCGAGCGTCGCGATTGTAAAGAAGGCCGAGCTCGAAGTTCCGCACGACGCCGGTCGCGCGCATCATCGGCGTGAAGCTATGTACCGAGACGAGGAAGAGCGCCTTGCCGGCCGCCTGACGCTGGTCAAGCGCGACGGCGATGGCTTCATGCAGCGGCTGGTGGATCTCGACGTAGCGGCCGCGGCGATCGCGGTCGGACACGTCGGCATTGGCCGGAACGACGGTGCCGTCGCTCTGTGCCACGATGCAGTCCGCTGCCGCGAAGGGGCGGTTGCAGTCGATGACGAGCCGGCTGTAGCGTTGCAGAACGAGTGCTGCATCGAGGTGTTGGGAAATGCCGCGCGCCACACCCTCGGCGCCCACGTCGTATGCGATATGGCGATCCATCTCCTCGGGCGCAATCCCGAGATCGCCAAGCGCTGCAGGCACGGCGCGGCCCGCATGTTCGCAGGTGAGGAAGATCGCCGATCGACCGGCGGAGTTGATCCATTCTACCGGATCGGGATCGCCCGCCTGCAGCAATCTGGTCGTGTCGCGATCTGCGAGCCTGAGCATGAAATGAAATCCGTCGTGCGGTCCGGCGAAGGCCGGGAGCGCGGGCTGCGATGACAGGCAGTCAAAGAAATTTTTCAATCATAGTCAATCCAAATTTTCCATTTGACTAATTTTTTTCATGGCACAAATATCCGGTTCAACGAGGGAACAGGCCAATGAACGATGGGAAATCGTCGACAACAATCCGGGCGAGGATCCGCGAGACCGCCGGGCAGCTGACGGCCAGCGAGCGTAAGATCGCCAATGCCATTCTTGCCGACTATCCCTTCACCGGGCTGGAAAGCATTCAGGAACTGGCGGCCAAGACTGGCGTCAGCGCGCCGTCCATCACTCGTTTTGTCAGCAAGATCGGCTGCGGCGGCTTCCAGGACCTGCAGCGGCAGTTGATCGCGGAGCTGAAGGAAGGTCAGCGCTCGCCGCTCGACCTCAAGTCCAGCCAGAAGCCGGTCGGCCATTCGGAGTTCCTGTCGGAATATGTCGGGCGCGTTTCGGCCGTCATGCGGGAAATGACAGGGATGGTCTCGCAGGCACAGTTCGACATTCTGGCCGAGCTTCTCGCCGACCCGTCGCGCAACATCTTCCTGCTCGGGGGGCGCGTCAGCGACAGCATCGCTTCCTTCCTGTCGATCCATCTCCGGCAGATCCGCAGCGGCATCTATCACATGGCCGACAACCCGGAATTCTGGCCGGAGCATGTGCTGCGCATGCGCAGGAAGGATGTCGTGCTGCTGATCGATTTCCGGCGCTACCAGCTCAGCCTCGCGCGCCTCGCCGAGAACATCGCGCAGAAGCGTGGCGCGACCATCGTCGTCGTCACCGACAAGTGGATGTCGCCGGCCGCCCGCAGCGCCGATCACATCGTCGCGCTGCCGATCGACGCCGGCACGGCCTGGGACACGGTTTCGGCTGCCATGGCGCTCGTCGAGGCACTGATCGTCCGCGTCTCGGAGAGCGACTGGGCGGCAACGCAGAAACGCATCAACGATTGGGACGGCATTCGCTTTGCGATGCCGGGCTATGACCAGGACAGGATCAACGGGGACGCAGATGAAACGTGAGGAAATGATGGTGGCCTGCTGCGGCGATCTCTCGGGCAAGGTGCGCGGCAAGGCGTTTCCGCTGGCGCAGATGGACAAGCGCTTGAAGCGAGGTGTCGGCTGGACGCCGACAAATGTGCAGATCACCTGCTTTGACGCAATTGCCGAAAGCCCTTTCGGCTCGCTCGGCGACCTCGTGCTCATTCCCGATCCGTCAACCTGCGTCAGCGTCGAAACCGAGGAGGGAGCCCCGAAGGAGAATTTCGTCCTCGGCAACATCCGTTACACCGACGGTCGACCCTGGGAATTCTGCACACGCTCGATCCTCGAGGCCGCCCTGCAGCGGTTGCGCAGGGTGGCAGGCGTCACACTCTACGGCGCCTTCGAGCATGAATTCCAGCTTAAGCATCTCGTGTCGGACGTCGGAAAAGCCTTTACGCTCGGCGGATTTCAGCAGGAGCGGCATTTCTGCGAGGCGATCATTGCGGCGATGCGCGAGGCGGGCGTAACGCCCGACACGATTCTGAAAGAATTCGGCACAGGCCAGTTCGAGGTGACGATGGGTCCCCAGGAGGGCGTCACCATCGCAGACCATTCCTTGATCACGCGCGAACTCGTGGGTCTCGTCGCCCGCGAGCTCCGCTACGAACCGACGTTCACGCCGATCCGCGATCCGGCCGGCGTCGGCAACGGTGTGCATGTGCATTTGAGCATGCTGGATGCGGCGGGTAACCCAGTCACCTACGATCCGAACGGCAAACATGAGCTTTCCGAAGTCGCGGGAAAGTTCGTTGCTGGCATTTTGAAATATCTCGATTCGATCATTGCGATCACGGCGCCGAGCGTGGTCTCCTACCTGCGCCTCACGCCGCATCGCTGGAGTGCGGCCTTCAACAATCTCGGCTTTCGCGATCGCGAGGCATCGGTGCGCATCTGCCCGGTCTCCGACATCAGCGACATCGCCCGTGCTGCACAGTTCAACTTCGAGTTCCGCGCCGCCGATGCAACCGCCAATCCGCATCTTGTCCTCGCGGCCATCGTCCATGCCGGCGCACAGGGCATTGAAGAGGGCCTGGTGGTGCCGGAGGCGACGCAGGAGGATCTCTCGCTCCTGGACCCGGAGGACCTTGCCGCCCGCGGCTACGTCCGCCTGCCGCAGACACTCGAAGCGGCCCTCGAGCGCTTCAAGGGCGATGCGACGGTGTGCGGCTGGTTCCCTGAAGGCTTTGCCGACGTCTACGTCAAGCATAAGGAGGGCGAGATAGGTTATCTTGCGGGCAAGACCCAGGCGGAGATCTGCGCGGCCTACGAAAGCGTTTACTGAAAGGCGACGGGCGAGCGGCGTCTCCCGAAATGGGAGCGTTCAAATTGAAATCGCGATCGCCGTCGGGTCTTGACCGGCGGCGCTGTCACCGGCACGCGACCTCTGGTCGATGCTCGCACCTGTGTCGCCTTCAGAAGGGCGGCACACATCTGTCCGTCACATTCGAAGCCTTTCGCCTGCCGGGTCGAACGGCGGCCGTTCCAGGATGACTGCGTCATGGGGTCGGCCGAGGATGGCGACACTCACCTTGTCACCCGGTTTCGCCATTTCCGCCTTGATGTAGCAGAGCGCGAGCGACATGCCGACGGTATAGCCGTAGGCGCCGGATGAAACCTGGCCGATCGGGGTGCCGTCCTGGAGAAAGATCGGCTCGCCGCCGGTGGCGTCCGCATCCGTGGCGTCGATCGATATCATGGCGAGCTTCTGCCTCGGACGCTTCCTTGCGATTTCCTGATAGGAGTCCCTGTTCAGGAATGCGCCTTTGTCGATCTTGATGAGGCGATCGAGGGCGCATTCCTGCGGCCAGTATTCCGGCGAATACTCGCGGCTCCAGCTGCCATAGCCCTTTTCGATGCGCAGCGAGGCGAGTGCTCGTGAGCCGACCGGCCCCGCGCCGAGATCCGTGCCGGCCTCCAGCAGGGCGTCGTAGAGCGCGACCTGCCGGTCGGCGTCGCAGTAGAGCTCCCAACCCAGATCGCCGGTAAAGGAGACGCGCAGTGCGACGACCTCGACGCCGGCGACACGTATTCTGCGCGACCGCATGAAGGGAAAGCTTTCGTTGGAGAGGTCGTCATTGGTCAGGCGCATCAGCAAATCGCGAGATTTGGGCCCGGCGATGTTGAAGGCGCAAAGGCGTTCCGTCATCGAGACAAAGGTGGTGCCCTCCGCCAGCGGAACCGCATTGAAGAAGCGCTGATGGTAGCGTTCGGCCATGCCGGAGCCGAAGATCATGAACTCGTCGTCGCCGAGCTTCGTCACCGTGAAGTCGCCCGCAATGCCGCCCCGCTTGCCGATGAGAGGGGTCAGGCACGAGCGGCCGATTTCAGTGGGCATGCGGTTGGCAAAAAGCGCGTTCAGCCAGTCCGAGGCGCCAGCTCCCTTCACCGCATATTTCGCGAAGTTGGAAATGTCGATGATGCCGGCGTTTTCGCGCAGCATGCGGGCCTCGCGGCCGACGGGTGCCCACCAGTTCTGGCGGGTAAAACCGATCGTCTCTTCCTTCGGCTCGCCATCGGCGGAATACCAGAGCGGATGTTCCCAGCCGAAATTGAGGCCGAAGACGGCGCCCAACGCCTTCTGCTTCTCATAAGCCGGCCGGGTGCGGACGGGGCGTCCGGCTGCCCGCTCCTCGTTGGGAAAGTGGATCTTGAAGCGGTGGCTGTACTGGTCCTGCACGCGCGCCCTGGTGAAAGCCCTGTTTGCCCAGTGACCGAAGCGCGCCATGTCCCAGCCGAACATGTCGAGCGACGGCTCGCCCTCGATCATCCATTCTGCCGCTAGCTTGCCCATGCCGCCCGACTGCGAGAAGCCGGGGATGATGCCGTTGCAGCAGAAGTAATTCGTCATTTCCGGGACCGGGCCGAAGAGGACCGCGCTATCGGGCGACCAGATCATCGGCCCGTTGATGACGCGCTTGATGCCCGCCGTTCCGACCACGGGCACACGGTCGATCGCGCGCATCATATTTTCCTCGATGCGTTCGAGGTCGTCGGGGAAGAGTTCGTGACCGAAACCGAGCGGCGTGCCGTCCTCGGCCCAAAAGCGCATGTCGCGCTCATAGGCGCCGATCAGCAGCCCCAGGCCTTCCTGCCGAAGGTAATATTCGCCGTCACGGTCCGCGACGGAGGGAAGCCGCCGGTCGAGGGCGGCGATCTCCGCTATGGTCTCGGTCACGAAATACTGGTGTTCCGTCGGCATCAGCGGAAGTTCGAGGCCCGCCATGGCGGCGACTTCCCGGCCCCATAGTCCCGCGGCGTTGACCACCCACCGGGTGCGGATGTCGCCCTTCGGGGTGCGCACGATCCAGCTGCCGTCCGCTTGCGCCTCCGTGCCGGTGACGGGCGTGAAGCGGTGGATTTCGGCGCCGCGCCGGCGCGCGCCCGCAGCATAGGCCATCGTCACGCCGGAGGGGTCGACATTGCCGCCCTCCGGCTCGTACATGATGCAGCGGATGCCGTCGAAGTTGACGAGCGGATGCAGCCGCTCCGCTTCGTCACGGCCGATCTCGTAGAAGTTCATCTTGTAGCGGCGCGCCTTGGCCTCCTGGAGCCGGAGCTGGTGCTCGCGCGCCTCGGTCTGCGCAAGATAGAGCGAACCCGGCTGAAAGATGCCGCAGCCTTGCCCGGTCTCCACCTCCAGTTCCTTGTAGAGCGCCATCGTATAATGCTGAAGCAGGCTGATATTGGTCGAGTCGTGCAGGCCGTGGATATTGGCAGCCGCATGCCAGGTCGACCCTGATGTCAGTTCGCTCCGCTCGAGAAGCACGACATCGGACCAGCCGAGCTTGGTGAGATGATAGAGAATGGAACAGCCGATGAGACCGCCGCCGATGACGACTGCTTGAGCGTGGGAGCGCATGGAAATCCAGCCTTGAAACAATGACCTCTGCCGCCGGCTGATCTCTGCCGGCGCGGCTCCAGTTTAGGGACCGGCCGTTTTTTGCAAAGCTGCGCAAAGCGGGAAATCGGCCCCTTTTGTCATCGGATGGACAAATAAAACGAGGTCATTGATCTCGCAATTTTCGTTTGTTGCCAGACGGGTTCCGGCTAGTCTGGAATCGGCCCTTTCCGCTATCTGGCCAATGGGTGAGCCGGTCAGCCGATCACCCTCTGAGCCTCCGCTATGATCCAGTCGCGCACCTTCGAGACGGTCGTTCCCTTCGATGCCTGCCCTTCGGCGAGGTAGTAGTTCCATGCGCTCCTGGTGCGGATCTGGAACGGCTCGACGAGCAGCCCGCGATCCACATAGGTCCGCGCGAGCGACTGGGTGGTCACGATGCAGCCGGCGCCGCTCGCGGCCATTTCCAGCGCGATATTGGTGGAGTTGGTGGAGAGCCGGTTGTCGTTTGCGGATGCGTCTATGCCGAGCGCGTCGGCCATTTCCTGCCAGAACTCCTGCCGTCCGTGCACGGCGATCCAGTTCGATCTCAGAACGTCTGCCGGCGTCCTGATGGCATTCTGCCCATGTACGAACTGGGGTGCGCATAGAAGCACAAGTCTGTCATTCCACAACTGCATGCCGTTTGCCGGCATGTTGTCGAAACGGCGGATCGAAATGAGAATATCGGCGATCTGCTCGGTCGAATCCTCCCAGATGGTGCCGTGCAGAAGGATCTCCACGTCCGGATGTTTCCTGCTGAACCCGGCGACGCACCGTGCCAGCCAGTTTTCGGCAAGACTGGTCGGGCAGGAGATGACGACGGTTCTGTTGCGGGCCGACGCGAGGACTGCTTCCGTGGCGAAATCGATCTGGTTCAGAGCCTGGCGCAGGGTGGGAAGAAAGGCCTCTCCCATTTCGGTCAGCTTGAGGCTGCGCGGATAGCGGATGAAGAGTTGGCGTCCGAGATACTGTTCGAGCGCGCGCACATGATTGCTGATGGCGGCTTGCGTATAGCCCAGCTCGTTTGCGGCCTCGGTGAAGCTGAGATGCCGGGCTGAGCACTCGAAGGAGCGGATGTAGTTCAATGGCGGCGGCGGCTTCATTTGAAAGTTCCCCTTTTGCTCCATGCTAGTCAGGCCGGTTCGGCACTTGCAAGCAGCAAGCGCGCCATGACATGGTTTTTTTTGGTCATTGCCGCCAAACTTATCGTGTGAAGACCGGGGCGTGATTGTCCATAGTTCAAGTGAGGCGAACAAGAAAAAGCACCAAAATCCGGAGGCCGGGGCACCCCGTTGTCCAGGCGCTCGGGATCGGGGGATGAAAGGCAGTTCTCAATGAGTGGCAGACGCGGCGGTGGACGGCGATCGCGGGCGATCCGGGGCGGCGATGGTATCTCGCAGTTGCCGTGGCAGGAGGTCGTCAATACCTATGCGCCAATGCAGCTTCTCGACGAGGCGCGTCTCGAGGCGCTTCATCGCAATTCGATGCGGATCCTCTCCGAAATCGGTATCCGCGTCATGAGCGAAAAGGCGATGGCGCTGTTCGAGAAGGCGGGCGCCATCGTCGACCGTGAGAACCTGATGATCCGCATCGACGAATCCATCGTCGAGGCAGCACTCGCCACGACGCCGTCTTCCTTCACGCTGACCAGCCGCAATCCGGAGAAACGGCTGACGATCGGAGGCAATAGGATCGCCTTCGGCCTCGTGGCAGGTCCGCCCAATGTGCACGATCGGGTCAACGGCCGACGGCAGGGCAATCTTGCCGATTACCAGAATTTCACGCGGCTCGCCCACCACTTCAACGCGATCCACATTCTCGGGAACCAGGTCTGCGCGCCGATGGAGCTGCCGGCCAATTCGCGGCACCTCGATACCTACAGGGCGAATATCACGCTCAGCGATCTCTGCTTCCACTGCACCGCCATCGGGCGGGGGCGCGCCGTGGACGGCATCAACATGATGGCGATCGCGCGCGGCATCAGCGTCGAGGAGATGCGGCATTCCCCCGGCGTCATCACGATCATCTCGGTGAATTCGCCGCGGCTTTTCGACGATGCGATGGCGGACGGACTCATCGCCATGGCCGAGCACGGGCAGCCGGTGACGATCACGCCCTTCACGCTGATGGGCGCCATGACGCCGGTGACGCTTGCGGCGGCACTCTGCCAGCAGAATGCCGAGGCTTTGTTCGGCGTCACGCTTGCGCAGTTGGTCAATCCCGGCACGCCGGTCATGTACGGCGCATTCACGTCCAATGTGGACATGCGTTCCGGCGCCCCGGCCTTCGGTACGCCGGAAAACGCCAAGGCCAACATTATCGCGGGCCAGCTCGCGCGGCGCTACAGGCTTCCCTATCGCACCTCCAATGCCAATGCCTCCAACGCGGTCGACCTTCAGGCGGCCTACGAAACGGAGATGGCGACCTGGGGGGCGGTGCTCGGTGGCGCCAACCTCATCTATCATGCCGCCGGATGGCTCGAAGGCGGCCTGACGGCCTCCTACGAGAAGCTCGTGCTCGATGTGGAGATCCTGCAGAACATGATGGGCTTCCTCGAGCCCATGCCATTCTCCGAGGACGATCTCGGCTTCGACGCCATCAAATCGGTTCCGGCGGGAGGACACTTCTTCGGTTCCGAGCACACGATGGCGCGGTACGAGACGGCTTTCTATCAGCCGATGCTGTCCAACTGGCAGAACTACGGCAGTTGGCAGGAGGCTGGCGGCCGCGACGCGCTGGAGCGCGCGACCGACATCTGGCAGCAGGCTTTGCGCGAATACGAGGAGCCGGCACTCGACCCGGCGGTCCGCGAAGAGCTCGATGCCTATACGATCAAGCGGCGCGCCGAGATCGGGGCAGGCGAACCTTGAGGGGCAGATGAGGGATACGCAGGAAATCCGCTTTGCGGTTTTGATGTTTCCGAATTTTCCGCTGATGGCGTTCAGTTCGGTCATCGAGCCGCTGCGTGCAGCCAATACGCTTTCCGGCAGGCGCTGCTATTCCTGGTCCACGGTCGCCGCCGGCGAAAAGATCAAGGCGTCGAACGGCATCGGTATCGAGCCCGACTTTCATGTGCGCGACGCACCAGAAGTCGACCGAATCGTCGTGTGTTCGGGCGGTGACGCAGAGCATCTCGTTGCGGACGAGGAGATGGCCTGGATCCGCAAGAATCTCCGCTCCGGCGTGCAACTTGGCGCGGTGGCGGACGCCGCCTTCTTCCTGGCGCGTAAAGGGCTGCTCGACGGCCACGCCTGCACGCTTCACTGGACCAGCCAGCCGGCCTTCAAGGAAGCCTTCCCGCATCTCGACATGCGCTCGGATCTCTATGTGATCGACCGCCGCCGCTTCACCTCGGTCGGCGGCATCGGCAGTCTCGACATGATGCTTGACATGATCGGGCGGGACTATGGCGCCGAACTCGCCGACGGCGTGGCCGGCTGGTACATGCACAGTCCGCTGCGGCCGGACGCCGACCGCCGAAAGCTGACCTTGCGTATCCGGTGCGGCATCGCCGACGATCTCGTTCTTTCAGCGGTGGCGATGATGGAGGATGCCATCGAGGACGTATTGCGGATCGAGGATCTGGCAAGCCGCCTGAATGTCTCATCCGATACACTCGAACGCGCCTTCAAGGTTGAGCTGGGCGCGTCGCCCAATACCTATTATCGCAATCTGAGGCTTGGTCATGCGGCAGACATGCTGACGCACTCCAGCCTGAAGGTGAATGAAGTCGCCGTCGCCTGCGGCTTCGGAAATGCCGCAAACTTCTCCCGCGCCTTCAAGCAGCGGTTCGGATATGTCCCGCACAGCGTTCGCCGCCGCGTCTCGCGAGCGGGCGAAGCGCCCCGCGCAGTCGCAGGACTGAAATAATGAAACTGTGCGGATTCTGGCATAGACGCTGCGGAATCCAGGCAATTGCGCGCTCCGACTCTTCTCCATTCTGCCGGAAAAGGAGAATGTCATGAGCATCGTTGTATTCGACCCCGATAGCGTTGAAGACGTGGATTTCAAGGATCGCATGCGCCATCCGGCCGCCGGCGATCCGGCCGGCGGCATGTGGCTTTCGGACACGGAGCCGTCCTTCATCGACGCCGACGCCCTGCGCAAGGGGCGGCTGAAGAAGCTTCGCGACTGGATCCGCACGGCCGGTTACGGCGCAGTGGTCCTCTTCGACCCCTATAACCAGCGCTACGCCACGGGCTCCCGAAACATGTTCGGGTACTTCCTGCGCAACTCCACCCGCTACTTCTTCGTCCCTACGGACGGCCCGGTCGTCCTCTTCGAATATCCGCAGAGCTATCACGTCTCGATGGTCCTCGACACGGTCGACGAAGCCCGCCCGTCCAAGCTTGTCTGGTCCTCCGTTTCCGGAAAGGACGACGAGACTGCCGGGCCGTTCGCGGACGAGATTACCGATTTGCTCAAGCAGCACGGTGGCGGATCGATGAGGCTCGGCATGGACCGGTGCAGCCACCTGCAGGCACTGGCGCTGGAAAAGCGCGGGTGCGAGGTCAAGGACTGTCAAGGCGAAATTCTCGCCGTCCGGGCCGTCAAGACTCCCGAAGAGATCAAATGCCTTCAGGTTTCCATGGCCGGCGCCGAAGCTGCCGTGGCCGCCGTGCGCGAAGCGATCAAGCCGGGGGTCTCCGAAAACGAACTCTTCGCGATCATGTATCACGAGGTGATCCGGCAAGGCGGCGAGTTTATCGAGACCCGGCTGCTGAGTTCCGGGCAGCGAACCAATCCCTGGTTCAACGAGGCCAGCGGCCGCAAGATAAGACCGGGAGAACTCGTCGCGCTCGATACGGATACGATCGGCTGCTACGGCTATTATTCCGACTTCTCGCGCACCTTCCGCTGCGGTCCCGGCAAGCCGACGCCTTATCAGAAGTCGCTCTACCGGATGGCCTATGAGCAGGTTCAGCACAATATCGACATCGTCAAGCCGGGCATGGCCTTCCGCGAGATCGCCGAAAAGGCGTGGAAGATACCCGACCGCTTTGTCGATCAGCGCTACACGTCGGTGATGCACGGGGTCGGCATGCATGGAGAGACGCCGTTCATCGCCCATGCCATGGACTACGAGACCTACGGTCGCGATGGGCACCTCGTGCCCGGAATGGTCGTCTCGGTCGAAAGCTATATCGGCGAAAAGGGCGGCCGTGAGGGCGTGAAACTCGAAGACGAGATTCTCATTACGGAGAACGGCACGGAACTCCTGTCGCGCTTCCCCTATGAGGACGAATTCCTGAGCGGGGAGACTTGATGAGGAAGCCGTTGCGGATCGATGGTGCGAAAGCTGCCGCCCTTTTTATCGATCTCCAGGAGGAGCATCGCCACGACGAGCGCTATCTCGTGGAAGGTTACGACACGGTACTCGGCAATGCCGCACGCCTTCAGGAGGCGGCCCGCCGCAGCGGCATCCCCGTCGTTCACTGCGCCTACATCGTCGATCTTGCCGACAATCCTCGCCCGTTTCATCCGATCGGGCCGGACGGACGTTCCGCATTCAGCGACAAGGACGATCCGCTCACGGCGATCTGCCCGGAGGTCGCTCCGCTTCCGTCGGAGCGGTTGCTTGTCAAAAACGAAGCAAGCGCCTTCGGCAACAGCCCTCTGATCGGCGAATTGCGGGACGCAGACGTGCAATGGCTGGTGATCGCCGGCGTCTGGACCGAGGCTTGTGTCGATGCCACGGTCAAGGACGCAATCAACCTCGGCCTGCATGTCCTGCTCGTCAAGGACGCCTGCGGAAGCGGCGGCCTTGCGATGCACCAGACAGGCATTCTCAACCTGGCGAACCGCCTCTATGGCGGCGCGGTCGTCGATACCGAAGCCGCGTGTGCCCTTATGGAAGGAGATACGGTCGAAGCATGGCAGATCGAGGGATCCGTGCCCCTGCGCTACACCTTCGGGGATGCCGCCAGACTCTACGGCGAACTCTAGCGCGCGTTGAAATGGGACGCATCCGCTCCAGCGGCACATTTCGGGGGCAGCCGGTTTTCCGCCTGCACCCCCGCTCAGATTATTGAAATCGATCACGCTCATGATTCAGGCCGTTCCGGCCGAAGTGCGTGATCCAGTCTAGGAAAGGCAGGCGGCAACGAATGGAGATAGTCAGGTTCATCATCGACAATCTGCACATCATAGGCACGCGGACGATCGAGCACATTTCGATCGTCTTCCTGGCGGTCGGGATTGCGATCGCGACGGCCGTGCCGATCGGGATCGCGATCACGCAGTCGAAGAGCACGGCCGATACCGTTCTCTATCTCGCGTCGATGATGATCACCGTTCCCTCGATTGCGTTGTTCGGCCTGATGATCCCGCTGCTCTCGCCGATCGGACACGGGATCGGCTATGTTCCGGCGGTCGTAGCCGTCATTCTCTATTCCCAGCTTCCCATCATCCGTAACACCTACACCGCCATCACCAATGTCGATCCAGCTCTGCGAGAGGCTGCGAAAGGAATGGGGATGAGCACTTGGCAACGTCTGCGGCAGGTCGAAATCCCGCTCGCCATTCCGGTCATCATGGCCGGGGTGCGGACTGCCGTCGTCATGAACATCGGCGTGACCGCGATCGCGGCCTATATCGGGGCAGGCGGTCTCGGCACCTTCATCTCGCGGGGCATCAGCCAGTCCGATCCCCGTCAGCTGGTAACCGGCGCACTGGCGGTCTCGCTGCTTGCGATCGCAGCCGACCTTTTCCTCGCGCTCGTCCAGCGCCTTCTCACGTCACGCGGCATTCAGGGGGAGGTCACGCCATGATCCGGCTCGAGAATCTGACGAAGCACTACGGCCCGGCGCATGATCCTCTCATTGCCGTCGACAATGTGAGTCTGGACCTGCCCACCGGCGAGATCTGCGTGCTGCTCGGTCCCTCGGGTTGCGGCAAGACGACGACGATGAAGATGATCAACCGGCTGATCCAGCCGACCAGCGGCAAGGTCTTCATCAATGGCAAGGACACCAGCATCGTCGATCCGATCGAGCTGCGGCGTTCCATCGGCTATGTGATCCAGCAGATCGGCCTTTTCCCGAACAAGACGATCGAGGAAAATATCTGTGTCGTGCCGGACCTCCTCGGCTGGGATCGCCGTAAGTCGCGTGCCCGTGCAAAAGAGCTCCTCGAGCTGGTGGGTCTTCAGCCCGACCTTTTCCTCAAGCGCTATCCCAAAGAACTTTCAGGCGGTCAGCAGCAACGCGTCGGCGTCCTGCGCGCGCTGGCGGCCGATCCGCCGGTCATGCTGATGGACGAGCCGTTCGGGGCGATCGACCCGATCAACCGCGAGGTCATCCAGGAGGAGTTCCTGAAGATGCAGCGGGAGATCCGCAAGACGATCATTTTCGTCTCGCACGACCTCGACGAAGCGGTGAAGATGGCGGACAAGATCGCGATTTTTCGCAGTGGCAGGCTCGAACAATATGCCGCGCCTGATGACCTTCTCGCCCGTCCCGCCAACAGCTTCATCGAAGACTTCCTGGGCTCGGACCGGGCGCTCAAGCGGCTGAGACTCGTCTCGGTGTGCGATGCCATGGAGACGGGCTTCATCACGGTCCGGAGTTCGGACTCCGTCGCACATGCCCTTGAGCGCATGCGGTCGTCGCGCAGCGCTGCAGTCTTTGTCCTCAATGCCGATGGCGCGCCGCAGTCTCTCCTAAGCGAGCAGGTGGCGGAGCTGCGTTCCGGTACGGTGGGCGACCATGCGGAATCGGTAAAGTCCGCCGTGCCGACCACCGGCGATCTCAGGCAGGCCGTGTCGCTGATGTTCGCCCATGACATGCCGCTGCTGCCCTGCGTCGATGAGAGCGGGCGGATGGCGGGCGTGATGAGCTATCGCTCCATCGTGCACAATCTCGGTCACGGAGGGAAGGCATGAGCGCTCTCGTCGGCCACGCCCCACCGCAGCAACGCCGCCGCATCGAGACCGCGCCGTTGATCGTGCTCGTCGTGCTTGCGGGAGCTGTCGCCTGGCTTTGGTGGAGCGGCATGGCGGAGGAGATCCTCGCCTATTCCGATGACATCTCCTATCTCGCCGTGCAGCATCTGGAACTGGTCGCATGGGCGGGAGGGCTTGCCATCCTTGTGGCGGTGCCGATCGGCATCGTGCTTTCACGCCCTGCTTTCCGTCTCGTTTCCGAGGCGGTGATGCAGGTCTTCAATATCGGCAGCACCGTGCCGACGCTTGCGATACTTGCCCTTTCCATGACGCTGCTCGGTATCGGTACGGTGCCCGCGGTCTTCGGCCTCTGGGCCGCCACCCTGCTGCCGATCGTGCGCAACACCTATGCCGGCCTTCGCGCCGTGCCGCCACACCTCGTGGAGGCCGCCACCGGTATGGGCATGACGCCGCGGCAGGTTCTGTGGCGGGTCGAACTTCCAAACGCCCTTTTCGTAATCTTCGGCGGCATCCGCACGGCGCTCGCGATCTGCGTCGGATCCGCGCCCCTGGTCTTTCTGATCGGCGCGGGCGGGCTTGGCGAACTGATCTTCACCGGGATCTCGCTGGACGAACTCCCGATGATGATGGCCGGGGCAATTCCCACGGCAATGCTCGCGGTCCTGGTCGATTTCATCATCGGCCAGATCCAGTACTACCTCGTTCCACGAGGCATCAATCCGCTGCGATAACAAAATGAGAGAGGAACCGAAATGAATTTCGCACCGAAACTTGCCAAGACGCTTCTGTCGGCGGCGGCCATCGCGCTCGTTACCACCACCGCCTGGGCCGCCACGCTGACCGTCGGGGGGAAAAACTTCACCGAGCAGCTGATCATCGCAGAGATCACCAAACAGCTCCTCGAGAAAAAGGGCCACACCGTCGACAAGAAGGACGGCATGGGCACCAAGATCGTCCGCGCTGCACTGGAGAACGGCGAGGTCGATCTCTACTGGGAATATACGGGGACTTCGCTCATCACCTTCAACAAGGTGACGGAGCGGCTTTCGCCGGAGGAAACCTACAACCGCGTCAAGGAACTCGACGGTGAAAAGGGCCTTGTCTGGCTGGCGCCTTCCGAGGCGAACAATACCTACGCCTATGTCATCAAACCGGGGAATGCCAAGACCGACGGAATGCAGACGATCTCCGACCTCGCCACGGCATATAACGAAGGCAAGGATATCCTGATGGGCACGACGGCCGAGTTTCCGAAGCGGCCGGACGGCCTGATCGGTCTGGAGGAGGTCTACGGTTTCGAGACCGGGCGCGCCAATGTGCGGCCGATGGACCTCGGTCTCGCCTATAACGCGCTGGCCAACGGCGACCTCGACACGATCGCCGCGCAGGCGACCGATGGCCAGATCGCGGCACTCGGCTTGAAGACGCTGAAGGACGACAAGGGCTTCTTCCCCAACTATGCGCTGACCCCTGTTGTGCGCAAGGAAGTGCTCGACGCGAATCCGGATCTCAAGGAAACGCTCGAAGCGGTCTCGAAGAAGCTCGATGACGCGACGATGCAGCGTCTGAACAGCGAGGTCGATGTGGAGAGGAAGACCATCGAAACGGTCGCCGCCGACTACCTGAAGTCGCTCGGCATGTAAAACGCGCCGCATTTATCGACGAACGTCTCGTCCCGCCTGCAGGTTTCCTGCCGGCGGGCGGAAAGAGTGCGTGCCGGAGAACCGGTTGCAGATATATCGGATCGGCCGTACCGGCCGTTTTTTCGAGGAATTCCGAGAATGGTGAGAATATCGAACGTCCGCGTCCGCCCGCTGGTTCTGCCGCTCAAGCAGCCCTATCACTGGTCCTACGGCATCCGTGAATCTTTTGCGGTCAACCTTATCGAGATCGAGGCGGATGACGGCACGGTCGGCACCGGCGAGTGCACGGTCGCGCCGGATCAGACCGGTACGGCGGCTATCCTTTATCGCCTCTCCAAACATCTCGTCGGCCATTCGCCCCACGATGTGGCGCCGCTCATCGCGCGCATCTTCCACCAGGAATATCTCGGGCACGGCGCCAATATCATGCGCGCGGCCAATCAGATATTCTCCGGCATCGATATGGCCATGTGGGATCTGCAGGGCAAACTCGCGGGCCTGCCCGTTCACCAGCTGCTTGGGGGCGCTCACCGTCAGGCGGTCGGATATTTCTATTTCCTGCAGGGCGAGACGGCCGAGGAGCTTGCGCGCGATGCGGCCGTCGGCCACGCCCAGGGCGAGCGGGTCTTCTATCTCAAGGTCGGCCGCGGCGAGAAGCTCGACCTCGAAATCACCGCGGCGGTTCGCCGCGAGATCGGCGACGCGCGCCTGCGCCTCGATGCGAACGAAGGCTGGAGCGTCCATGACGCGATCAACATGTGCCGAAAGCTCGAAAAATACGACATCGAGTTCATCGAGCAGCCGACCGCCAGCTGGAGCATTCCGGCCATGGCGCATGTGCGCGAGAAAGTCGGCATTCCGATCGTTGCGGATCAGGCGGCCTTCACGCTCTACGACGTCTACGAGATATGCCGGCAGCGTGCCGCGGACATGATCTGCATCGGCCCGCGCGAAATCGGGGGCATACAGCCGATGATGAAGGCGGCAGCCGTGGCGGAGGCCGCCGGGCTGAAGATCTGCATCCATTCTTCGTTCACGACCGGCATCACCACCTGCGCCGAGCACCACATCGGGCTTGCCATTCCCAACCTCGACGACGGCAATCAGATCATGTGGCAGCTCGTCCAGAAGGATATCGTCTCCTCGCCCGATCTGGCTCCCAGGAACGGCTGGCTCGATGCCTTCAAGAAGCCTGGACTCGGGTTCCAGCTCGCCGAAGACCTGGTCGCCGAAGGCGAAAGACGCTATGCGGCAGGCCGATGACACCGGTCGAAACGTCCCGTGAGGAGATCGAGGCGGTTTGCCTCAAGGCGCTGACGGTCCATGGTGCGGCCGCCGAAAACGCACGCGCCGTGGCGAGCGCGATCGCCACGGCGGAGGCTGACGGCAATCGCGTCTGCGGCCTTTATTACCTGCCGGTCTTCTGCAGGCACCTGTCGATCGGAAAGGTCGATGGAGAAGCCCTGCCCGAGGTGACGACACGCGGTGCCACGGTCACGGTAGACGCAAGATCCGGCTTCGCACATCCCGCCATAGCCGCCGGCACACCGGTCCTGATCGAGCTCGCACGCCAGGCCGGCGTCGGGGCAATGGCGGTGCGCAATTCCTATAATTGCCTCGCGCTCGGTCATCACGTCCGACCCCTTTCCGACGCCGGTCTGATCGGCATCTGTGTTTCGAATGCGCCTGCCTCCGTTGCGCCGCCCGGGGCGACGCGGGCGCTCTTCGGCACGAACCCGCTTGCCTTTGCCGTGCCTTCGAAAGAAGGGGCGCCCGCCATTCTCGTCGATCAGAGCATGAGCGCGGTCACCAAGACGGAGATGATCCTGCGCCGCGATGACGGCGAGGCGATCCCGATCGGCTGGGCCCAGGACAGGAACGGACAGCCGACGACCGACGCGGCCACCGGGCTGGAAGGCTCGCTGCTGCCCGCCGGCGGTCGCAAGGGCGCCAATATCGCCCTTCTTGTGGAAATCCTTGCTGCCGCCCTGACCGGTTCGGCCCTCAGCACGGAGGCGAGCGCCTTCGGGAACGACGAGGGTGGGCCGCCGCATGTCGGCCAGTTCCTGATCGCCATCGACCCTGGTCACTTCGCCGCCGATCGCTTCTCCGAAGCGATGGATAATCTGGTCGCCTCCCATGACGCGGCCGGCGTAAGGCTTCCCGGCCACTCCGGACGAAAGCAGCCCGTTTGCGTCGATGCCGATCTTTGGAAGAAGGCCGTTTTGCTTTCTGAATCAAAGGTCGGTCAGAAGCCTGGATAAAGGTGGAAAGCCAGCTCATCATCGATGGGCGGTCGTGTCGATCTTGCGAAGTCGCGTGCGCTGTCATATATTTTGCACAGAAAATATGTTCTTGGATATGACGCAATATGGCTCAGGCTCAAAAGATCCAAAGCGATGACGGGCCGCTGATACTGTCCTACATGGACAAGGGCGGAAAGATCGCGGTTCAGCAGGTCGCGGACGGCTTCGGCATGTCGAAAACGCAGCTTGCCGAAACCGCCGGGCTTGCCCGCGAAACGCTCTACCGGCTGGAGCGCAGCCGCGGGACGAAGACGCAGAACCGCCTCCGCGAAATGCTTGAGATCATCAGCCGGGTCGCCGACTGGGCAGGCGGCAAGGAGCAGGCTATGGCGTGGTATCGCGCCCAGCCCCTCCCGGCATTCGGTGGGCGAACGGCCGAAGCTCTGGTGAAGGACGGCAAGGCGGCGGCCGTGCGCGATTATCTCGATCACATGGCCCTCGGGGGCTTTGCTTGAGGTTCACCGGAACCTGCTATCGCGCGCATGACCCACGCTGGGCTTTCAAACCTACATCCGGCGATGGCGCGGCAATAAAGGGCGCGCGCTTCAAACCGAAGGGCGTGAAGACGCTTTACCTTGCCCTCAGCATCATGACGGCGGTCAAGGAGGCCAATCAGGGCTTCGCCCGTCGTATCGATCCTTGCGTACTTTGCTCCTACGACATCGATTGCGCTGACATCGCTGATCTCACGACGGAGAGGGGGAGGGCGGAACACGGGGTATCGCTAGAGGAGATGGCCTGCAGCTGGGCGGGCGCGCTTGCCGAGGGGAGGCGTCCGGCTTCCTGGGCGATTTACGACCGTCTCCATTCGCGCGGTGCCGCCGGCATTCTGGTTCCGAGTTTCGCACCGGGGGCCGAAGAGGGAGACCGGAACCTCGTCCTTTGGACGTGGGGACCGGATCTGCCGCATCGCGTCGACGTGTATGATCCAAGTGGCCGGCTCCCCAAGGATCAGCTCTCCTGGGGTTGAGTGCCTTTCCGTGGTGAATTGTTTTCCGCGAAATCCGTCCGCGCAGCAATACGCCGGAATTGCGCCGGGGATTTTCCGGTCCATTTGCGGAACGCGCGATGGAAGGCGCTCGGCTCGGAAAAACCGAGCTCGACGGCAAGCTGGGCCACATTCGTCCGGCCGCCAGCGAGGGCTTCCATCGCAAGCGCCCGGCGCAGGTCCTCCTTGATCGATCGATAGGTCTGGCCCTCCTGCTTCAATCGCCGTCGAAGGGTCGGCGCTGCAATCCGCATGCGCGCGGCAAGCGCCTCGAAACCCGGCCAGGCGGACGGAGCCGTGGCATGGAGCCGCTGGCGTATTGCCGCGGCCAGTCCCGCGTCGTGCCGATAGCGCACGAGGATATTTGCAGGCGCATGCCGGAGGAAGTGCTTCAGCGCCCGCTCGTCACGAATGGGCGGCAGTTTCAGGTACTCGGCATCGAAGACAAGCCGCGTCCGGGGCTGATCGAAGTGGACGGGCGCACCGAAGAAGAGCCGATAATCGGTTCCGGCGGGGGGCGCACTGCAGCGGAAGTCGACCCAGCGGATCGGAATCCGGCGTCCGATCAGCCAGCAATTGACGCCATGCAGGATGATCCAGAAGGTACGATAAGCGAAGGCGGAGCGCGTCGCTCCGGCGTCCTTGAGGACAATCTGTGCCAGACCGTTCTCGACGACCAGCTCGCCATGCGGATCCTCGATAACCACCCTGAGGAAGCGCAGCGCTCGCCGCAGCGCCTGTTCGAGCGTCACGGTCGAAAGAATGGCGTGACACAGCAATGCGAAGCTGCCGGCGCGCATCGGCCGTGCGCCCTCGCCGAAAAACTCGTCATCCATGGCCTGCGCCACCGCATGCCAAAAGGCGCCGTATTGTTCGGCCGAAACGGGCCCGGTGACGACGGACGGCAAGCCGGCTTGTGCAAGGAGGGGCTCGGCATCCACTCCATTGCGCCGGAGGCATTCGAGAGTGTCATCCATGAAACATGGGGCGATCATCCGGCGTTCCATGAGTGGCGGTCCCTCTTAGCGGCCATTGCAAAAGCGATCACGCAATCTGAGCCATTCGGTCATTGCATACCATATTTCTCCTCTGCATCATCCCGGTCGGAAACAGTTGGAGCTGGAGCCTATGCAACTCAAGAGCCGAGTCTTTATCGTCACCGGAGCCAGTTCCGGACTTGGCGCAGCTGTGACGCGCATGCTGGCTCAGGAGGGCGCGAGCGTGCTGGGGCTCGACGTGAAACCTCCTGCGGCGGAAAAACCTGCTGCCGAGCTCGGCCCACGGGTGCGCTTGCGAAATGCCGACGTGACGAATGAGGCCGATGCCGCAGCCGCAGTGGCATTTGCCAAGCAGGAATTCGGGCACGTCCATGGACTGGTGAATTGTGCCGGTACTGCGCCCGGCGAAAAGATTCTCGGCAGGAACGGCCCGCATGGACTGGACAGTTTCGCCCGCACGGTCACCGTCAACCTGATCGGGACGTTCAACATGATGCGGCTTGCCGCCGAGGTCATGGCGCAGGCAGAACCGGATGCCGGCGGCGAGCGCGGGGTGATCGTCAATACGGCCTCAATCGCCGCTTTCGACGGGCAGATCGGCCAGGCTGCCTACGCGGCGTCGAAGGGTGGTGTCGCTGCGCTGACGCTTCCGGCCGCGCGCGAGCTGGCTCGTTTCGGAATTCGCGTCGTCACCATTGCGCCCGGCATCTTCGATACGCCGATGATGGCCGGCATGCCTCAGGAGGTTCAGGATGCGCTCGCGGCAAGTGTGCCCTTTCCGCCGCGCCTTGGTCGGGCCGAGGAATACGCCGCGCTCGTGAAGCATATTTGTGAGAACATGATGCTCAACGGCGAGGTCATCCGCCTCGACGGGGCTTTGCGCATGGCGCCCCGGTGAAACATGGCCATGCAAGGAGGTTCGAATGAACAATCACGATCCGGTGGTTATCGTCGGGCAGGCCCGGACCCCGCTTGGCGGTTTTCAAGGTGAGTTGAAGGACCTTTCCGCCGCCGACCTCGGCGCGGCCGCGATTGCCGACGCTTTAAAGCGTGCCGGGGTTGCGCCGGAAATGGTCGACGAAGTCATGTTCGGTTGCGTCCTGACTGCGGGACAGGGACAGGCGCCGGCCCGTCAGGCTGCGCTCGGCGCGGGTCTTCCGCCCGGCGTCGGCGCGACCACCGTGAACAAGATGTGCGGTTCGGGCATGAAGGCGGCGATGCTGGCGCATGACCTGATCAAGGCGGAATCCGCCTCGATCGTGGTCGCGGGCGGCATGGAAAGCATGACCAATGCTCCCTATCTGCTCGATCGCGCGCGGCAGGGCTACCGAATAGGGCACCAGAAGGTTCTGGACCACATGTTCCTCGACGGCCTTGAGGATGCCTATGACAAGGGACGCCTGATGGGCACCTTTGCCGAGGATTGCGCGGAAGCCTATCAATTCACCCGCAGCGCCCAGGACGAATATGCCATTGCGTCCCTCGAGAGGGCACAGAAGGCAAGTGCCGATGGCAGCTTTGCGGAGGAGATCGTCCCCTTGAGCATCGCCTCAGGCAAGGGGGAGCGGACCGTCAGCCTGGACGAGCAGCCGCAGAAGGCGCGGCTCGACAAGATTCCCCTGTTGAAACCGGCTTTTCGCGACGGCGGCACGATCACGGCCGCGAACGCCTCTTCGATTTCCGACGGCGCGGCGGCGCTGGTGCTGATGCGCCGGTCGGCGGCAGATAAACAGGGCATTGCGCCTCTGGCGATGATCTGCGGTCATGCCACCCATGCGGATGCCCCCAGCCTCTTTCCGACGGCGCCGATAGGGGCGATCAAAGCACTCTGCCGGCGCACCGGCTGGGAAATCGGCGATGTCGATCTTTTCGAAATCAACGAGGCCTTCGCGGTGGTGCCGATGGCGGCAATGCGCGAGCTCGGCCTCGATGCGGAAAAGGTGAACGTCCACGGCGGCGCCTGCGCATTGGGGCATCCGATCGGCGCTTCGGGCGCCCGGGTGATCGTCACGCTCGTCAATGCACTGCGCCGCCGCGGTCTGAGGCGCGGCATTGCCTCCGTGTGTATCGGCGGCGGTGAGGCGACCGCAGTGGCAGTGGAGATATCGGGCTGACGGGATGACGAGACCCCCCGTGTCGGCCCCGTTCACGTGTTGACCGGGTTCACGTTGATCCGGCTTCAGCGGCGACCGCTTGCTTGCCATCGCCTTCGCCAATGGTAAACCTAGCGCATTGCCTAATGGAGCTGAGCCGTGAACATCACGAAAAACGATCCGGCAATCATCACCGGCCGCGGCGAGCCTTCCAATGCCCTTGCGACCTATGACGAATACGGGCGCTTGGCCGGCAAGCAACGCAGCCTTGTCGACGCTCTCGCCATGCCCGGCCTGTCGGCAGTCGATTTCGTGCTCCAGCGGATCGAGATCAGGCGCCGCGATGGGGACTTGTGATACCTGCTGGACAGCAAGTCGTTGCCAAACTGCGCAAGGACGGATTTGCGGGTTGACGAAGCGGTTGCGGCATGCTGCGCGATCGGCGCAGCACGGCCGAGGTGCTGACTGCAGCGGCTCGCCAATCTGGAGAAAGGGCGAATGACGACAATCACAGTAGACGATGCGCTCGATCGCGCCGGAACCGGCGCCTACCAGCGCCGCCTTCTCGCCATATTCGGTCTGGTTTGGGCTGCCGATGCCATGCAGGTGCTGGCGGTCGGCTTCACGGCCGCATCGATCGCCGCCACTTTCGGCCTGACGGTTCCGCAGGCACTGCAGACGGGCACGCTTTTCTTTCTCGGAATGCTGTTCGGGGCCGCGGGTTTCGGCCGGCTTGCGGACCGTATCGGCCGCCGGCGCGTCCTGATCGCCACCGTCGCCTGCGATGCCGTCTTCGGCCTGCTGTCCGTCTTTGCGCAGGACTTTACCGTTTTGCTTCTGCTGCGGTTTCTCACCGGCGCGGCCGTCGGCGGCACGCTGCCGGTCGACTATGCGATGATGGCGGAGTTTCTGCCGTCCCGTAATCGCGGGCGCTGGCTGGTCATGCTGGAAGGCTTCTGGGCTGTCGGCACGCTCATAGTGGCACTCGCCGCCTGGGCCGCGAGCCTTGCCGGCGTCGCGGATGCCTGGCGATACATCTTCGCAGTGACCGCATTCCCGGCCCTGATCGGCGTGGGCCTGCGTTTCCTGGTGCCGGAATCGCCGCTCTATCTGCTCCGCCTTGGGAAAACGTCCGAGGCAAAGGCCATTGTCGACCGGATCCTCGTGATCAACGGCAAGACGCAGCTTGGCGCCGACATAACCCTGGTGTCGCCGCCGCCGGCGGCCAGTGCGGGTATTTTTTCTGCGGATCTGCGCAAGCGCAGTCTGATGATCTTGGCGATCTGGTTTCTGGTCTCGATATCCTATTACGGCGTCTTCACCTGGATGCCTCCGAGGCTCGCAGGCGAGGGCTTCGGCTTCGTTCGCGGCTATGGCTTCCTCGTTATCCTCGCGCTTGCCCAGATTCCCGGCTATGCGCTGGCTGCCTACGGCGTCGAGAAATGGGGCCGCCGGCCGACCCTGATAGGCTTCTGCTTGCTGTCGGCGCTTGGCTGCCTGCTCTTCGTATTGGCGGGGAACCGCCATACTGATCGGCGTCTCGCTCTTGATCATGAGCTTCGCCCTGCTCGGCACCTGGGGCGCGCTTTATGCCTATACGCCGGAGCTCTATCCCACCGCATCGCGGGCGACCGGCATGGGCGCGGCCGGCGCTATGGCCCGGCTCGGCGGCCTGCTCGCCCCGTCGCTGATGGGGTTCGTGGTGGCGCAGAGTTTCGGTTTTGCCATCGGCATCTTTGCCGGCCTTCTGCTCGTCGCTGCCGTTGCGGCCTTTCTGATCGACGCCGAGACGCGCCGGGTATCGCTGGCATGATGCCTGGCGGGTCAGCAGGGCCCTCGAAAGTCCAGTCTGCACTCGGTTCTGGAATTCCGGTCGAAGAATGCCGTGTAGCCGATTGGTCCTGCAGGAAAGGAGCGAAGAGGTGGTCGAAGACCCCAAAAGCGGAGTTCCGTCGAAGCTCACCGCCCCCTGCATTTATGGCGTCACCCGAAACATCTGCGTGAATGTCTTGTCCGGCAGGTGGCGAAGCAGAGCAGCAATTGCGGCGGTTGCCGCTACGGCGAAAGCGAGCCGCCCGGCAAGAACGCCGTAAACATCGGCACCAAGCGAGATCACGACGAGAGTGTCCTCGATAACACTGTGCGCGAAGCCCATGAACACACATGACAGAAAGATCTGGCGTGGTGATATTGCGCCGGATTGCGCCTCGCGGATCAGAAGACCGGCGCCGTAAGAAATCCCCAGGAACAATCCGACGGCGGTGAGATGACCCGCTTCGCCCCGGATACCTGCGAGGCGCAATACGGGCGAAAGGGCCTTCATCATCAATTCCAGCAGTCCGGTCGCCTTAAGGAGTTCCAGGCTCCAGGACAGAACGAGGAGGATGACAAGCATCGAGAGCATGGTCTCTCCAAGACCATGGAAATATTCGGCCCAATCGGGTGTGGCGCTTACTGGAATCCAAGCGGGGTTCACCGGAGCCGACAACCAGCCGGTGGCGAGTAGAAGATGGTGCAGCAGAAAAGCGTACAGCAAACCGCCTGCGATGCGCAGCGTTGTCGTTGCGATCATACCCGGGCCGGCCTCACGAATGATTTTCTGCTCGATAGGCAGACCGTGCGCGAACAAGATGAGCGCTGAGAAGACCGTGATATCCGCCACGCTCAGCGAGGATGCGGGAACGAGAGTGAATATGAGGGGGACGGCGCCCCATATACCGACGAGCATCGCCGTCAGCCAAGCCAGTCCCAGCTCCGGAGGGAGCCCTACGAGGTTCATGACAGGCGCAAAAGCGGGGCCAATCGCCTCGATCGCTCCCATCCTCGACAGGAGCTCGGTCAGAACCGCGATGGGAACCGTGATCCGGACAAGCACCCAGTAAATTTCGAGTGTGTCGCGGGTTTTGCACAAGATGGGCGTCAAGAACGGCATTCGAGGCTCCTTTCCGGTTGCCTCGATCTGCTAGCCCGGTCCGGTTCGCATTTGTGGTCAAAAATTGCATGATTGTGCAATTTTATTGCAAAGACACAGTTGACGGATATGGTAGCCGGATGGATCGGATCGACCGGAAGCTTCTGAACCTTCTGCAGCGCGACGCATCGCCACAAATGTCGATATGGCCGACGAGGTGGGCCTTTCTCCCTCAAGTTGTCTGCGCCGTGTACAACGGCTCCGCAAATCAGGCGTAATCGAGCGCATGGTCGCCATCCTCAATCCCGCCAAGGTCGGCCGAGGGATCAAGGCCTTGGTTACGGTGGAACTGAAGTTGCACGGCGAGCAGCACATGCGCCGCTTTCTGGACGTCGCAATCACCGAAGAAGCGGTTTCACACGCCTATGCCGTCACCGGCGAAACCGATGTCGTCTTAATGCTGCGACTGCGCGATATGGAAGAATTCGACGCTCTCTGCGACAGGCTATTCCGCGATCAGACCAATGTCGCCCGGTTCTTCACGATGATGATAATCCGGACGGCGAAAGAGGAAACGGCATTTCGACTTTGATCGAAGCATGCCGTCTGCTGTAGCGAATGCTCAATACGCGAAGAAATGGACGCCTCGTCGACGCCGTTTCCGAGACTCCAGGGAAAGTCGGTCGGAAAGCCCGGTGAGGTCCCTCGGGGCCTCCGCGCTATGGCATGCGATCGATTAGATCTCGCCCCAGCCTTTCGGCCTCCCCAACAGGAGCCATGCAGGCGGGCGCTCGCCGTTATCCAGAGCCGCCGTTCCCGAAGGTGCATCAGGACAAGCCAGGCTCAGGGGCTGATGTTCCTGTCGCGCCCCCGCTAGTCGAGCGTGAACACCGGCTCGAATCTGCTGTACCGCAGTTTGATAATCCCATAAGATGTCTGCGACAACTGTTAGTCGCAGTCATATGATGACTCTAGATGTGGGGGTATGGGAATATTCATGCCAAGTCCAAAAAAGGGGGGCGGCCGCCCGTCGCTTTCCTCGCAAGTTGCAAATGCTATAAAGGCGCAGATCGAGGCGGGATATTATGCGCCGGGCGACAAGTTGCCGACAGAGCCGGCCCTGATCGACAAGTTCGGCTTCAGTCGGACGGTGGTGCGTGAGGCGATTGCGGCGCTTCGGGCCGACGGTCTGGTGGAGTCGCGGCAGGGGTCGGGCGTCTTCGTGATAGGACCGCGGCAGAGCGACCCGGGCCTCAAGCTCTTCACCGGCGAGACCGACAAGATTTCCGATATCATCGAGGAACTGGAGCTCCGAATCGGTATCGAGGTCGAAGCGGCAGGCCTGGCGGCGGCGCGCAGCTCACCGGCGCAAGAGGCCGAGATCCAGGCTCAGGTCGAGCGGTTTGCCCATCTCGTCGCCGAAGGGAAACCTACGGACGAGGCGGATTTCCAGTTTCACATGGCTATAGCGACTGCCACGAACAACGCCCGCTTCCGCACGTTTCTGGAGCATGTCGGGCGCCGCATGATCCCGCGCGTGAAGTTTCGCACGGTCATGGGCGGCGTGGATCCGCTGCCGAGCCGGGACGAGCCCATTCTCCTCGAGCACCGGGAGATTGCCGAGGCGATCCTTGCGCGCGACCCGGACCGGGCTCGGGAGGCCATGCGCCGCCATCTCGTCACCGGGATCAAGCGGTACCGTTCGCTTACGACCTGGCGCCAGAGCGAAAAAGCCGGCGAGGTTGATTGACTCATCTTCAAAGTCATCATATGAATTTCCCGTCTTAAGCTCGCAGCCGGAGGGAATTCATTGTCGCCTGAAGAAATCAAGTCGCGTGTCGGTTCGGGGCTCCTGTCCTTTCCGGTCACTCACTTCACGTCGGACTACAAGCTCAATCTGGAGAGCTACAGGCGGCATGTGGAGTGGCTTTCCGGCTTCAAGGCCGCGGCCCTGTTCGCTGCCGGCGGCACCGGCGAGTTCTTTTCGCTCTCGCCGAACGAAGTGGGCCAGGTCACCCGCGCAGCAAAGGACGTATCGGGCGAGGTGCCGATCATTGCCGGCTGCGGCTATGGCACGTCGCTTGCCGTCGAGACGGCGAAGATCGTCGAAGAGTCCGGCGCCGACGGTATTCTCCTGCTGCCGCACTACCTGACGGAAGCGCCGCAGGAAGGCATCTATGCCCATGTGAAGGCCGTCTGCGATTCGACGGGGCTTGGCGTCATTCTCTACAACCGCGCCAATTCCGTCGCCAATGCCGACACGGTCGCGCGTCTTGCCGAAGCCTGCCCCAACCTGATCGGCTTCAAGGACGGCACCGGCAAGGTGGACCTCGTGCGACACGTAACGGCCAAGCTCGGCGACCGGCTCTGCTATATCGGCGGCATGCCGACCCACGAGCTCTTCGCAGAAGGATTCAACGGCGTCGGCGTTACGACCTATTCGTCGGCGGTGTTCAATTTCGTGCCGGAATTGGCGCAGCGCTTCTACCGGGCGATGCGGGCCGGCGACAGGGGCGTGATGGAAGGCATCCTGCATAGGTTCTTCTTCCCCTTTGCAGCCCTGCGCGACCGAAAGGCCGGGTACCCGGTCTCGATCATCAAGGCTGGGGTGGAGCTTGCCGGCTTTGCGCCGGGTCCGGTTCGCCCGCCGCTGGTCGATCTGACCGGCGAAGAGCGGGAGATCTTGCAGGGACTGATTGAAGCGTCGCGCAGCTGAGAAATACGGGTGGGCGCCCGGAGGAGGGCGCCTGTCCCAGAAATCGTCGTTCGTTCAAACTGGGGAGGATTGCAATGGAAAACAAGTCTGTTCGCGTCATCGCGGGCGCAATGGTGGTCGCCGGCTGGGCCGGCTATGCCGCCGCGCAGAGTGCCTCGGAAATCAAGATCGTCCTGCCGGAGCAGCCGGCCAACCTTGAACCCTGCGGTACCATCATCACCAATGTCGGCCAGATCCTGAGCCGCAACGTGGTCGAGCCGCTGACCATCATCGATCCGAAAAGCGGCCAGCCGACGCCCGGTCTTGCGACCGAATGGACGCAGTCCGACCCGAACACCTGGCAGCTCAAGCTGCGCGAGGGGGTCAAGTTCCAGGATGGAGCCGCCTTCAATGCAGAGGCCGTCAAATTCTCGATCGAGCGGATGACCGGCGGCAAGCTGACCTGCAGCAACATTGCCAAGTTCGGCGATGCCAAGCTGACGGTCACGCCGATCGATGACCTGACGGTCGAGATCAAGTCGGATAAGCCGCAGCCGATTCTGCCGACGCTGCTCAGCGTGGTCATGATCGTCTCGCCGAACACGCCGGCGGACAAGGCCGTGAACGATCCGGTCGGGACCGGGCCCTTCAAGCTTTCGAGCTTCACGCCGCAGACAGTCGTCCTGGAAGCCTTCGACGGCTACTGGGGCGAGAAGCCGGCCATTGCCAAGGCCAGCTACGTCTGGCGCCCGGAATCCTCGATTCGGGCCGCCATGGTGGAGACCGGCGAGGCCGACCTCACGCCGTCCATCGCGATCCAGGATGCGACCAATCCGGAAACGGACTTCGCCTACCTGAACTCCGAAACGACCGCGATCCGCATCGACGCCGGCTTTGCTCCGCTCGATGACGTCCGAATCCGCAAGGCGCTGAACCTGGCGATCGACTGGGATGGCCTTGCCCAGCTTTTCGGCGAGGACGTGCAGCGGGCTTCGCAGATGGTCGTCACCGGCATCAACGGCCATGATGACAAGCTGGCGCCTTGGGCCTTCGATGCCGAACGGGCGCGTGCGCTGATCGCCGAGGCCAAGGCTGCGGGCGTTCCGGTCGATACCGAAATCGAACTGATCGGCCGCAACGGCATTTACCCCAACGGTACGGAAGCCATGGAAGCCATGATGGCCATGTGGCAGGATGTCGGTCTGAACGTTAAGCTCACGATGCTCGACGTGAATGATTGGCTGCGCTACCTGCAGAAGCCCTTCCCGGAAAGCCGCGGGCCGAACCTGCTGCAGATGATGCATGACAACAATAAGGGCGACGCAGCCTTCACCGTTCCGATCTTCTATACGTCGGGCGGAAGCTATTCGACCTTCAACGATGCGGGACTCGACAAGGAGGTCGCCGATGCCATGGCTGCCACCGGTGGCGACCGTACGGCAAAGTTCAAGGCGATCTTCGCGAAGGTGCATGACGAGCTCGCGGTCGACATCCCGATGTTCCACATGATCGGCTACACCCGGATGGGCAGCCGCCTGGAGTGGAAGCCGGACATCACGACAAACAGCGAGATCCCGCTCGCCAATATCGGCGTCAAGGACTGAGTGTCACCATCGAGGCGAGCGCGCGATACGTTGGCGCGCTCGCCTGAACTGCAAGGGAACCAGAGGCTCCGCATGATGCTCGGCTATATCGGCCGGCGGGCATATCACAGCGTAATTTCGGTGATCGGCCTGCTGACGCTCGTCTTCTTCCTCACGCGTTTGACCGGCGACCCGTCGGCGCTCTACCTGCCGCTCGATTCGAGTCTCGAGGCGCGCCAGGCATTTGCACGCCTGAACGGTCTGGACCAACCAATCTACGTGCAGTTCTTCCAGTATCTGCAAAACCTCATGTCCCTGGATTTCGGCCAGTCTTTGCGCCAGAACCGGTCGGCAATCGATGTCGCTCTCGAGGCCTTTCCGGCGACGCTGAAGCTCGCTTTGGTCGCGATGACGCTCGCGACCGTTCTGGCCATCGTCGTCGGCGCGCTGGCCGCCGCCCGTCCCAGAAGCCTGTTCGACCGCATCGCCGGCCTCGTCTCGCTGGCGGGTGCCAGCACGCCCGATTTCTGGATCGCGATCGTCGGCATTCTCGTCTTCGCGGTCGGGCTCGGCATGCTGCCGACGTCGGGCACGGGCACTGCCTTGCACTGGATCATGCCGATCGTCGTTCTGATGCTGCGCCCTTTCGGGCTTTTGGTCCAGGTGGTGCGTGGCACGATGATCTCCGCGCTCGCCTCGCCCTTTATCAAGACGGCACACGCCAAGGGCATGAAGCGCCGCAAGATCATCTTCGGTCACGCGCTCAGAAACTCGCTGCTGCCGGTCATCACCGTCGCCGGTGACCTGGCGACCGGACTGATCAACGGCGCTGTCGTCGTCGAGACGATCTTCGGCTGGCCGGGCATCGGCAAGCTGATGATCGATTCGATTATCCAGCGCGACTTTGCCGTGGTGCAATCGACGATCCTCGTCACGGCAATCGCCATCTTCATCGTCAACATCGCGATCGATCTTCTTTACGCAGTGCTCGATCCGCGCATTCGCTACTGAGGAGGGCGACAATGACCGACCTGGCATTGCCATCCGAAAGATCGCCCGGCGCCCTTCGGCAGCTCGCAATCTATCTCACACGGGACAAGCTGGCGCTCTGCGCAGCCGTGTTTCTGCTTGTGCTCATCGTCTGCGTGCTTGTCGGGCCGCTCTTCGTCGGCGAACTTGCCGGCAAGCTCGGGCTCAGGCAACGCAATCTGCCGCCCTTCGCACTGGAGCACGGGTTCATCTACATTCTGGGAGCGGATACGCTCGGACGACCGATCCTGGCGCGGCTGATTGTCGGGGCGCAGAACACGCTCGGCATCGCGGCCGCCGCCGTCTTCTGCTCCATGGCTTTAGGCGGCATCCTCGGTCTTGCCGCCGGCTATTCGGAGCGCTGGTACAGCCACGTCATCCTGCGCCTGGCCGATGTCGTGATGAGCTTTCCCTCTCTGCTGCTTGCGCTGATCGTGCTCTATACGCTCGGTCCCAGCATGACGAACTTGGTGATCGTGCTGGCAATTACGCGCATGCCCATCTTTATCCGCACGGCGCGGGCCGAAGTGCTCGAATTGCGCGAGCGCATGTTCGTGAGTGCCGCGCGCTCCATGGGCGCTAGTGCGGGACGCATCCTGTTCCGCCACATCGCGCCGCTCGTGCTGCCGACGCTCGTCACGATCGCGGCCATCGACTTCGCTACCGTCATTCTGGCCGAATCCTCCTTGAGTTTCCTCGGGCTCGGCATTCAGCCACCGGATTTCACCTGGGGCGCCATGGTGGCCAACGGCCGCGGCTACCTGAAGACGGCGTGGTGGATCGCTTTCTGGCCGGGACTCGCAATCCTGCTGACGACGCTTTCTCTCAACATCCTCGCCAGTTGGGCTCGGACGGTCGCCGATCCGCTGCAGCGCTGGCGCCTGCAATCGCTGCGAAAGGCCCCGCGATGACCGCGCCGGACAAACCCATCCTGCGAATCGACAATCTGACGGTCGACTTCCTGTCCGAAGGCGATCCGATGCGCGCTGTCGATGACGTCTCGTTTGATGTCTGTCCTGGTGAGACGCTCGTCATCCTCGGCGAGAGCGGATCGGGCAAGAGCGTCAGCACCGGAACAGTGATGGGGCTGATCGATTGCCCCCCGGGCGACATCGTCTCGGGCTCGATGGTGTTCGACGGCACCGATCTTTCCCGCCTCGATGACGAAGGCCGGCGTGAACTGAACGGCCGCCGCATCGCCATGATCTTCCAGGATCCGCTGGCCTATCTCAATCCTGTCTACACTGTCGGCCGGCAGATTGCCGAGGTGTTCGAGAGCCACGGCGCAGGCGAGGGCGGCGCCGTGCGCGACAAGGTCGTACATCTGCTGGAACGCGTCGGCATTCCCGAGGCGGAAAAACGGATGGACTATTATCCGCACCAGTTCTCCGGCGGACAGCGGCAGCGCGTGATGATCGCCATGGCGATCGCCCTCGAGCCGGATATTCTGATCGCCGACGAGCCGACCACGGCGCTCGATGTCAGCGTTCAGGCGCAGATCCTCGAACTCTTGCGGGACCTGCAGCGTGAAACGGGCATGGCGCTGATCATGATCACCCACGATCTCGAGGTTGCGGCGGCCATGGCCGACCGGATTATCGTGATGAATGGCGGCAAGGTGGTGGAAAGCGGCAAAGCCGAGGATGTCTTCACTAATCCGAGCCACGCCTATACCCGACGGCTGATGTCGGCGCTGCCTCATGCCGGCACATCGAAACGGCGTCGGCCCACCGCGGAAGGCGAGGTCCTGTTACAGGTCTCCCACTTGAGCAAGCATTTCAAGCTGGGGTCCGGCCCGTTTTCGCCAAAACGGGAGTTCAGGGCAGTGGATGACGTCAGTTTCACGCTTCGTCGCGGGGAGACGCTCGGGATCGTCGGCGAGTCCGGTTCGGGTAAATCGAGCATTGCACGCATGCTGCTGAGACTGAACGAGCCGACATCCGGCACGGCGCTTTTTTCCGGCGAGGACATTTTCAAACTTAAGGGCAGGGCGCTCAACGGTTTCCGCCGAAAGGTGCAGATGGTGTTCCAGGATCCATTCGGGTCGATGAACCCGCGCATGAATGTCCGCTCGATCATTTCGGAGCCCTGGGCGATCCACCGGGACATCCTGCCGCGCGAACGCTGGGAACAGCGGGTCGTGGAACTGCTGGAGCTTGTCGGCCTCAAGGCGGAGCATGCTGAACGGCATCCGCATCAGTTTTCGGGTGGGCAGCGGCAGCGCATCGCCATTGCCCGGGCGCTCGCCAGCGAACCCGAGCTGATCGTCTGTGACGAGGCGGTCTCGGCGCTCGACGTGTCGATCCAGATGCAGGTCATCGAGCTTCTGGCTGATCTCCGCCAGCGTCTCGGCCTCTCCTATGTCTTCATCACCCACGATTTGCCCATCGTGCGCCAATTCGCTGACCGTATCCTGGTGATGCAGCGCGGCAAGATCGTCGAGGAAAGCGAAACGGAAGCCCTTTTCGCCTCTCCTCGGCACGAATATACGCAAGCGCTGCTGCGGGCCGTCCCGCAGCCGAAGTGGTCGCAGCGCGACCCGAGCGGCGTCTCTCCTTCGATAGGTTTGTCAAAGTAGGCATAGGGAAATGACCGACGACCCGGACGCAGCTGTCGTCCGCGAGCTGCTTGCTCCGCTTTCGCGATGACATTCGTCAGCTTGCGAAGGCCGCAGCGAGAATGGATCAACGGCCAAAGCGTTCTAAGGACTCATTCGTTGAGGTCGCCCGCGGCCGAGAGCGCCGTCGGCGCGGGCCTGCAGATAGGCATAGATGTCGTCGATATAAGGAGCGACGTTGGGATCGTCGGCGAACCCTCCCATGACAGAGCCGTCACCACTGCTCTGGCCGTTGCGCACGACGCGCCTGAACGTCTCGATGCTGAGCGGCCGGGCGACGAGAGACGACGCAAAGGTTGAGCCGACGCCATCGGGGCCATGGCAATGGTTGCAGCCGGCATGATAACGCCGGTAGCCGTTATACGTCCGAACATCGGCCTTGCCGTCAATGACTTTGTAGACCTTGTCGGCGGCCGGGGCTTCCTGCAGGGGTCCTCCGAAACCAAGCGCGCACCCACAGGTGACGACAGCGAGCAGAACCAGATGCTTCATTGGGCGCATTCTGTTGTCTCGAAGCCTTGCCTTGCCGTCTCCTCCCGGCGGTCGAAATGGCAGGACGGAATTTGCGGCTATGACCACCCGGGATTCGGACCGGCGAAAAGGACCGTCACTCCTCGAGGAGGGCGCTGGTCGCCATGCTGTCGATCAGGGCGGCTCCGGGTTCATGCAGGACGAGAGCTTCGCCGTCGCGCGTGATCTCCAGCTCGGCAGATGGCTCGCCGAGGGCGCGGGGCACGGAGATCATCATGCGCTGCCCGGGTCCGAGGGTGGACACGAAGCGGATCGGCTGCGCTTCTGTCCCTGAGGCCACGGTCGCAACCACACGGTAGCCGTCCTTCTCAACCGTGTAATACAGAGCACCATGGAAGCTGCCGAGATGAATGCTGTGGCCGCTCGCGGGCGCCAGGTCCGACGCCGCCGCGACGCCAGTCGTCGCGAGTAAAGTCGTTGCAAATGCGGTAAAATATCTGGCCATCGCTCTTCCTCCTCCACGAGCTAACGACTGCCCGATCAAGGTGCTGCCGCATCCTTTATGCGTTTAGTACGCTCGGCGCTGTGGGTAGGCAGTTCCCCTGGTGACATGCTTAGCTTAAGCGCGGAGCCGCCAGGGGTGCATCGGTGCGGTCCCCCTATTTCCTGGCAGCCGATCCCCTAAATTTCACGCGATTGCCTAATTTTCGGCGGAGGGCCGGGTGTCGACCGGTGACAGCAGCCACGGTTCGCCGCGCAGGCGCAGGAGGACTTCCATCCGGTTGGCCGCGTTGAATTTGCCGAGCACAGCGGAAACCTGATGCTCGATCGTGCGTGGCGAACGCGACAGGTGCTGCGCTGCTTCCTTATTGCTCATGCCTTCGGCAATCAAGGCGAGCACCTGCTGTTCGTGCCGGGTCAAGCCGAGCGGGTGACGGCGCGCGACCCCGTACGGCCCTCGGCGAGCTTTCGGCAACTGGCCCGCCACTCCCAGGCGCTGCGCTTGCTTTCGCGCCAGCGCCGCAGCGGGGCGCGCGCCCAGCGAGTCGAACATGGTGACGGCGCGAGCAAGCGCCGGTCCGGCATCGGCTCCGCGGACCTGAGCGAGGGCAAGTGCCGCCTCATAGGGAAGCCCCAGGCGGTCCCATTCCCTTGCCGCCGCCAGCGGATCGCCGCGGAGTTCGGCAGCACACTGCAACGGGATCTGCGCCTTCGACTTTGGCAGCGGCTCGGCCATGCCGCAACGCTGCCACCAGACCGCCAGTTCACCGAAGTCCGGGCTTCGGAAGTTGTTGAGATCCATCGCGGCGAGTGCGGTCAGTTGTCTGTGGCTTGCACTTTGGTCGTCGGCGAGCCAGGCGGCTTCGGCCAGCGCCAGGCGGACCGGCACGACTCGCTGGAGCTCACCGGTCGCGACACCCTCCTCGAGTGCTCGCTGGAGAAGGGCCAAGCTGTCGGGCTCACCCATTCGCACCCGCACCCTTCCGAGTACGATGAGGGCCGGCAGGTGCATGACCATGGGCAGGCGATCCAGATTCATGACGCCCTGTGCAATGGTCTCGGCTTCGCGAAAACGACCCTGTTCCATGCGAAGCTGCGCCTGCCGCCCGAGCAGATATTGTGTCGCCGAATCGAGATCGTGCCTGGTCGACAATGCGATGCCTTCGGCCAACAGGCGTTCGGCCAGGGCAAGGTCCTTGGATGCAAGCGCACACTCGGCGAAGTTGGTATAGGCTCGCACCGCATGGTCGTGAAATCCGTGCTCGAGCGCCAGTGCCAGGCTTTCCTCCAGCCGCTCGCGCCCGCCTGGACGGTCGGCGAACAGGAGCGCGGTGCCCACATTGTTTAAGGCGTGAACGCGTGTTTCGATCTCGCCCAGTTGATCGGCGAGTGCGATCGCGCGCATGCCCCAGTCGACCGCTTCATCGAAACGATAGTGCAGCATGTGGAGCTGAGAGCGCGTGCTATAGGCCATCGCCAGTCCCGGCCCAGGCGCCAGGCTTTCCATTTCGCGCACGGCCTGCTCAGCATAAGATTCCGCCGGTTTGCTCTCGCCGCGGCGCCAGTGCAGCCTTGACAGCCTGCACAGATTGGGTCCGATCTTGTCGACGCGTCCGAGTTTGCGCCATAGCTGGATAGCGCGATGATGCGCCTCGATCACCGGTTCGTAGACAAGCAACGACAGTCCCGCCTCGCTGGCCCAGTCGTCATAAAGCTGCGCAGCCAGTTCCGGTGTGGCTTGCGCAACGTATCTGAGAGCCGTCGCCAAGTGCGAGGCCGCCTCCCGGTGGGCGCCGAGACGCGCCGCTTGAGCCGCAGCCTGCGGCGCGAGCTCCAGGACGCGCGCGCCGTCATCGGCTCCGGCAGCATGGTGCACGCGGCGTGACAGCAGAGCGGATGCTTGTGCCGCGGGGCGTTGCGATATGGCAGCCTCCACCTTTGCATGGAGCGCCCTCTGAAGGCTCGGCGGCAGTCGGTCGAGTGTCGCCTGCCTGGCAAGTTCATGGCGAAACATCAGAGCGCCCTGTTCGTCTCGCCGTAACAATCCGCGCGCCACGCATTGGTCCACCATCGCTTCTGACCCGGCACCGAGCAGCGCCCGGATCAGCCACGGCTCGGCGCTGCCCGGCACAATGCTGATCACCTCGAGCACTTCGCGCTCAGCCATCGTGAGCCGGGAGAGGCGCGCCCAGACCGCATCGCGTATCGAGGCCGGCACGCGGCCGGACTCCGCCTCACCGCTTGCCAAAAGTTCAGTGACGAAAAACGGGTTGCCTTCGGTGACCCGGTAGAGATTGGCGGCGCGGCGCCCCGCCTGTTTTGCCAACAGCGCAACGGCTTCTGGAGACAGCGGTTCAAGCGCTATGCGGGTGACCGACGCGGACGGCAGATCGCCGATGACCTGCATCAGAGGATGATTGGCGTCGACTTCATCGCCGCGCAGGCTGAGCACCAGCACTGTGCGAAGCAGTGCGATGCGGCGACCGAGATACTTTACGAGGTCGAGCGTTGCGTTGTCGGCCCAGTGCACATCCTCGAAGATAAGTACGATCGGACGATCGGCACGCTGAAGCACATCCAAAAGTGCTGGAAAGAGTCGCCCCGGTGGAGCGGTCCGATCGAGCAGTGCCGCCACGCGCGCGTCAAGCAGTCGCCCCATGTCCTGCAAAGGTCCGAGCGGGCGCGGCGTGAAAAGCGCCTCGCACCAGCCCCATAGGACTGTGCAATCCTTTTCCGCACGCTCCGCAAACTCGCGCAGGAGAGCGGTCTTGCCGATGCCTGCTTCGCCTTCGAGCAGGACCGTGCTGCCATGCCCGCCCGCTGCGTTCCGCATGGCGGTCAGCAAAGCTTCGATCGGACCCTCTCGATCGAGCAGCATTACGATTCCCCTCGAGATTATAGCAAATATAATCTGTCGCTTGGCAGTTTAGAATGACGCTGGCCTTTGACTGTTGACGTAACGCATTGCCTCCGAAAAAAGTCGGAGGACTGTTCAGCAACATTGATCTTAAGACACGGGTTCGGCAAAAGCATGATGGCCCCTGGCGTGGGCCGCCAGGTGGGAGAGTCTTCGTTCGAACTCCTCAAGGTGAAGGCGAGCAGCCTTGCCGCCCGTAATAGCGCCTTGTGGTCTCACGTCGCCTGCCAGGCCGATTTTCGATGGATCGCCATCGGTCACTGTCTCATTGGTGAGACAAATGCATTTCCGCAACCGCCTGCTTTGATGCCCGTCAACGGATTGGGCTTGCTCTGGAGCTAAGCTTCCGCCCGCAGCGTCCCTCTGGGGAGGTGCGCGGCGCTGGTTGAGCCGGCGCCAACGTCGAGCATCAAAGGAGATCGATATGACTATGAAAGCCGCTGTAGTGCGCGAGTTCGGCAAGCCGCTCCTGATCGAGGAACTGGCGATACCGCAACCAGGACCCGGCCAGATCCTCGTCAAATATGAGGCCACCGGCGTGTGCCACACCGACTTGCATGCCGCCAAGGGAGATTGGCCGGTGAAGCCGAGACCTCCCTTTATTCCCGGTCACGAAGGGGTCGGTTATGTCGCAAAACTCGGCGCCGGCGTCACGCGGTTGAAGGAGGGGGACCGGGTCGGCGTGCCGTGGCTGCACACGGCGTGTGGCTGCTGCACGCCTTGCCGAACCGGCTGGGAAACGCTTTGCGGCAGTCAGCAGAATACCGGCTACTCGCTTGACGGCACCTTTGCCCAATACGGCTTGGCTGATCCGGATTTCGTCGGGCGGCTGCCTGAAAAGCTAGAGTTCGGTCCGGCGGCCCCGGTGCTGTGTGCCGGGGTCACGGTGTATAAGGGTCTGAAGGAGACGGAGGTTAGGCCGGGCGAATGGGTTCTAGTCTCGGGCATCGGAGGTCTCGGCCATATGGCCGTGCAGTATGCTAAGGCCATGGGCATGCATGTCGCCGCGGCGGATATCTTCCCCGACAAGCTCAGGCTTGCGCAACAGCTCGGCGCCGATCTCGTCGTCGACGCGAGTACGCGTGACGCGGTCGAGGAGGTGCAGAAGCAAACAGGCGGCGTCCACGGTGCGCTGGTCACAGCAGTCTCATCAAGGGCGATGGAACAGGCTTACGGCATGCTGCGTTCGAAGGGCACGATGGTACTCGTCGGCCTCCCGCCGAGCCAGATCTGCCTCCCGGTCTTCGACACGGTCTTAAAGCGCATAACGGTGCGTGGATCGATCGTCGGCACCCGTCAGGATCTTGAGGAGGCGTTGGAGTTTGCCGGCGAGGGGAAGGTCGCAGCCCACTACTCTTGGGACAAGCTCGAGAACATCAACGCCATCTTCGAACGGATGGAAGAAGGCAGGATCGACGGCCGCATCGTTCTCGATCTGAACGGCTGAATCTTTCGACCAGATTGATGCATTCTCGACGCGAACGCCGCTTGCCGACCCATCCTGTCGGCGGGCGGCATGCCGTGCGGTTTCAATAGACGGATATCTGCGCCGCCAAACGCACCCCTTCACGGCACGGGCATGCCGCTGGCGTGGTCGTCGGTGAGACGCCGATCAATGTCGAGCAGGTTGCGGCCGCGAGCCACCGAAGAACGCCTGAGAAGGGGTCAGGCCGCACTTGGCACGCTTTGAAAGATCGCAGGAAAAACGATGAGCCGTCTCGATTGCCGATGCCGCAACCGGCGCGACCCGGAAACCGTCATGCGCTGAATTTTGACCGGTAGATTGATCTGGAGCAAAGCGCTCCATTCCCGTTCGGCAGAAGGTTCAGCCAAATCGCCTTCAGGGAGCACTTGCCGGCTTGAACGAAGGCGCAGCTAAAGGAGATGACCATGGAAAGCCGGACCGCAGATCTGACGACCCGAACCGGTGTCAAGATTCACGTCAGGCCCGTCCGGGCCGAGGACGAGGCGATGCTTGCCGAGTTCTTCACCCATGTGACCAAAGAGGACCTGAGTTTCCGCTATCTCACTGGCCTGAACGAGGTCGGCAAGGAGCGTATCGCTGCCCTCACCGATGTGGATCACGTCCGGACGGAGAATTACCTGGCCTTTGGCGAGGGCGGCGACCCACTGATCGCAACCGCCATGCTTGCCTGTGATCCCAAATTCGAGCGTGGCGAGGTGGCGATCAGCATTCGTGCGGATTACAAGAACCGCGGCATTGGTTGGGAGCTCCTGGGATATCTCTCGAAGGTCGCCGCGGCCAAGGGTGTCAAGGTGCTCGAGTCTATCGAACGGCGCGAGAACCGAGCGGCGATCGAAATCGAGCAGCAGATGGGATTCACGACTGTGACCGACCCCGACGACCCCACAATTCTCCTGGTCCGGAAGGAACTCAAAGCGGCATAAGGCGCTGCCGAGCCGGACCAAAATTCTCTCCCCGGCCGGAGCATTGCCGTTCCTGCCCGAGTGCCGACATGCGTCCTCGAGCTTTCGTGAGAATTGCGAAGATCAACTGCGATCGATGAGGCTTGTCCGGGCACCAATGCCCAGGACTGCTGCTCTCTTTACGGGAGATCGTACGCAATGACCGACACGAGCAAAGACAGTCAGCCCGCCTGTAATGGCGGCGTGGTCTAGTTTCCGAGCTGCTCCGCCGCATGCGCAACTGGGGCGGCCCCCCATTTGTGCGGGCAAGCCGGCTTACCTTCGCAAGCGGGACCGGGACCGTGATGGCACTGCCTGCGAATGATAAGCCACCCGTCGACTGCGCGGCAAAAAACAACTGTTCCCATACGCTTGGCGACGACGACGGCGGCCATCTGGTCTTCCTCTGCTCGTTTTGCGAGCGCGTGATCGGACTTGTTTGCGCAGGCACAAAGACGGATGCGCCGTTCTCATGCACAAGAACGTCCGGGGTTCGGAGGCTCTGCTCGCGAGCGGCTGCGGCCAGTCTGGAGCCAAGAACAGCCCTGGCGGGAGATCCAGACAAGGAAAAGACCATGACGGCATTAAGTCTCGACAAAACAGTGGCAGCGATCGCAGCAGAGTTGCCCGGAGCCGCGGAACTTTTCCGGGGTCATGGCATCAGCTTCTGTTGCGGTGGCAACGTCCGGCTCTCGGAAGCCGCCGCCAAGGCCGGTCTCGCGCCGTCGGCGCTGATTGCAGAGCTGGAGGCCCTCGCGGAGGCTGCAAGACGAGATGCGCCCGAGGAAACATCGGACCTCATCGGACATATACTGGACAGATATCACCAGACGCACCGCGCGGAACTTGCCTGGCTCATCCCGCTCGCCCAAAAGGTGGAGCGCGTGCACGCAGACCACCCATCGGCTCCGTTAGGTCTCTCTCAGGCACTCGATCGCCTGCGGGACGAACTCGAGAGCCACATGATGAAGGAGGAGCACATCTTGTTTCCGATGATGCGGCGTGGCAGCAGCCCGATAATTGACCATTCGATCGCGCAGATGCGCCACGAGCATGAGGAGGAGGCAGAGCTTCTTCGGACGGTCGAGCATCTGACCCATGGATTTTCGCTGCCGCCCGCCGCCTGCGGCTCGTGGGCCGCGCTGTATTCGGGACTGCGAAAGTTCACCGACGACCTGGTGATGCACATGCATATCGAGAACGCTGTGCTGTTTCCCCGTTTCGAAACACAATCCCAGGCGGCCGTTTGACGCACGGATATGCCTGGAAATCCGTCTGGCTGACGCCATATCGACCCATGTTTTTTGTCGCGGGACTATGGGCGCTTCTTGCTCCCGTGGTCTGGATTCTCCCGGAGCAACACGCGCCGGATAGGGTCGCATGGCACAGCCGCGAGCTTCTGTTCGGCATGGGCGGTGCTGCCGCCGGTGGCTATCTTCTGACAGCCCTGCCAGCCTGGACAAAAAGAGGTTCCGTTCCGCCGGCGGCCACGATGGCCGCCACGTGCCTCTGGTGCGCCACCCGTCTGACTGGTGCGCTCTCTGCGCATCTGCCTTTCATCGCGGCCGCAATCGGGGTGTCGGCCTATTTTGCATTCCTGACCGCGGTCTTGACGCATGGCCTCGTGGCCTCCCGAGCATGGGACCGGTGCTGGGCGCCCCTCGGGACAGTCGCGCTTGGCATAGGTGCCTTGGCTGGCCTCGACGAAGGCTCGGGTCCGGCGCCGCTGATTTATGCCGTACTGATCGTGTTGATAGGCGGACGCGCCATACCCGCCTTGACCCGGTCATGGCTGATCCGGATGGGCCGTGGTAAGCCCCTTTGCAATCGGCGGGACCTCTCGCACCTGGCGATCGCGGGTATTCTTATCGCAGCCTGTCGCAGTCCCGCCTGGCCGCCCATATCACCCGCGTTGCTGGTGATTTCGGGGGCGCTGCTTTTGCTGCAAATGGTGGGATGGCAGAGCTTCAGAACCACCCGCTACCCAGCCTTGTTCATCCTGCATGTCGCCTTCGCCTGGATGCCGGTAGCGCTCATTCTGAGCGGCCTTTCGGCAATTTTTCCCAGCCGCGTTGCACCGGACGATGCCCTGCATGCGCTGACGGTCGGTGCAATGGGAACAATGATGTCCGCCTTCATGATGCGGCCGGCGATGCGCCGCGATAGCGAGACCCTGATCCTTAGCCGCTCCATGGGCGGCGCAGTCTCGCTCGTGTCGTTATCGGCGCTGCTGCGTGTTTTCGAGGCCTGGATCAGCGTGCCGTATTTTGATGCCGTCGTTGCTGCCGCCATATGCTGGATGGCAGCTTGGGCGCTCTTCCTGGTGGCCTATATCCCCGCAATGATCGGTCCGGTGCCCAGACCGGTGTTCAGCGCGGCCATCAATCGTGCCGTGATTGACGCCGGTGACGGCGAGTTGACCACCCAGCCTTCGAACCAGCGGACTAGGTTTGATCCACCCGGACGCCCAACGGCGAACACGCCTATGCCACCGCATACGAATCATCCGCATGCCGCCGGCCTGCCGGCTGCCTCCACCACTACAGCTTCGAACCGACCGCAAGACTCGGCCTCGCCAAGGACAAGCTGTTGAAGCTTTCAAATACCAGTCCTTCTTGCCGGGACAGGGTTCGAGCCACAACGTGCCATCGGCGTTGCGGTCCTGGCGGCCTAATTCGTCATCCGCCTGTACCGGGCTGGCCGAGGCGGCGTTGGATTGTAAAGTCCGGTCGCCAGCCCGTCGGGGCCTGCAAAGCGTCTCGCATCTTCTTCCATGAATTCGAGATGAACGCGCATCTCCCCAAGTGCCGCTTGCACAATAATGATGTCCACTGGCGCACCGGGTCGACGGTTTCCCATTGAGTGTTCTCCTTATGTGTCTGTGTGACTCACCGGCCATTCAGTGTGTGAGTGGACTGGCGTTTCTACTGCCGCTCGGTGACGAGAAGAGAGCCGACGCGCCTGCGATAGCAGCCTGGAGCCGAGTTCCGCTGCGGCTGAGATATCGCCCAGGAGCAGGCCCGCCTCCGCGATAAGGCTGTCGTCCGGTTCGTCGAACTGCTCCTGGAAAGGGTCGCCAAGCAGCATCAGCAGCGAACCGATCCTCCGCCGCTGCTCATCGGCTGCAGCGAGCAGCAATTGGGTGACGCGGGCCTGTTCAAGCATTTCGAAGCGGCGCAGGGCCTCGTCCAAACGGCCGCGGCATTCACAGTCCGTGGCGCTGCTCAGAACGGCATCACGCATGCGCTCGACCGCGCGGCAGATCTCCTCGTTTTCGGGCGCGAGGCCGGAGGCGTTCGGGTGGGGGTGGATGGCTCTCATGCGTTTGCTCCATGTCCGATATCGCGAGCCCGAGCGACCCAGGCGGCCCCCTCCCGACCGTGATGAAATCCGTTGGAGAGCGGGGCTGCCGGGTAGAGCTGCCGGAGCCGGGCGGTAGCGTCTTCGGCATCCATGCGCCCGTGCAAGACGGCATCGTAGAGGCGGGCGACCGCCACCATGTCGCAGTCCTGCGGCGACAGCCGGAAGCGGCTCACCCCGGAGAAGACTAAATCCTGCAACTCGGCAAGGAGCGACTGGCAGGTGAAGGAGACCGTCTGCACGCCGTTAAGAGCGAGGAAGGACTGCCGGTCGAGCGTCTTCACCGGGAGCCCGTCCGGATCCTCCCCGCACACGAACTGGCAATTGTCCTTGAGGCGGCCCTTGGCGCGGGCATGGGCACAGCGCGCGGAGATCGCGAGTGGCATTCGCCCGAAAGCGAGCACCTCGAAGGCGATCTCGGGTGTTTGCGAAACGATCTCGAAAATCGAACTGGCCGGCAGTTCCGGCGGCAGGCATATGCTTGTGGCCCCTCTCCTTGCCAGCAGGCGGGCCGTCGCGGCGTTGTAGACGTTAACGAGCGGCCCCACCGCGTGCGGCCTGCCCTCCAGCAACGCCAACGCCGAAAGGTCGTTTGCCTCGACGGGATAGGGACTGTCGGCAACCAGGCCCCGGACATACCCGCTCTCGCGCTCAAGCGTCACCATTGCCAGGGTCGAGAGCACGACGTGCTTTCCGGCCCCCTCCAGCCGTTCGATCACCCCGGCCAGGAACGGTTCGGTGAAATGCAGCCGTTTCGAGCAGACGGTTTCGCCGATGGCGACATGGCTCAGGGGCGCCTCGTCGGCGATGCGGAAATAGAAGTCGCGCCATTTCTCTCCCTCCCACAAATAGAGGACAGGACCGAGGGTGAGCGTGGGTGTGCCGGCGTTCATCTGCATCACCTCCAGCGCTTCTCGTAGGCGCCGGACGTCGTGCGTTGGCCCTCGCTCAACAATCTCAGCCGGGCAAGGATTGCCCGCCGTTCCTCCGGCGGCGAGTCGAGCGCCATGCGCAATGTCGAGACCACCTCTGCGACATACGCTTTGCCGCGCTGGCGGCCCTCGATCTTCAGCGCGCTCACTCCGGCATCCCGCAGCGCGTCGATCTGGTCCATCACATCGAGTGAGACCGGATCCTCGAAAGCATAGGCTCGCGCATCGGCGATGTCGAAGCGGCCCTTGCACAGCGTCGGATATCCCGCCGCCTCGCCCTGCGGAAAGCGATTGATCGTATAGGCGCCAAGTTCCGACACGAGGCTGCCCTTTTCCTGACGATAGCGCACATGACTTGCCGGCGAGCAGACGCCGTTCATATTCGGCGACTTGCCCGTCGCGTAGGAGGAGAGCGAGCAGCGGCCCTCCGCCATCACGCAGAGCCCGCCGAAGACGAAAACTTCGATCTCGCAGCGGATCTGCCGAGCGAGACGAGCGATATCGGAGATGGTCAGTGTGCGCGGCAGCACAACGCGCTTTGCGCCGAATGCCGCTACCAGGAAGTTCACCGCGTCCGGGTTGGAAGCGGAAGCTTGCACCGACACGTGAAGCCGCTGCTCGGGATAAGTCTCGGCGACATGGGCCATCAGGCCGAAATCGGCAACAATGAGCGCGTCCGCACCGAGCCGGACGGCGTCTGCGGCGGCCTGGTACCAGAGAGTTTCCTCCCCCGCGCGCATGAAGGTGTTGAGCGCGACGAATGTCTGCGTGCCTCTGCGTCGGGCATAGGCGATCGCCTCGCCGAGTTCCTCGCGCGAGAAGTTGAGTCCGGCGAAATTGCGTGCGTTCGTCTCGTCGCGGAAGCCGCAATAGACGGCATCGGCGCCCGCATCAACCGCTTCGCGGAAGGCCGCCGGAGTTCCGGCCGGGCAGATCAGTTCCATGCAGCATTCTCCCCGGCGAGCGCCCGGCGGCGGATTGCAGCAGCGGTTCTGATGACAAAGGCGGCGAGGGGACCGGCGGATTCCCCGAGGTCGCGCGGCAGGTCGATCTCGGCGCTGTCGAGCGCATTGCGCAGCGCCAGCAGTGCTTCCATGTCCCCAGTGACCATGAGCGAACGGGAGAAGAAGAGCGCATCGGCGTCTGAACGGCCTTCGAGAAGAGCAAGCAGCAGGAACAGCGGCCCGCCCACAACAGCATCAGCGGGTGCTTCGAGTTGCTTGCGCATGACCGAGACCGAGGGTCTTGCCGGTTCTATAACGAAAGAAAGCGGCAGGTCGGTCGGCCGAAAAGCATAGCGCTTGGCCCTGTGCTCCCCGAGGCGGTCGAACAGCGCCGGATGTCGCCTCAGCAGGCGAGAAAACATTAGCCTCACCGCGCCCTCGATAATCGGGATCGGCACGACGACAAGCGGTGCGGCCAGCGGTCGCGGAAAATTCATCTGTTTTGCCTTCGGGAATGTCGATTCTGCAGTTTCGTCGGCGAACCTATCCGCAAGCTCCGCGGCAGAGTTTGAGCCAGCGCAAAGACAGATGGGATTTTGCGGGCGACACAGCGCCGCATGAACGATCTTGATCCTTGTGCTCGCCGGTTTTCAGGCCTTCAGGACTTTGCCGCCATGCTCGAAAAGCGCGGTCGCCTGCGCCGCATTTCGCGACCGGTTTCCCTCGTGCATGAGGTGACGGAAATCCACCGGCGCGTGCTCCAGGCCGGCGGGCCGGCCTTGCTGTTCGAGAAGCCGGTCGATGCTTCCGGTCGCATATGCGAAATACCGTTGCTCGCCAATCTCTTCGGCACGCGGGAGAGAATAGAGTGGGGGGCCGGGGTCTCGTCGGGCAGGCTGTCGGATCTTGCACACAGGCTTGCGGAGCTGCGCGAACCGAAATCACCGCAGTCGCTGAAGGACGCTTGGGGCAAGCTGCCGCTCTTGAAGGGCGTGCTCGCGATGCGGCCGCGAACCGTTACTCGGCCGCCAGTCCAGGAGACGGTCTGGAGTGGCGCCGAGGCCGATCTTTCCCGCCTGCCCATCCAATGGTGCTGGCCGGGAGAGCCCGCGCCGCTCGTCACCTGGCCGCTGGTGATCACGCGTGCGCCGGATAACCCGGCTGACGTCAATGTCGGCGTCTATCGCATGCAGGTGCTGGGCCCGAACCGGCTCATCCTACGGTGGCTCGCCCACCGCGGCGGTGCGCGGCACCATCGCCTGTGGCGAGAACGCGGCGAAGCCATGCCGGTGGCGGTCGCGATCGGCGCCGATCCGGCAACGATCCTGGCGGCGGTGATGCCGCTGCCCGAAGGCATGAGCGAACTCGCGTTTGCAGGGCTGTTGAAGGCGGAGCGGCCAGCGGTCGCACCCGCGATGACGGTGCCTCTGTCCGTTCCGGCCAACGCCGAAATCGTCCTGGAAGGAATGGTTTCGGCCCATGAGACCGCAGAGGAGGGACCTTACGGCGACCACACCGGCTACTACAATTCCGTCGAATGCTTTCCGGTGATGACGCTTTCTGCAATAACCACGCGTCGCAAGCCTATCTATCTCTCCACCTACACCGGCCGACCACCGGACGAGCCTTCGAAGCTCGGAGAGGCGATGGCGGAGTTGTTCCTGCCCTTAGTCAAACGACAGTTCCCCGAGATCGTGGACCTCCATCTGCCGCCGGAGGCGTGCTCCTACCGCACGATGGTTGTCTCGCTCGACAAGCGTTATGCCGGCCAGGCGAAACGGATCATGTTAGGGCTCTGGTCGATGCTGCCGCAGTTCAACTACACCAAACTCATCATCGCCGTTGATCCGGACATAGATGTCAGGAGCTGGGGCGATGTCGTCTGGGCGCTGTCGACCCGCTTCGACGCAAGTCGCGACGTGACCATCCTCAGAGATACGCCGATAGACTACCTCGATTTCGCATCCCCAAAGCCCGGCCTCGGCGGCAAACTCGGGCTCGACGCCACGCGCAAGCTAACGCCGGAGACGGATCGCGAGTGGGGCCGCGTGCTCAAGATGCCGACCGAGGTGGTCGAGAGGGTCGATCAACTTTGGGCCGAGATGGGCCTGGGAGAAGCGATATGAGCAAGGAAAGGGTGGTCATCGGCGTTTCCGGTGCTTCCGGGGCGGCGCTGGCGCTCCGGATCATCGAGCGGCTCGCGGCACTCCCATCGGTCGAGACACATCTCATCGTCTCGAACGCGGCCAGGCGAACGCTGCTGTACGAGGTCGGCCCCGATGCGCTGCATCGGTTGCTGACGCTAGCCGATCGCAACCACCAGGCCGACGACATCGGCGCGGCCGTGGCCAGCGGCTCGTTCAGGACCTCAGGCATGATCGTGGCGCCCTGCTCGATGCGCACGCTTGCGGCGATCGCCGGCGGCCTGGCCGACAATCTCATTGTGCGGGCGGCGGACGTGCATCTTAAGGAGCGGCGCAGGCTCGTCCTGATGGCGCGGGAGACGCCACTGCATCTCGGCCACCTGCGCAACATGACGGCGGTCACCGAGATGGGTGCAATCGTCATGCCACCGGTACCGGCGTTCTACCACAAGCCGCAAAGCGTCGAGGAGATCATCGACCATCTTGCTGCGCGGGCAGTCGATCTGGTCGGCTTGCCGGTCGCGGCACTTGCAGCCGAATGGGACCCGCACTCGCACCGTCAGTACACTGCGGCGATGAAAGGCGGGCCGTGAACGCCGCACGGCCGCTGTCCGAGAAACCGGTTCAGAAGAAGAGGACGTCGTCGGAGCGCAGGCTGGAGAGAGCGACCCCTTCAAGCAGAATGCCGTCGCGGCTCCCGAAGCCGTAGGAGAACAAGGCGCCGTCTTCGGTGTCCGAAACCAGCGATAGAAAGGCGGTGAAGTCGCGGATCCCCATCGCATGCAGGGTGCTCCGGTCGAACCGCAGCACATCACCGCTCGCCGGATTGAAATCCAAGACGTGGTCGATGCCGCTACCGCTCAAGTCGCCGCGGCTCCAGATGAAGGTATCGGCGCCTGCACCGCCGATTAAGTGGTCGGCGCCGCGCCCGCCCCAAATTCGGTCGTCACCCGCGCCGCCGATCAGGTGATCGCCGCCGCCGCCGCCCGAGATTTCGTCGTCGCCAGCCCGACCGTCGATGAGATCGTCGCCGTTATTGCTGGTGAGGAAGTCGTTGCCGGCGCCGCCGCGCAGCGTGTCGTCGTTTTGATCGTACAAATTCGTGACCACTCGGAAGCTCTCGATCCCGCGGAACACCAGGCTCGGGCCCATCTTGCCGGCCACCGCGTCGAAGTCGATGGCGCCCATGACACGGTCTGCCGCGATGTGCAGCGTGTCGTCGCCGTCGCCGCCGTCGATTATGCCTTCGGGGCGGAAGAGTCGGATCAAATCATCGCCGTCGCCACCGTCGATGAGATCGACGCCGCCGCGGCCAATGAGTGTGTCGTTGCCGCCATTGCCGTGCATCACGTCGTCGCCAAAACCGGCGTCGAAATGATCACCGCTGCTGCCGCCGATCAGAACATTGTCGCCTTCGCCGGCAACAACGGACGCCATCACGGTTGAGGAGCCAAAGACCACGTCGTCGCCGCTGCCGAGAGTAATGTTGATCTTCTCGAAACCGCGGAAAACGAGGCCGGTCGAGGCCGTGCCCCGCTCCAGATCGAGGGTGATATTTTGAGGATCGCCGTGATGTTGCAAGTAGAGCACATCATTGCCGGTGCCACCGTCGGCCTCCGCTGTGCTGAACGCCGTGATGACGACGTCGTTGCCCGACCCTCCGAAGAGTCGGTTGGCGCCGATACCATCGCCGATCATGTCGTTGCCGTCGCCGGCCTCGACGACATCGTCGCCGAACGCGACCGGACCCACGTCGAGGGCCCACGCCGTCCCGATCACATCGTTGCCGGCGCCGGTCGAGATCCAGTCGTCGCCGGGTGTGCCGGAGACGAAATCGGCGGCTCTCCCGGTCTTCAGCACCAACCGCTCGATGTTGCTGAAGAAGATATGATCGGTGAACTGAGGCATGAAGCCGATCATGGCATGGCCGGAAACGCCGTTAAACCGCACCGGCTCGATCCTCGTCGACAGGTCGACGACGAGAGTGTCAAAACCCGCGCCACCCGTTATTGCCCCGCCGACACCGAGCAGGACGATCGTGTCGTTTCCCTCTCCGCCATCAAGTCTGTCGTAGCCGCTCGCGCTCGTCAGGAGGTCATCGCCGGCGCCGGCATCGAGAAGGTCATTGCCTTCACCGCCATCGAGATCGTCATTGCCGATCAGGCCCCACAACCGGTCGGTCTCTGGTCCGCCGCGCAGGCTGTCGTCACCTCTTGTTCCAATGGTGTTCGTCATGATCGCCTCCCGTCAGTGCGTTGGAGCGAGAACTTTAGCGCAGTGGCCAAATATAAGTCCACTATACCAAAAGAACAATTGCAAATATCAATTGTTGTCGTCGGGATATAAAGTATGTCAGTTCAAAAATACTTCAAAGTTACGGCGGTCATAATTGCATTTTCGAAATAACATGCATTCACTCGGATGCGATTAACGACGTCTTTGGCCCTTCGTCCCCATCACCAGCCGAAACGCAAACAGTCGAAGTGGGACGTCTCAGCCGAACCCGTCCGTTCGGGACGTGCAGGGCGATTGGGACTCGTTTGCACGTGCGTTCATCTCGATCGCGCCGGTCGTTATCCTCTTCTCCAGCGGGCACATGCCGTCCACTCAGGTCGCCAGGTCACCACATGGCAATACCGCTCCAAGTGGTCCGCTGTGAGTGCCGGAGTGCAGATTGCCGATCACGATCATTATTCATAACGCAGTGCTTCCAACGGCGACTTTTGCGACGCGCGAACCGCTGGATAAAGGCCAAAGACGAGGCCAACCAGTGCCGAGAAAAAGAATGCGAGCAGGACCGGGGCAGCCGAAAGCTCGACACGCATTCCGAGCTGCTGTTCGGCGAAGACTGCCCCGCCGAAACCGATCGCAGCACCGGCGACGCCACCTGCTACGGACAGGATCGTCGCTTCAGCGAGAAACTGTGCCATGACGATCGCCGGCTTAGCCCCGACCGCCATGCGGATGCCGATCTCGCGGGTGCGCTCGGTGACGGAGACAAGCATGATGTTCATGATGCCGATGCCCCCCACCAAAAGGGAAACGGAGGCGATCGCCGCCAGCAGACGGGTCAGCGCGGCCGAGGACTCTTCCTGAACCCTCGCACTTTCCGCGACATTGTTGATCCGGAAGTCGTCGGGTTGCCCGGGGGCCAGCCGATGCTGGAACCGCAATACATCGCGAATTTCCTCGACGGTCTCTTCGATCCGCTGTTCGTCCATTGCCTTGACGGTGATCATCGATACGGATCTGGTCTTCGCCATGCTGCGTCCGAAGAGCTGATCGCGAGCGGTGCTGAGCGGAATGAGAGCCACGTCATCCAGATCCGAGCCGTCCATCGTCTGCCCCTTCCGAGCAAGCAGTCCGATCACCTCCATTGGCAAATGATTGACACGGATGGTCTGGCCGATCGGGTCGGCTTCCCCGAAAACCTTCTCCGCCGTCGTGGCGCCGAGCATCACAACCTTCGCGGCGCTTTCGACATCCTGTTCGTCGATTTGGCGCCCAGCGGCCAGGTCCCAGTCTCGTGCAGTGAAATAGGCTTCCGTGACCCCGTGAACACCGGAAGACCAGTTGTCGATCGCCGTGGCTAAATGTGCGACCCCCGCCACGCTTGGAGCCGCCGCGACGACGCCGGCCGCATCGTCGTTGATAACGGCAGCGTCGTCGTCGGAGAGAGTCGGACGTGTTCCGGCTCCAAGTCTGGCTCCCGCCGCATTTGCCGATCCCGGAATGACCATCACGACGCTCGCGCCGAGTTTCTCGATCTCTTCCTTGATCGCGGCCTGCGTTCCAGCGCCGATGGCGACCATCACGACAACGGACGCGACGCCGATGATGATCCCGAGCGTCGTCAGGGCGCTTCTCAGCCTGTTGCCGCGCAGCGCACGGGTGGCGGTTCCCAAAATATCCGACGGTCTCATGCAAGCACCTCCTGCCGGCCTGGCGTGCCATTCCCAGTCCGCAGGTCGGCTGTGATCCGCCCGTCCGCCAAGGCGATCGTCCGGCGCATGCCGGCAGCCACGTTTCGGTCGTGAGTAACGACGATGACAGTCGTCCCAAGGGCGTTGACCTGATGGAGAAGCTGCAGGATTTCCCGCCCGGTCACGCTATCCAGAGCGCCGGTCGGTTCGTCGGCCAGGATCAGATCCGGTTCAATGACGAGCGCCCTGGCAATCGCCACGCGCTGCTGCTGGCCGCCGGACAGTTGATTGGGGTAATGGAGCGCGCGATCCGCAAGGCCGACGCGCTCGAGAGCTGCCATTGCCATGGCACGCCGCGCCGACGGCCGCAGACCCGCGTAAACCAGAGGCAGTTCCACGTTTTCGGCAGCCGTCGATCTGGGCAGCAGGTTGAAGCTTTGGAAGACGAAGCCAATTCGACGGCAGCGTGTATGCGCCAGCGCCTGCTTCGACATCGTCCCGACCTCCTGTCCCGCCAAATGGTAGCGCCCCGCTGTTGGCGCATCGAGACAGCCCAAAAGGCCGAGCAGCGTCGACTTGCCCGAGCCGGAAGCCCCCATTATGGCGACGGATTCGCCGGCAAAGATTTCGAGCGAGATGTTGCGGAGGGCATGCACAGGCAGAGAGCCGACGCCGTAGCACTTGCTGATCCGGTCGAGACGGATGATCGCCATCAGAGTGCTCCGACAAGTCTTCCGCGGGCCGATTTCAGATCGCGCTCGCGACCCGACGCGAGTCCCGTTATCACCATATCCCCCTCCATGAGCGCGTCGCTCAGGATCGCCGTGAACTTGCCGTCGGTTGCGCCGGGCCGAACGGGTACCGCCACTGCGTGCCCCTCCCGTTCGACAAACACCCTGCTTTCGAGACTTCTCGGTTCTCCGGGAGGACGGAAGCGCAGCGCGGCCGTCGGCACCGCGAGCGTCGAGCCGCCCTCCTCGACAACGATGCGCGCGGTCGCAGTCATGCCGGGCAGCAGCCGCAGGTCGACGTTCGGTGCGCTGGCAACGACGGTGTAGGTCACGACGTTTTGGGTCACTTGCGGCTGTTTTCGTATTTGCACGACCTCGCCATGGAAGAGGTGGCCCGAGTAGGAGTCGACCGTGAATTCCAGCCGCTGACCGACGCGGATGCGGCCGATTTCGGCCTCCGGGATCGAAGCGTTGACCTGCATTTCACGCAGGTTCTGCGCAATCGAGAAGAGCACCGGCGCCTGAAGGCTGACGGCGACGGTCTGACCGACTTCGATGCTGCGCTGAATGATCGTTCCGTCCACCGGCGAGCGGATAACGGTGCGTTCGAGATCGGCCCGTGCCTGTTTCAGCATCGCCGCGGCGGCCAGAAGAGCATGCCTGGCGTTTTCGACCTCGGCAGAGGCGAGATCGCGCGTTGCTCTGGACTTGACTTCCTCCAGCTTTGAGCCCGTTCCGCGGCTGGCGAGAGCCTGCTTTCTCACGAGGTCTGCTTCCGCATCCTGCAAAGCGACTTCGGCCTTCCTGAGCCCGGCGCGCGCGATGCCCACCTGGGCCTCGGCCTGCTCTGCGGCGATCTCGAAGGAAAGCGGATCAATCAGCGCGATCGCGTCGCCCCGGCGAACCTCGCCGTTGAAGTCCGCATAGATCTGCTTGATCTGGCCGGACACCTGGGAGCTCACCGAGACAAGTGCCACCGGGGCGAGGGAGCCCGTCGCCTGGACACTCTCGACGATCGGGCGATGGGTTACAGGCGTCACGCGAAAGGCATGCCCGCCGGTTGGAGCGACCCGGTCGGAAGCTGCTGCGTTCGCAGCATCGCCGGCGACAAGGCTCGCCAGTTCGGCAATTTCCATGCGATCCTCTAAAAAGCCGGACTGCACGAGGAGCCAACCGGAGCCGGCAAGAACGGCGCATGAAAACAACCAAGACGGTATCTTTCGCACGGCAATTTGTCCTTTCGCGCCAGGTAGATGGGGGTGGGGGAGGCATCGAAGCCTCCCCCGGTCTTATGGCCTCAAAGGGGGCAGGCTGGCAGGGTTCCGCCGGGATTGCAGACGACCTGGTTCGAAGTGCTGCTGCCGCCCGGATCGATGGTCTCGACCACGGTCGTCGTTGTTGAATGATCGGCGTTGACCTTGCCGGCCGGGTTGAGGGCGGTGCAGCTGATCGTGGTGGTCGAGATCGTCGGTGCGGTGGTCGTCGTCACCTCGGCTTTTCCGACGTTGCCGTTCCCCTGGTAGGAGATGGCACCGATCGCCGTCGAGGTCTCGCCGCCCGAAATGACCGGCTCACCATAGCTGATTGCCCAACTCCACTTGGCGTTAGGCAGTTCGCCGCAGACGTTTGATCCCTCGACGACCGCAGCGTAAGCTCCCGACGTCATCCCCGTGACGGCTGCGGCGGCAATAATTGTCCTGAAATACATTTCCGACTCTCCTGTTTACACGCTTTCAAATGTCACAGCGCCAGCCCCAGCTGAGACTGTGCACCAATGCTAATACACTCTTATCGGGAAGCCCGTCGTTAGCCTCGAATCCGACTACTTATCCGGGAGTACATAATTAGCTCGAAAGGCGCAGCGTATCGCCTGCAACCCCTGTCGCCGGCGGTCTGTGGTGCGTTGATGTGTTGGCCCGAAAGAGTGCTGGTGATCGCATGAGGCTCGGAACCTGCGATTCCCGTCTGCGTTGTTCGTCAGTCAACGGAAGGAGATCCCAGATGGCAGACGACAAGGCTAAGACGGCAGCTGACCGCCGACTGGTATCCGGCACCCAGAAGTACGAGGTCGACTACTTCGCGCGAAAGCACGGCATCTCCGCTGCGGATGCACGCCGCATCATCAAGCAGCACGGCAGCGACCGCGACGCTGCTGACAAAGCGGCCAGCCGCCTGAAAGGCTAGAGGAGGGCGCGCATCGGCGTCGGCGGGCAACCAGGGCTGTCGCGGCGATCATGCGGCCGCTCTCCTGCAGCGTTGGATCGAGTGGCTGCCGTTGTATGCGCCGATAAAAAACCTCGGCACATGTCTTAGTTTATTTGCTGCTAAAATAGCCTTTGTTAGTGTTCTCGCGTCATGGGATGGGAGGATTTCTATGGAGCGCATTCAGCCGCAAGCGGCAAACACAGAGGTTGCCACCGAAATGTGGTCAGTGACGGAGTTCTGCCGACGGCAGAACCTGTGCGAGGAAGAAAAACGGCGCTTGACCCGCCTCTTCGGCCGGTTCGCCACAGCACGCGAGTTGCTTCACAATTCCAAGCGCGCTCCCAGGTGGAGATATTGAGGGTTAGGGCGACGGTATCCCGGGTTCATCATTGGCATGAGCTCGGTCGCAAACGGATCTGCACACACCAAACGGAAAGAACCCGGCGGCCGCTGATGGGCGAAGCCCCTTTGTGAATGTCCTCTCGATGTCGGGACTAGGCCTCAGGTTCGTGGCAAACCACTTCGATGTTGTGCCCGTCCGGGCCAATGACAAAAGCTGCATAGTAGTTTGCGTGGTAGTGCGGGCGCAGACCAGGAGCACCATTGTCTTTGCCACCCGCCTCGAGGGCCGCGCGATAGAAGGTTTCGACCTGCTGGCGATTCTCGGCTGTGAACGCCAGGTGAAGATGGGCCGGCTTCTCCTCGGTTTGGTACAGGCACAATGAAGCCTTGCCCTTTGGGCTAAGCTCGACACCGTACGTCGGCGGACCTTCCGAGACTACGGTTACGCCTAGCGGCGCGAGTGCCTTGAGGAAGAACGATTTGCTCGCTGCGTAATCGGTGACGCCGAATTTGACATGGTCAAACATGGGTTCTCCTGAAGTGTGCGGACCTGCCTGACGACGATGCGCCCGGATCATACCTCTGCCGCGCAACCTGCAATGTCTGCTTACGCTGCAAAGGACTTCGTGGCCGCTTGCGTCTCACACTTTGATGGCATGCCTCGGCCGTTAATGGCAAGGAACAGAGGGTGGGGAGTGCAGAAGGGCAACACCCCTACAGCGCCGCGCGTCTGATCTGCTGCATGTTTTTGCCCTTCAACCGATTACGACTACGGGAAACATGCAGATGGCGCCTGTTCGGCCAAGGTCCCGGCACAGTGCTTGCATCGGTTCTAAACCGTCCGGTCAGGCAAGGCGATGCTTGTCCTGCCGGCCCCGAATTATCTGTGGTGACACTCGCGCTGCCGCCGCGCCCAACGCACTTTCGTCGGCAGCGTTGGCGACATAGATGCCGGTCGCTCCGCCTCTTGGGAAACCAGACTGAGCGGCGCGGGCTGTTCAACTGGAGCCTTTATGATTTCGTCCGGAGGGCCGGATCCGTCATGCCGCTGCCTTCCATCCGTCCCGGATGTGACGGTATCCGTCGCGATAGACCACTTCGGGCGTCTCGGAAAAATCGCGCCAGACCTTCGTTGCGGCCGCGAGGTCTTTCAATGCGCGACCGAAGGCCTCGATTGTCAGCCAGCCGTCATAGCCGCTGGCACGGATTGCCTTGAAGGTCTCCGGCCATGGAATGTTGCCACGGCCCGGTACCCCGCGGTCGTTCTCCGAGATGTGGACATGAACGATGCGGTCCGCATTGCGGGTGAAGGCCCCCACTGGATCGGCTTCCTCGATATTGCTGTGGAAGGTGTCGTACATGGCGCGAATATTCGGATGCCCGATTGCATCAATATGAGCAGCAAGGTCGTCCATTGTGTTGACGAGATAACATTCGAAGCGGTTCAACGCCTCGAGCGCAACGGTGACGTCGCGCTGAGCGGCATGGTCGCCGATCGTGCGCTGCGAGGAGATGGACCGCCTCAGTTCCGCGGCGGTAGGCCCGGTGCCGGAGAACTGGCCTAGCGCAGAATGCAGTGGACCGCTTAACGTGCGAGCGCCGAGAGCGGCCGCGCAGTCGATAGCCCATTGCATGTAGGCGATGCCGCGTTTGCGCGTCGCAGTGTCAGGCGAGATCAGGTTCATGGAAGGGTCGCTCATGGCAGACACGGCAGTGCGCTCCAGACCTATGCCATCGAGCAATGCGCCCAGTTGGCGATAGTCGTCCGGAGTGCCCTCGAAGATCGGTATCTCTACCCCGTCGAAGCCGGTCGCCCTGATGTCCCGTAATAGCTTCTCATGCTTCCGGCCGACGCTCGTCGTCCAAAGAAACATGCACATACCGATCTTCATGGCTCCATTCTCCCGTTTCCCACTGCCGCGGTCACGCCTCCACCTGGCCGAGATCTGGTAATACCAAATGGGGCGATCCGGTCAAGGTAACAGGCATCGATGATGTCGACTCCAAGCGCCGTGATACGGCGTTCTCGTGTGAAAATGCCTGAAAATGAAAGGCTGCGTAATCAACTTGCCGGCAGAGATAATTTGGGATAGACCTTTTACGATGCAGAATTGGCCAAACCAGAATGGATTTGGCCGGAGTGGAGGAAATGCCGCGGCACCCCTCGAGCGCCGCGGGAGTAACGATAGTCTGGGAGGACGTTCATGCACCTTTCGACGCACAACTGGATGCGGGCGGAGCCTCTCGCCGTCACGCTGAGACGCATCAGGAAGTACGGCTACGAGAGCATCGAGATTTCAGGCGAACCGGCCCAGTACGACATCAAGGACACGCGCGCACTGCTCAAAGAACACGGCATTCGCTGCTGGGGCGCGGTGACGCTAACGCTCGGCGAGCGCAATCTCGCAGCCAGGAATGAGGACCAGCGCGCAAAGTCGGTGGATTACGTGAAGAGCGTTATAACGATGGTGAGCGAGCTCGAAGGCGAGATCGTCACTCTTGTACCCGCGACCGTCGGCAAGGTCGTTCCGGATGGCACCGAGGAGGAGGAATGGCAGTGGGTCGTGGATGCGACGAAGGAGTGCTTCGCCCACGCACGGGAAAAGGGCGTCCGGCTGGCGATTGAACCGCTCAACCGGTTCGAGACTTATCTCTTCAACCGTGCTGCCCAAGCGCTCGCGCTGGCCGATGCAGTTGACCCCGATTGCGGCGTTTGCCTCGATGCTTTTCACCTCAACATCGAGGAGGAGGACATATACGACGCGATCAGGCTCGCCGGAAACCGGCTTTTCGATTTCCATGTGGCGGACAACAACCGCTTTGCGGCGGGGCTCGGTCATCTCGACTGGCCGAAGATCGTCGCCACTTTGAAGGAGATCGGATACGACGGCGCGCTCACCAATGAGTTCGTCGCTCCGGTAGACCGCACGCCGGCGGCGAAATACCGCGACATGGTCGAGCGCAACCCGGTCGATATCCCGCCGGAGCAGCTCAAATTCATCCAGGACCACGGATCGAGCCTGCTGACCGAGAAGTTCTACGACGACCAGATGCGGATCACCGCAGAGACCATCCTGCCGCTGATCGAGTGAGGGCGGGTCCCGAGCATGCCCCGCGGCCGGCGTGCTGCGAGGGTGGGGAGGCGAAATGCGTATCAAGACCGTCCAAGCCTGGTGGGTTCGCATACCTATCGAAGCCAATCGGCAGCATCGCAGCGATTTCGGTCGACTGACAACCTTCGACGCGGCGATCCTTCGCATAGAAACAGATGACGGGATCGTGGGGTGGGGTGAGGGCAAGAACGCTGCGGGGAGCGCGGGTACTTACGGCACGCTCGTGCACATGCTCAACTATGAGGTGGGGCCGAGGCTCGTCGGTCGCGATGCCGCCGATATCTCCGCCATCTGGGAGATGCTCTACAATGGCGTTCGCCACGAAACGGCGGCGATGTCGGGCCATGCTATGCCGGAGCTGTCACGCCGGGGTCTCTCGATTGCCGCGATCAGTGCGGTCGACATCGCATTGTGGGACATTCTCGGCAAATCGCTGGGCGTGCCGGTATGGAAGCTGCTCGGCGGGCGTAAGGCGGATCGGCTGCCTGCTTATGCCTCCGGCGGGTGGGAGAGTGCCGAAAAGATCGGCGCCCAACTGCAGTCCTACCTCGCCAGTGGCGGGTTCAAGGCGGTCAAGATGAGGGTCGGCGCAATGGACCGCGCGCCGCATATTTCGGCCGCCCGCGTGCGTGCTGCCCGCAAGGCGCTGGGCCCTTCGGTGGACATCATGGTCGACGCGCATGGCACCTATACGGTTGCTGACGCGAAACGTTTCGTCCAGCTCGTCCGCGATTGCGATCTTGCCTGGTTCGAGGAGCCGGTGATCGCAGACGATAAAGCCGGCATGGCGGAAGTGCGCGCCGCTGGAACCGTGCCGATCGCCGCCGGCGAGAGCGAGGCCACTCGCTTTGCTTTCCGCGACCTTGCGGTGCTGCGCTCAGCGGATATTTTCCAGCCCGATCCGGGGTTCTGCGGCGGCATTACGGAGGCCATGCGCATCGGTGCGATCGCCAGTGCCTTCAACCTCCGCTTTGCCCCGCATTTGTGGGCCGGTGCGCCGTGCTTCTTCTCTGGTCTGCACATCTGCGCGGCCTCGCCGGCAAGCTTCGTCGTCGAATACTCGCTCGGCGCGAACCCGATGATCCACGACCTCATCGAGGAGACTGTCGCCGTGAGAGACGGGATGCTAGAGATTCCCGACAAACCCGGCTTGGGATTTACGATAAACGAGCGCGTCCTGGAAACTCACGCGCAAAGACTGTAACCATGAAAGAAAACAATCTGCTTTCGGATCTGGCGGCCCATCTATTTTCGACGTCGAGCGGCATTGGGCGAACACCCTCGGAGCGGGAGCTCGCCGAGCACTTCGCCGTTAGCCGAGGGCAGATCCGGGAGGCTCTGGCAATCCTGGAAGCCATGCGCATTGTAGAGCGCCGGCCGAAGTCGGGTATCTATCTGACGACGACGGAGGCGAGTGTCGAGGCCATAGCACTCTTCGCGCGCGCCGGCGTGCCACTGGACCCGATCGTGATCTACGAGACGGTAGAACTCCGCAAGATCCACGAGATCAAGGCTGCGGAGCTCGCCTGCGCGCGGGCGACGGAGGAGAACTACGAGCGGCTGCGCGAAATTCTCGCTGCTTCCGAGGCGAAGATCGCTGCAGGCGAGGGCCTCGCGCGCGAGGACAGGGACTTTCATCTGGAGATCGTGCGGGCGACGAAGAACAGCGTGTTCCACCGGGTCTGCAGCGTCTATTACACCATGGGCGAACAGCGACTGCCCATCTACTTCGCCGATATCGCCCGCAGCCGCCGCTCGCATGAAGAACATATCCGTATCTACGAGGCGCTGCTCGCACGCGACGGCAATCTCGCCCAGGCTTTGATGAACGCGCATCTTCAGGGCGCGGAAAGCTACTGGAAGGGCCTCATCGGCGGGCCTGCGACAGCCGCGCAGTAGTTCCCGGTCGGCAAAGAGGAGGCCGATGAGTTTCATTTTCTCGACCCACCGCCTGCACCCCGGCGCCGAAGCCATGCTGAAAGCGGCGGGCGATCTCCGCGTCGCGTCCGCCCCGGATCCCGACACGCTGCTTCGCGAAGGCGAGGGTGCGGAGATTGTCATCGTGCGCGCGCCGATACCGCCGGCCTTCTTCGGAAACGCACCGGCCCTGCGCGCTGCAGTCCGGCATGGTGCGGGGCTCGACATGATTCCCTATGACGCGGCCACGGCCGCCGGTGTGCTTATCGCCAATGTGCCGGCCGTCAACGCACCGACTGTTGCGGAGCACGTCTTCATGGTGACGCTTGCGTTGCTGCGCCGGTTCCGTCCCATGGACCGCGATCTCAGAAACATGGGGTGGAGCGCTGGGCGAGCCCACTCCGACCGAGCAGTTGATCTCGCCGGCCGCATCATGGGCGTGATCGGGATGGGCAATGTGGGCAAGGCGGTGTTCCGGATCGCGAAGTACGGGTTCGGGCTGGAGGTCGTTGCGAACAGCCGCTCGCCGGAAAGCCTGCCGGACGGGGTCCGGTTTCTCTCAGTAGACGACCTGCTTTCGACGGCGGATATCGTCGTTCTTTGTTGCCCGCTCACGCCCGAGACGACCGGGCTTTTAAGCCGCGCGCGAATTGCGAGCATGAAGCCGGGCGCGATCCTCGTCAACGTGTCGCGCGGTCCGGTTGTGGATGACGCTGCGTTGATCGAGGCGCTGGAGATGGGGCATATCGGCGGCGCTGCCCTTGACGTGTTCTCCAGACAGCCCCTCCCGCCCGAGCATCCCTACTTCCGGCAGGACAATGTGATCGTGACGCCTCATCTCGCCGGCATCACCGAGGAAAGCATGATGCGCATGGGAACAGGAGCTGCGGCCGAAGCGCTCCGCGTCATGAAAGGGGGACTGCCCGTTAATCTCCGCAATCCTGAGGTCGTGGAACACTATAGGCGACGGTTCCCGGCATAGGGCATCGCCCATTCCGGATGGACGCGTCCTGGTGACCATGCCTATGACGAGCAAGCGGGCGGGAAGTCACGACAACGATGCCAATCGGCTTTTGATCCCCAGTGACGCCTCAGCCAGCATGGCGCAGGCTCATTCCGCTTCCACCGTCGAAGAGCACGACTTTATCCGGATTCCAGGAGAAGCGAACAGACTCCTCGATCTCGAGCTCGGTCCGAGCCGGTACCGTCGCTTGCAAGAAATGGTTGCCTGTACGAAGCGTGACGATCTTCTCGACGCCATGATTCTCGACGTCGTGCACGCGGGCCTCGCCGGGTGCGCCGCTTTCGAGGAAGAGATCCTCCGGGCGGATGCCGAAGGTGAGGGGCCGTCCGTCAAGCGCAGCGCCGAGCTCCGCGTCAAAAGGCAAGCGATAGCCCTCGTCCGCGATAGCCTCGCTGGCCGCGAGCTTGCCGGAGATCAGGTTCATCGGCGGCGATCCGACTGCGCGCGCAACGAAAGTGTTGACCGGATGGCGATAGATCTCCTGTGGGGTGCCTGTCTGAACGAGTTGGCCTTTGTTGAGTACGCCGATCTTGTCGCCCATCGACATGGCTTCGATCTGATCGTGGGTGACGAAAAGGAAGGTCGCGCCGAGATTCATCTGAAGGTTCTTGAGTTCAGTGCGCAGCGCCTCGCGCAGTTTGGCGTCGAGAGCGGAAAGGGGTTCGTCCATCAGAAAGACGCGCGGTTTGCGCACGATGGCTCGGCCGATGGACACGCGCTGCATCTCGCCACCCGATAGGCGGTCCGTCTTGCGGTCGAGCAAATGCTCGATCCGCAGCGTCCTCGCGACACGGGCGACACGCTCCTTGATCTCGACCGCTTCGACACGCCGGATGCGAGATTTCAGCGGAAATTCCAGATTCTCGCGGACGGTATAGCGGGGATAGAGCGAATACTGCTGCAGCACAAGCGCCACGTCGCGCTCGGCGGCGCCCCAGTCGGCGACATCCTCACCGTCGATGAAGATCTGTCCGCCCGTCGGCTTTTCGAGCCCGGCGATCAGTCTGAGGGTCGTCGTCTTGCCGGCGCCCGTTTCGCCGAGCAGCACGAAAAACTCTCCGTCCGCAATTTCGAAACTGAGATCCTTCAGGGCGGTGTGGGTTCCGAAGGTCTTGGTAATGCCTTTGAGTTCGATGTGCGCCATCAGAGCCTGATCCCGAAAGATGTGCCAGTCGAGCTGTCGAAGAAATGCGCCTGAGCCGGATCTATGCGAGCCCAGACGGCCTCGCCGGGCCGGGGTACGAAACCACTTTTTGTCCGCGCGCGCAGCATCTGGTCGCCTACCTGCAGGTCTATGATGTCATGCGAGCCGAGCGGTTCGATGATATGCGCCTCGACGGGCACGAAGCCGTCACGTGCGTCCCTCGACACGAGGACCCCTTCGGGTCGTACGCCCAGAGTGAGATTGCCGTTTTGAGCCCCGGCGGCAGCGAGCTGGGCCGTGAGACTCGACGGAAAATCGAAGGGAGTTGGAGCGCCTCGGACCAGGACGCGCGCATGCCCCGCGTCCTCGGAAACCGTCACGTCGGACATGTTCATGACCGGACTCCCGACGAACTGCGCGACGAACATGTTCGCAGGACGAGCGTAGACCTCGTGAGGGCTGCCGACCTGCTGCAGCACGCCTTCGTGCATGACGACAATGCGATCGGCCAGCGACATCGCTTCGACCTGGTCGTGGGTCACATAGATCGTTGTCGAGCCCTGTTTGATGTGAAGTCGCTTGATTTCAGCGCGCATCTCTTCGCGGAGCTTCGCGTCAAGCGCGCCGATCGGCTCATCCATGAGCATCGCCTTGGGACGCCGGACGAGTGCCCGACCGATCGCCACGCGCTGCATGTCGCCGCCGGAAAGAGCGGAGGGCCTTTTGGCGAGCAGGTGGGTGATCTGGAGCGTTTTTGCGACCGCCTGAACCTCGCGCTCGATATCCGTACGATTGCCGCGCGTGGCGCGGAGCGGGAAGGCGATATTCTCGAAAACCGTCATGTGCGGGTAGAGCGAGAAGGACTGGAACACAAAGGCGATGTCCCGGTGCGACGCCTTTATGTGCTGCACCGGCTGACCGTCTATGAGGATGTCGCCTTGATCGATCGTTTCGAGCCCGGCGATCGCGCGTAGAGTGGTCGTCTTGCCGCAGCCCGACTGGCCAAGCAGAACAATGAACTCGTTGTCGGCGATGGTGAGATTGAGGTCCTTGATGACCTGAACGGCACCAAAGTGCTTCTCAATGCCGCGTAATTCAATCTGCGTCATGGATTCCTGCTCTCGTCAGCTTTCTGTTCCGGCGGGACCTTCGACGTGATCATGAAGGCAATCAGCCCAACTAACGTCATCGTCAATCCATAGCGATGAAGGAACAGGTTCCATGGCTGGCACAGCGCGATGATGCCGAAAATCATCAGAAGCTGCGCCCCTGGCGCGAGATACTTCTCGTTTATGGCACGAAACGTCATTTGCGGATCGCTCCGAAGCTCATGCCGCGCAGGAGATGGTTCCTGAGCAGGAAGGTGAAGATTGCGACCGGCAGCAGGAACAGGAAGGTACCTGCGGCGATGACGGTCCAGTCCGGAAGGCCAGAGCCGACCTGGCTCGGGATGAAGGGCGGTGCCGTTTGCGCGCGCCGGTTCGTCATGATCAACGCGAAGGCATATTCATTCCACGCCGTGATGAAGCAAAAGACCGCGGTCGCGGCGATGCCTGTGGCGGCCTCCGGCAGCACAATCTTGAAGAAGGCTTCCAAGCGCGTGTAGCCGTCGACGAGCGCCGCCTCCTCGTACTCCTTGGGAATCTCGTCGATGAAGCCCTTCATCAGCCAGACCGAGAAGGACAGATTGAAGGCGGTGTAGAGGATGATGAGACCCCAGTGAGTGTCGTTCAGCCCGACGGCCCGGTACATCAGGAACATCGGGATCGCCACGACCACGGGCGGCAGCATGCGTGTGGATAAAATGAAGAACAACAGGTCCGCTTCGCCCTTCACTTTGAAACGCGAGAAGCCGTAGGCCGTGAAGGTGCCCATGCCAACGGCGAGCACCGTAGAGGTGATCGCCACGATGAGCGAATTCATGAAACGGCTGGGGTAGCCGGACAACTGCACCTCACCGCGTCCCGAACGCACGACCTTTTCACCGCCGTCGAAGACCAGCCGTTCCCACCAGGGAGCGGCAGCATAGTCTTCCGGCTCCGGTGCCGACCGCAACTGAGAGCGTTTGGTGAAGAGCTTGACGAAGGGCGAGATCTCCGGCTCGAAAATGACCGTCGGGGGGATGGTCGTCGCGAGGTTCCGCGGTTTGAAGGCCGTAGACGTGATCCAATAGATCGGCGCGAGGAACAGCAGCGTGATGACGAGCACGGCGGCGATCGCCACCCGGTTCAGCGCGCGCTCGGAGCGAGTTTGGACGGCCGCCATCTCAGCGCTCCTTCACCCTGTTGAGATACTTGACGTAAATGTTGGTGATCGCGAGCACCATGATCAGCACTATGTAGGCCAGTGCGCAGGACCGCCCGGTCTGCCATTCCTGAAACGCCATCTTGTAGAGGCGGATCGAGATCACCTCCGTGGTCGGCTGGCTGGTGAGAATGTAGGCGAGATCGAACGTCTTGAAAGCCTCCATCGTGCGAAAGATGATTGCGATCATGAGTATCGGCGCAACGAGCGGCAGAGTGATACGGAAGAAGGTGTAGAACGGTCCCGCTCGGTCGATGGCAGCCGCCTCGTAAAGGTGCCTCGGCACGGCCGAAAGCCCCGCGAGCGAGAGCAGCATCACGAAGGGCGACCACATCCAGATGTCGGTGATGGCGACAGCGTAGAGTGCCATTTCGGGATTCGCCAGCCACTCGAAGGAGCCGAGGCCGAGCGCGTAGTTGATGATGCCGAAGGAAGGATCGTAGAGCAGCTTCCAGAAGAGCCCGACCACCGCCATCGACAGCATCATCGGCAGCAGAAGCAGTGTCGTGATGAGACCCTTGAACGGAATTTCACGGTTGAGCAGCATCGCCGTGCCGAAACCGACGACAACCTGCCCGGTAACCGACACGATCACGTATTTCGCCGTAATGGCGAAGTTTGCCCAGATGAAGGGGTCGTTCAACAGTTCCCGGTAGTTCTGCAGGCCGACGAAGGTAGCCGGCGCGTTCGTCGAAGCACGAAAGTCGGTGAAGGAATAGCCGAGCGAGTAGATCAACGGGAAAATGTTGAAGACGATCAGGAACAGGATCGTCGGAATAATGAAAAGGTTGCGGATTTTGATGTCGCTCAAGCCGCGCGAAGCGGCGCGCGACTTCGAATCCAACGATGTCATAACCACGGTGGCCAATGTGCTCCTCCTCCCAGAGCCCGACGCAGGGCGCGCTCGCGCCATCTGCGTATTGCCTGAGCGCGTCGCCACGTCCGGCGCGAGCCCTGTCCGGTGCCAAGTTGAAGAACGGGAGGGAGCCGGGCACCCTCCCGCAGTGTCTTAGCGTTATTGGCGGCCGTACTTCTTGAAGGTCGCGTTCCAGTCGTTGGCGAGAGCGTCGAGCGCCTCCTTTGCCGTACCCTGGCCGGCCGTCACATAGGGATAAATGCGTTGGTTCATCTGGATCAGCAGCTCGGCATATTCGGGCGTTGCCCAGAAGTCCTTCACTTTGAACATGGTCTCGTAGAAGGCCTTGTTATAGGGCGTCGCATTCTGGAACTCTTCGGACTCCAACACCTTGGCGCTTGCCGTGTAACCGCCGAGCTCGGCCCAGCGCTTCTGTGTCTCGTCCTTGACGAACCACTCAAGGAATTTCATCGCCTCTTCCTTGTTTTCCGAATAGGAGACGATGGAGATGCCCTGGCCGCCGAGAGCGGCATACTGGTCGCCATCCGGGCCGGCCGGGTTGGCAAAGAAGCCCGTCACCTTCGCGTTCGGGTTTGATGCTTCATTGACCAGCGCCGGGAAGAAGGCGAAGTAGTTCATGCTCATCGCCGCCAGATTTTCGGTGATCGCCTGGTTGTTCTCGACGAAGAAGGACTTGGCCCAGCCTGGAGGGGTGAAGCCGTAAAGCTCGCGGTAGGCTTCCAGAGCCTTGACGTTCTTCTCCGAGTTGATGATCCCGTCGACCTTGTATGTGCTGTAGTCTCCGAGTTCTCCACCGAAAGAGAAGATGGCATTCTCTACGCCCATAACGAGGCCGTCATAGGAGTTGTCGGTGTAGATCGCGATGCCGTAGCGCTTCTGGTCCGGACGATGGAAGAACTCGGCGACGTCGCGCAACTGCTTCCAGTCCTTCGGCGGAGCGAGATCATAGCCATACTTCGCCTTGAAGGCTTCCATCTCCTTCGGGTCCTCGAACCAATCCTTGCGGTATGACCACCCGACAGCGTCGCCCTCGGCAGGGATCGACCAGTATTTGCCGGAGTTCGCAGGATACTCCGAGTAGTACTTCACCGTGGCGGGAGCCATCACCTCGTTCAGCTTGTGCTGGTTGAAGAACTCGGTGAGATCGACGTAGTGGCCGGCCTCCGATGCGGCGCCGATCCATTGCGAGTCGCCGACGACCATGTCATAGGCCGAGCCCTTGGCGTTGAATTCGGTAAAGGCCTTCGTCTGAAAGTCCGCCCAAGGAGTCGTCTCGACCGTGATCTTCACGCCGGTCTCGGCCTCGTATTCGTTTACAAGCTCCTGGAGATAGTTGGCCGGGTCCCATTCGGCCCAGAAAATCGTCAGCTCTTGCGATTGCGCGGACGTCCCGCAGGCGAACATAAAGCTGATACCAGCCAACAGGCCGGCCACTGTCTTGCGCATGACACTTCCTCCCCTTTGTGTATCCCGCCCGCCTTACCACGGCGGTCCGTCTGTCAAATCCTCCTGATTGGCGCTTCTGCGGCGGGTCCTCCTCGACCCTTGCAACTGGGACAGATATCAAGCCCGAAGGAATGCAGCACCAATCTGGTAGTACCAAATCCAACGAGGGTCAAGGTCACTGTTTCGCCGCCATCTGCCGCAGTCCACCGCGGCAATGCCGGCTTGTCGCCGATTTTTACCCTCGCATGCTCCACCCGCATTTCAAGCAGGGCGAGCTTGTCCACAAGCCGTCGCACACGCCCTTCCTCCAAGTGGTCAAACCAGTTTCCCATGCGCGGCGAGAGTGCGCAAGATCATGCCGCTGTTTGCGCCTCCCGCACCGCGGCCTCGACCAAGGCTGCCGCCGCCCATTCTGCAACGGATTGCGCGCGTTCGGCCGAGAGGCCCCAAATGTCCTTGAGCACGACCAGCACTTCCACACCGAAAACAAGCGAGAGCGCCTGAGCCAGCTGCTCGCGCGCCTCATCGGACACCTTGCCCTCGAGCGGCACGGTGACTTGTCGAAGGAGTTCGACGCGGTGCCCTCGCGTGAGCTGTGGTTCGTTACCGAGCGTGCCGGCCTGGCGCTGGGCCCACTGGTCGAGCGAGAGCTTCAGCGCAGCCTTGAAAGTCGCCTCGAACTCATCGATGCGCGGCATGGCGGTTGCGAGCAGATCGCCGACGCGGGTGAGCGCATCGGGCGCTTCGGATCGCCAGTCGAGAATCGGACCGAGCGCCTCGTGCACCACCGCATGAACCAGCGCCGCCTGGCTCGGAAAATATCGGTAGGCAGTCGCGCGCGAAACTTCGGCGGCTTCCGCGACCTCACTCACCGAGGGCGTTATACCCGACTGCATCAATCGTGTGGCGGTATCCAGCATGAGTTTGCGTGTGCGGGCCCGGGGACCGCGTTCGGCGCGTGCGGAGGATTCGCTCTGTTGACGTGAGACATCCATATCTTTACGATACGCGCATCTCATAATTTTGCAAGTGCCGGCAAACGGCCGGCATGGGGCGGCTTTTCAAGGCAGAGGAGGGCCAGGGGTCGCCGGGGAGGAGAGATGAAGCACATCTACGTCGTCGGGACGGCCGACACGAAGGGGGAGGAACTCGTTTATCTTGCCTCCTGCGTCGAGGCAGCGGGCGGCCGGCCTGTTCTGGTCGATGTCGGCACACGTCGTCCCGCCATTACGGTCGACATTCCCGCCGAGACAGTGGCTGCCGCCCATCCGGACGGTGCCGCCGCGGTGTTTTCCGGCGACGACCGAGGAATGGCGGTCGCCGCGATGGGCGAGGCCTTCGCGCGCTTTCTTCCCGAACGCGAAGACGTCGCAGGCGTGGTGGGCATCGGTGGCGGGGGCGGGACGTCGATCATCACCGCCGGCATGCGCAGGCTCCCGCTCGGACTGCCGAAGGTCATGGTCTCGACGCTCGCGTCCGGCGACGTGGCACCCTATGTCGACGTCTCCGACATCATCATGATGCCGTCGGTTACCGACATGGCCGGGCTCAACCGCGTGAGCCGCGTGATCCTGAAAAACGCGGCCGAAGCGATTACCGCCATGGCGAACCGGCCGGCGGAGGAAACGGCCTCGAAGCCCGCTCTCGGCCTGACCATGTTCGGCGTGACGACGCCCTGTGTGACTGCAATCGTTGAACGGCTGAGGGTTGACCATGACTGTTTGGTTTTCCACGCCACAGGCACCGGCGGACGAGCGATGGAGAAGCTTGCGGACACCGGGCTTCTGTCGGGGGTGCTCGACATCACCACGACGGAGGTGTGCGATCTTCTCTTCGGCGGCGTGCTGCCGGCGACGGAGGACCGTTTCGGCGCAATTGCGCGCACCGATCTGCCCTATGTCGGCTCCGTCGGGGCTTTGGATATGGTCAATTTCTGGGCGCCCGAGACGGTGCCTGAGCGATATTCCGACCGGCTCTTGTACCGCCACAATCCAAACGTCACGCTCATGCGCACGACTCCGGAGGAATGCGCCGCGATCGGAAGGTGGATTGGCGCAAAGCTGAACCGCTGCAACGGTCCTCTCCGGTTCCTGATCCCGGAGCGCGGCGTGTCGGCGCTCGATGTCGAGGGCGGCGCCTTCTTCGATCCTGCGGCGGATGCGGCGCTCTTCGAGGCATTGGAAGCCACCGTCGATAGAAATGACCGGCGCCGCATCGAGCGCCTTCCGCTCCACATCAACGATCCGCAGTTTGCCGAGGCCGCAGTCGCCGCCTACCGAAACATCGCCAACCCCTGAAAGAGACACCGATGCCACTTATCCCCCGCAAGTTCATTCTTGAAAAGTTCCATGGCATGATCGCCGCCGGCAAGCCGATCATCGGAGGTGGGGCGGGAACGGGGATTTCGGCCAAGGCCGAAGAGGCGGGGGGCATCGACCTGATCATCATCTATAACTCCGGCCGCTACCGCATGGCGGGCCGCGGCTCGGCGGCCGGTCTGCTCGCCTATGGAAATGCCAATGAGATCGTGAAGGAAATGGCCCTGGAGGTGCTGCCGGTCGTGAAGGCGACACCGGTACTCGCCGGTGTCAATGGCACCGATCCATTCGTTTTCATGCCCCAGTTTCTCGCGGAACTGAAGGCCATGGGCTTTTCCGGCGTGCAGAATTTCCCCACCATCGGCCTCTTCGATGGACGGATGCGGCGGAGTTTCGAGGAGACCGGAATGGGCTATGACCTCGAGGTGGAAATGGTCGCCGAGGCCCACCGGCTCGACCTGCTGACGACACCCTATGTCTTCAACCGGGAAGAAGCGATCGCGATGACGAAGGCGGGTGCGGACATCGTCGTCGCTCATATGGGCGTTACCACGGGAGGCGCGATCGGCGCCACCTCCGCGATCTCGCTCGACGATTGCGTGAGCGAAATCGACGCGATAGCGGCGGCCGCGCGCTCGGTACGCACAGACGTCATCGTGCTCTGCCACGGGGGACCGATTTCGATGCCGGAGGATGCACGGTACATCCTGGATCGTTGCCCAAGCTGCAATGGTTTTTATGGCGCAAGTTCCATGGAACGCCTGCCTGCGGAGGTGGCGATCCGCAAGCAGACGGAAGAGTTCAAGGCGCTTGCCACCAGTACGGTGGTCTGAAGCGAGCAGGATGCGGAGGAGGCCGCGGCATGGCAAAGGACAAATATTTTCTCTACGCGGAGGATGTCGACAGCTTCGGCTTCGACTGGGGCCGGCTTGCGCTGACGGTCGCACCGGAGGTGAACGGAGCCGAACGCTTCTCGGGTGGTGTGGTCGATTTGCCGAGTGGGGAGGGGCATGCGCGTCACAATCATCCGGGCGCGGAAGAGATCATTTTCGTCATCTCGGGAGAGGGCGAGCAGATGGTGGAGGACGAGAACGGGGATCCGGTGACGCAGAGGGTTGGGCCCGGCTGCACTATCTATGTACCGGAAAGCCGCTTCCACTCGACGAGAAACACGGGCCCCGGCCCGATGCAGCTTTTCGTGGTCTACTCACCGGCCGGCCCCGAGCGTGCGCTTCGGGATCTGCCTGATTTCCGTCTGATCCCGCCCGGTACCTGAGGGCGCACGACAACGGCTTTGTGGGAGAAATTCCGTGGATATCAGCCCAACACAAATGCGGGCGGCGGGGCCGCCCTTCGATGCGGCGAAACTCGACAAGCTCATGGAGGAGGCGGGCATTGACGTTCTGCTCGCCACATCCAAGCACAACACGCAGTACCTGCTGGGCGGCTACAGGTTCATCTTCTTCGCCGCGATGGATGCTATTGGCCACAGCCGTTATCTGCCGATCGTCGTTTATGAGAAGGGCTCTCCCGATCACTCGGCGTATATCGGCAACCGCATGGAAGGGGGAGAACACCAGAACAACCCTTTCTGGACACCCGCCGTTCATACGGCGACCTGGGGTACACTCGACGCAGCAGCTCTTGCGGTCGAGCACCTGAGGAAGATCGGTAAGGCGGGTGCTCGGATCGGCATCGAACCGCCCTTCCTGCCCGCCGATGCGCGGGATCTCTTGGCTTCTCGCCTTGAAGCTGCGCGTTTCGTGGACGCGACGCACACGCTCGAGCGGCTGCGTTCGATCAAGACACCGCAGGAGCTGGAGAAGCTCAAGGTTGCCTCCGAACTGATCACCGATTCAATGCTAGCCACCATCGCGGCTGCACGCGAGGGATCCACCAAGGGCGAGATCATTGAACGGCTCAGGCGAGAAGAAACCAATCGTGGGCTGCATTTCGAGTATTGCCTGCTGACGCTGGGTGCCAGTCACAACCGTGCGGCCTCGCCGCAGGCATGGGCGAAGGGTGAGGTGCTTTCGATTGATTCCGGCGGCAACTACCAGGGCTATATCGGTGACCTTTGCCGGATGGGCGTGCTCGGCGAGCCCGATGCGGAGCTCGAGGACCTGCTGGCTGAAGTCGATTCGGTCCAGCAGGCGGCCTTTGCCAGGATCAGGGCCGGGGCAACGGGCAGTGAGATGATCGCCTCGGCGGAAGAGGTTTTGAAAAGCTCGCCGTCCGCCGCCTTTACCGACTTCTTCTGCCACGGCATGGGTCTCATCAGCCACGAAGCGCCGTTCCTGATGACCAACCACCCCGTCGCCTATGAAGGCGTAGATGCGGATCGACCCCTGGAGGCAGGAATGGTCGTTTCCGTCGAGACGACGATGCTTCACCCGGAGCGCGGTTTCATCAAGCTCGAGGATACGCTCGCCGTCACCAAGGACGGATACGAAATGTTTGGCAGCAGAGGGCGCGGCTGGAACCCCGGGGCGGTTTAGCGAGCGGCGAGACTTCTGCGAAAGAAGGCGCGCGACGGTGTGCCGGGCTCCTCGTCTTTCAGGTATGGTGAATCTCGGTGTCGAGAACCCAAGGCACTTCGGCATGACGGCGGCCCGGGCCGTTCAGTCGCCCTGCAGCCGGCTGGTTGTGTCCTTTGGCGCTCTGCCTGTCTTTCGGCAGGGCCATGTCGTTGGTCCGGCGGCCGCGGAGTCCGATACGCGTCGTCGTCTTACCGGACACCGTGGCCCCTGAGGATCAATTCCTCGTCGCCGACCACCACTAGTTCGGGCAATCCGGATCGCCCGGCTGGCAGACCCGCCGCTGCGGCCTGCGGCGGTCGCTGTCACCACCGTTCCGGCTGCGATCGTCGTCGCCGCGGCGGATGACGCGATTGCCGTCATCGCCCCCGCGTTCGAAGTTCCGGCGGCTGCGATCGCGATCATTGCGTAGATCACGATCGGAGTCCGGCCGCCGATCGACATCGGGCCTGCGGTTGGGCACGCGCTCGACGTCCGGAAGGAGATCCGGACGATCGTCGAAGTCCCGGCGTCTTTCAGGACTGCGACTGGAATCGGGCCTCCGCTCCAATCTCCGGTCAAAATCCGGGCGCGGAGCTGGCCTCGGCTCGAAGCCAGGCCTGCGGCTGGGCGGGCGGTCAGGTTCCGCACGGCGATCCGGGCTGCGATAGAAGTCCGGCCCGCGGCGCCAGCGATCGCGGTCGCGATAGAAATCACGGTCGCGGTAGTGACGATCCCAATAGCTGCCGAAGCTGAAGACGACGACAGGAATACCGAGCCGGCGATAATATTGAGGACCGACATATACCCGGCGCTGTTGATAAAGTGCCTGGATGTACCGGCCATGCACCCAGCCACGGCCGTCGTAGAACTCCACGTCGCACCATGGCACGTCGGCAAGACAGCCGTAGATCTCGATGGATTCGCCGGCCGGTATTACGGTAATCGCCGGATATGCCGTGCTTGGGCCGGCGCGCATATTGACGTTCGCCGTCGCGAAGCCCTCTGCTGCCTGAGCGATCGCCGGAGCAAGCAAGAGCATACCGCTCGCGGCAATTTTCAAAAGGGTGCGTTTCACGTTTTTCAACTCCCTGGGAGGCGGGCGTCATGCCACGTCCGGTATTTGAATCTACTCCGGCCTTTCCGGTTCCCGGGCATAGTTGGAGCGCCTGCCAGCTTCTGTCAGGCGGCCGCCACCGTCTTGTCTTTCAATAGTTTAGCCCGTTTTGCATGAACGCAGCTTGAACGGGCTCGACTGCCGTGATCGGCAAGGGCTTTCAGCCCTTTCCCGTCCACGACGTCACCAAAGCGGCAGTCCGCTTCTTCGTCCGCCGATGCGCGCGGGGCATCCTTACGATGAAGTAACAACTCGCAATTCCCGCGAACGAGAGGTTTTTCTGCCAGCCCTTACTACCAGAGATCTGTCGGTTCCGGAGCAATACTCAATTTTGGCCAAGCTATTTTTGTGGTAAAACTATTGGAAATTGCAGGGAGCCATGTCTTGAAACGGGAGGAAGCAACATGGCCATTCAAGTCCCGACGGATTTCCGCCGTGTGATCGTTGCGGCATCGGTGGGAAACATCATCGAATGGTATGATTTCTATATCTTCGGGAGCCTGGCTGCGGTTCTGTCGGTCAAGTTCTTCGAGCAATCACACCCGGTTGCGGCGCTGTTGAGTACGATTGCGCTCTTCACGGCAGGATTCCTGATCCGCCCACTGGGCGCTTTCCTCTTCGGCTGGATGGGCGATCGGGTCGGCCGCAAATACACGTTCCTGATTACGCTGTCAGGAATGGGATTGGGCACCGGTGCGATCGGTTTAATCCCGACCTACGAGTCGATCGGTCTGACGGCTGCGTTCCTCCTCTTCAGCTTGCGGATGATCCAGGGCTTGTGCTTGGGCGGCGAGTATGGCGGCGCCATCACCTACGTCGCCGAGCACGTTCCCGATGAACGCCGCGGCTACTACACAGGCTGGCTCCAGACTTCTCCGACTCTCGGAATCGTGGTGTCGCTGGCGGTGATCATCGCGGCGCGAACCTATTTCGGCAGCGAAGCTTTCGACGCATGGGCGTGGCGCGTTCCGTTCCTGGTGTCGTTCCTGCTGGTAGGCATCGCAATCTACATCCGGCTCCAGCTCCAGGAGACACCAATCTTCCAGGAGATCAAGGCCAAGGGGCAGATGACCCAAAATCCCTGGAGGGAAGCGTTCCTCAGCTCCAACATCAAATATGTTGGCATCGCCACCATCGTGCTCATCGGGCAGGGGGTGGTCTGGTACAGCGGACAATTCTGGGCGCTGTACTTTCTGCAGCAGGTCTCCAAAGTGGATCCGCTGAACTCGGCCTATATCGTCGGAGCGGCACTGCTTCTTGCAACGCCGAGCCTGATCCTGTTTGGCTGGCTTTCCGATATTATCGGCCGCAAGCCAGTGATCCTGGGAGGAATGCTGCTCGCCGCGCTCACCTATTACCCGCTGTATTCGTGGCTCGGTGCGGTCACGCAACCCGACAACATCAACTATCCAATCGCGATCTTCATCATCTTCATCCTCGTCTGCTATGTCGGCATGGTCTACGGGCCGGTTGGGGCGTTTCTGGCGGAGTATTTTCCCGGAAGGATTCGATACACGTCGGTGTCAGTGCCGTATCACATCGGAAACGGCTGGGGCGGCGGATTGGTGCCGTTCATCACCTCGGCGGCTTTCGCAGCGACGGGTAGCATCGGGTACGCGCTGATCTACCCAATCGTCGTTCCTGCAGTGTGCTTCGCGCTCGCCATCTTCTTAATGCCGGAGACCCGCAGAATGAGCATTTGGCAGCCAATCGAGCCTCGAACGTAGAGTCGTCTATGATGCGGAAAGCGGGCGGTTACCACCATTGAGGCGGCTCGGCGTTCCCCGGCCTGCTTGAAATCGCCTGCATGAGGTAATACCTTTCATGTGTCTGGTATTACCGAGGAAGGCAGATGGCAACGACAGTTACCGCCAAGGGGCAAGTGACGATTCCGAAGCCAGTGCGCGATTTATTGGGCATCGTTCCCGGAAGCAAAGTTGACTTTCGCCGTGCTGCCGACGGCACCGTCGTGCTGACGCGTGCAGACAAAAAGCCGCCGGCGAGCCGCTTTGCGAAGTTGCGGGGTCATGCCGGTAAAGGACTCGATACCGACTCCATCATGGCCCTGACCCGTGGCGAAGCATGACATTCATCGACACCAACGTCCTCTTGGACGTTGTCACCAACGACGACAATTGGGCAGATTGGGCGATTGCTCAGCTCGAAGCGGCGAGTCTGAACGGGCCTTTGCTGATCAACGATTTGGTCTACGCGGAGCTGTCGGTCAGATACGATCGCGTTGAGGATCTTGAAGTATTTCTCGAGGAGGCTGGACTGGAGATGACGCCAATTCCTCGAGCCGCGCTTTTCCTTGCAGGAAAAGCTTTCACGCAATATCGCCGGGCAGGAGGATCAAGGACTGGTGTCCTATCTGACTTTTTCATCGGCGCGCATGCCGCAGTTAGCCAGTTTCCGCTGCTGACCCGCGATATCGGACGCTATCGCACCTACTTTCCGACGCTGTCGCTGATCGCGCCACATCCATAGGGGTCTCCGAGTCGGTATCCCGTTCCGCACGGCTCAGACGATCAGCCGGATGCCCGCCGCGTGTTTTCGCCCATGCCCTGCTGCGCCAGGTGTTTGAGTGTGGCGACGTCGTCGGCGGTCAGCAGCGCGGCGCGCTCGTCGCGGCGGTCGAACGGCAGGATGGCATCGAGCTGTTCCGCCAGGATGCCGCCCTGCGCGAGCCGGTGATCATCGCCAAGAATGGCCGCCCGAGGACTGTGCTGCTTGCCTACAAGGACTATCTGCGGCTGGCACGGCGCGACCGTCGCGTCGAGGCGACGGCGGACCTGAGACTGGGCGAGCAGAAAGTTGGCAGTTTTACAGAGCACACACGGATGTACGCTCGACAAGTTTGCACGAGATGACGCGACGACTCGCGCGCACCTTTTCTTCAGAAATGACGCTGTTCAACCACTCGGCACCCTGAAAACCGAGATCATAGTACGGCAATGCCGCGGTGGTCAGTTCGGGCTTGAGCGCCAACGATACCGTTCTGAAATCGTCAAAACCGACAATGCTGACGTCCTGCGGGATTCTTAGTCCTAACGTCAAAGCTGCAATATAGATCTGGATCGCCATTTCATCATTGCCGCTCATGATCGCGGTTGGACGATCCTTTTGCTGCAAAATTTCGGACGCTGCCGCAAACACATAATTCTCCTCCGCTCCGACCGGGCCTTCCATTCCAAGACGAATGGAGAGGTCGCTCTCCGCGAGGCCGAATTCCTTCGCGGTGCGGCGGAAGGCATCGAGGCGCAGTTGGGCGCCGAGCAGAATCGGGTTGAGCCTGATATAGCCGATCCTGCGATGTCCCCGTTCAAGCAAATATCGGGTGAGGTCCCGGGCGCCCTGAAAGTCGTCAGGCTCGATGGATGGCAAGAGTTCGCCCGTCTGCGGCCGGCAGTTGATCATTACTGTCGGTATGCTCACATCCCCGGCCTCGGGATCCACGACGCGGTGGTACATGGTCACATAGAGCACCCCGTCGATACGGTGGGACCGGAACATCTTCCAGATTTCCGCCTCCCTTTCGGGTAACCCGCCGGAGTTTGCCATCAGGATGCTTTTTCCGTGCGTGTTGGCCCAATCCTGGATTCCGCGCACGATATCCACCGAATAGGGAGTCGTGGAAACATAGTCGGTGATGATCCCGAACGTGTTGGAGCGGCTTGAGCGTATTTGGCGCGCGGCCATGTTGGGAATGTAGCCGAGATCCCGAATGGCCTTTTCCACTCTTTCACGCGTGTCCTCGGTCACATGCGGTTCGCCGTTGATTACCCGGGACACGGTCTTGTTCGATACCCCTGCCGCTTTAGCGACACTGACGATGCTGACCATATCGGAATCCTCTCTCTCCGAAAGCAGTAGTACACCAAGGAGATGACAACGTCGACATTTTTCATGACAACGTCGACAATGTGCATTGACAACGTCGTCATGCCCCAATTATGGTTGCCTTTATCGGAGGCTGGAGTGAGAGCCTCGCTGTAAGGGAGGAGGATTCCATGAAGGATTTGCTTTCAGCCAGCGCGCTTGCGCTCATCTTCATGGCGGCGCCGGCGAACGCCGAAACCATCAATATCCTGGTCGAGGGCGGCGGCGAGATGCTGCAGAAGGCCGTGGCCGAGAAGTTCACCGCCGAGACCGGCGTCGAGGTGAAGTTCACGGTCGTTCCCTACCAGGGCGTATTCGACAAATTCTCGGCCGAGATCGCCTCCGGTTCATCGGCGTTCGATGTTGTTACGATCGATGTTGTCTGGAACGCCAAATTCGCGGGCCATGTCGAGGATCTCTCACCGCTTTTCACCGACGCGGTTCGCAAGGATCTGCCGCCAGCTTTGCTCGCCGACTCTCAGGTTGGCGGCAAAATGATCGGAATGCCCGCCTGGGCGAATGCGGAGATCGTTTTTTATCGGAAGGACCTCTTTGAAAAACCGGAGGAGCAGAAGGCGTTCCGAGAGAAGTATGGCTATCCCCTTGCTCCGCCGAAGACCTGGCAGCAATGGCGCGACATGGCAAAGTTCTTCACCCGCGACACGGATGGCGACGGCAAAACCGACTTCTGGGGCACCGATACCATCGGCACCTTTTCCGAAGAGTGGATGGCACATGTGCTTCAGGCGGGCTCGCCCGGTGTGATCCTCGACAAGGATGGCAAAGTTATCATCGATAACGAAGCGCATAAAAAGGCGCTCGAATTCTACATCGCCCCGCGCTGCACCGATCAATCGGTGCCGGCGAACGTGAATGAGATCGGTTGGGGCGAGGCTCAGAACCTGTTCTATCAAGGCAAGACGGCCATGATGAAATTCTGGGCCCACGCCTACAAGATGACGCCTGCGGATTCCAAGGTCAGCGGAAAGGTCGGCGTTGCACCGATGCTGGCGGGCGATGCCGGAATCGCCGCCATTCCGGGGCCGTGGTACAATGTTGTTCCTTCGACGTCGCAGCACAAGGACCTGGCCAAGAAATTCATAGCCTTTGCGATCGCCAACAATGCATTGGGCATCGAAGCGCCGCTCGGCCTCGCCGCGACGAACTCCGCCTATCGCAGCTATTCCGGCAAGCCGGGATATGAGCATTTCACGCCGCTGCTTGAGACCTTGAGTGCGCCGGCGACCCAGGGGCGGCCGATGAATGAGAAATACCAGGAAATCGTCGATGAAGCTGTCCTTCCCGCCGTGCAGCAGGCCCTGGCCTGCAAAGCGGATGTCGGCAAGGTCCTGGCCGATGCCAGGGAAACGATCGAGGACATCCTCGACTAACTCTATATCCGCATCGTCGGCGGAGGAGAGAATCCTCCGCCTATCATCAGCTTTCGGAGACAGCCATGTCGGGTGAAGACCGATTTGTGCTCTGCATGCTTGCGCCGGCGCTCGCCATCCTAGGGCTGCTGGTCGCATACCCGGTGGGGCTCCTGGTGTTCGATTCCTTTTTCAAGGTCGACACCATCACCCCCCACATAAGGGAGTGGGTCGGGCTCAAGAACTATATCGACGCGCTAACCTCCAAGCGTGTCGCCGAAAGCGCAATGAGAACGTTTCAATATTCGGTCTTTGCGCTGTTCTTCGAGTTTGCCTTCGGCTTCTGCGCCGCTCTCCTGTTTTCGGCGCTTCCTGGCCGATCGCGCTGGCACCGCACGGTCTTCACGCTGCCGCTGATGGTGCCGCCGATCGTCGCCGGTCTGTTGTGGCGCTTCCTGCTCGTCGGCAACATTGGCATTCTCAATTATGGGCTCGTCCATCTGGGTATTATCACAGACCCCGATGCGATCGCCTGGCTGTCCGACGAGGACATCGTCATCTATTCCGTTTCCTTCGCCGATATCTGGCTGACGACCTCCTTTGTCGCGCTCGTGTCCTACGCCGGATTGACGAACATTCCGAGAGACTTGCTCGAAGCTGCCCGGATCGATGGCGCGAATGCGTTCAAGCGGTTTTGGCATGTCACCTTGCCGCTGATGCGTCCGGTTATCGCCGTCATTGTCATCGTCCGCGCTGTGGATGCGGCCAAGACCTTCGACCTCATCTGGATACAGACGCAAGGGGGTCCCAATCACGCATCTGAAGTGTTCTCGATGAACATCTATCAGCGCATGGTTCGGTTCGGCGATCTCGGCGAGGCATCGGCGTCCGGGACCCTGTTCCTGATCGTCATGATGCTTCTCGCCGCCGCGGCATATTGGAAGATATGGAGGCCGGCTCATGCGTAGGGCACGCCGCTTCAATATCAATGGCATCCTCGTCAACGCGGCAGCCCTCGTGCTCGTTCTGTCCTATGCGCTGCCATACGTCTACCTGCTCATGACCTCGATCAAGCCGGCGGCGGATGTCCAGCAGATTCCGCCGAGCTTCCTGCCTGCAGTGGTCTCGCTCGAAAACTTTCGCGAAGTACTGCAATCGTCGGCTCTGCCGAAGGCGTTCGCAAGCTCGCTCACGGTGGCGGTGCTGACAACCCTGCTGTCGCTGGCGGTGGCGGTCCCCGCAGCCTACGTCGCAACGCAGTACCGGCGCAGGATCACCACCCTGTTCCTGCTGTTTGCGCTGGTCACGCGCATGGTGCCGTCGGTGTCCCTCGGTGTGCCACTGTTCCAGCTACTAAAGTCTCTGGGACTGCTCGATACAATTCCGGGTCTGGTTCTCGCCCACACCTCGGCTGCCGTCCCGCTGGCGCTGTTGCTCATGTCCGCCTTCTTCGAAGGCGTGCCGAAGGAACTCGAAGAAGCAGCACGCATGGATGGCTGCACACGTTTCCAGGCATTCCGGAAGATTATCCTTCCGGTCATGATCGGCGGGATCGCAGTGACTGCGCTCTTCACCTTCATCACGAGTTGGAACGAGTTTCTCTACGCGTTGCTGCTGACTTCGGAGGCTACGAAAACGGCACCGATCGTCATCGCCGAATACAATTCAGTCTACGGGCTTGCCTGGGGAGCGATGACCGCAGCCGCGGTGCTCTATTCGCTTCCCGTCATCGTCGTAACGCTCGCACTTCAAAAGCAGATCGTCGGCGGCCTGACATTCGGCGCTGTAAAGGGATGAGGGAGGCAGAAGCATGTCCGCCATTGAGCTGCGCAATATCAACAAGGTCTACGGAAACAGCTTTCACGCTCTGCACGATCTGAGCTTCGACATCAGGGATGGCGAGTTCATGGTTTTCGTCGGTCCGTCAGGATGTGGAAAGTCGACGGCGCTCAGGATGATCGCCGGCCTGGAGAGCGTTACCAGCGGTGAACTCAGGATCGGTGGCAGGTTAGTCAACGATGTCGATCCCAAGGATCGCGATATCGCCATGGTGTTCCAGTCCTACGCGCTCTATCCCCACAAGACAGTGCGCGAAAATATCGCCTTTCCCCTGCAGATGGCCGGGTTGCCGAAGGCCGAAATTGCCAGCCGCGTAGACGAAGCCGCACGCACCCTCGAATTGACGGCTTTGCTCGACCGTAGGCCGGCGCTCCTTTCCGGAGGCCAGCGTCAGCGTGTCGCCATGGGACGAGCGATCGTGCGCAAACCAGCGGCCTTCCTGATGGATGAACCGTTGTCGAACCTCGATGCCAAGCTGCGCATGCAGATGCGCGCCGAGATCGCCAGCCTTCAAAGGAAACTGAATGTCACTACGATTTACGTGACACACGACCAGGTCGAGGCGATGACGATGGGTGACCGCGTAGCTGTCATGAAAGGCGGCGTGCTGCAGCAAATCGACACACCGCAAAACCTGTACAATCGCCCTGGCAATGTCTTTGTCGCCGCCTTTATCGGATCGCCCTCGATGAACTTGTACGAGGCCGTTCTGGATGGAAGGACCCTGACCCTGGGCAGCAACAGTTTCGAAATCCCCGAGCGGGTCTTCGAATGCCGCCCCTCGCTCAACGGTGCATCTAACCGTCAGGTCATTGTCGGTGTCCGGCCCGAGCACATGAACGACGCCGCAATCCGGCCGTCTTCGGCCGAGATCTCGGCCCCGGTCACTCTTGTTGAGGTGCTAGGTTCTGATTCCATGGTGCATCTGGATATCGACGCACCTTGGGTGGATGCCGGCGACCCGGACGCGGTCGCCGACATAGGCGACGAAAAAGCTGCTGTAGCCCGTTTTTCTCCGAAGAGCACAGTACGCGCAGGTGACATCGCGCGTGTCGCTGTTGATGCCGAACAACTTCACTTCTTTGAACCGGACACCCGCACCAGCATCTGGTGATGGTATCGCCAGGAGAGAAACAAGGATGACGAGCCTCTATCGCCACCAATCGCCTGCGACTCCTTCGGATCTCCGGCTAGATCTTACTGCAAACCTAAACAGAAAGCTGCTTGAACGCACTCCCCGGTCGGCTTGCAGGCAACAACCCAATCAAGAACGTCAGTCTACTACCGGTCTGGAGTGAGAAATGTCCGAGAAGACATCAATAATGATTAGCGAAAACTGTTACGACGTAACAAAGTATCCCATAGGTGATCCCCATGAGGATATCGGAGCGGTCATCAATAGCATCATTGCAGACATCAAGAGCAGGCAAACTGTTTCCGATCTAAATGATGGCGGAAAACCTGGAGCAGTTATCTATATACCGCCGGGCGATTACCGTCTTGCCACTCAAGTCGTTATAGACGTGAGCTATCTGAAGATTGTGGGTTCCGGGCACGGTTTTACGTCTTCGAGCATTCGTTTCAACACACCCGCAAACGAGCTGGCACGCTGGCACGAAGTGTGGCCCGGCGGTAGTCGTATACTTGTGGACATTTCTCCAGAGGCCGCCGACAGTGAGACTGCTGGAGCCGCCTTTTATGTTAAGCGCACCGGAAATCCTCGGATAAGCTCTGTGGAGTTTGCTGACTTTTGCATTGATGGCCTGCATTTCATTGACGATGGTTCGGGGCAAAGTGAGGCAGAAAATACATATAAGAATGGCAAAACGGGCATCTATGTAGCCAGCGCCAATGACTCATGCCGAATAACGGGGATGGGTCTTATCTATCTGGAGCATGGAGTTATTATTCATGATGCAGATGCGCTGGCGATAGACAACAATTTCATTGCGGAGTGCGGAAACTGTATCGAATTGAAGGGTATGGGGCAGGCCTCAAGAATAGCCAATAATTTTGTCGGAGCCGGTTATAGGGGACATTCCATTTATGCCGAAAATTATGGGGGCATTCTAGTATCCGCAAACAACGTATTCCCTCGAGGTGCGAGCAGTGTCTACTTTTCCGGCGTGGCGCGTTCCTCGGTCACAGGGAATAGATTTCATTCGTTTTACCCCGGAATGCTGGTTTTCGCTGCTAACTGTTGCGAAAATCTGGTTTCCTCAAATCACTTTTTGCGAGATCGAGAGCCATGGGCGCCGATGCAAAAGTACGACAACGGCTTGGATGATCTGTTCGGACTTTTGCAAATCGACGGCAGCAACAATTCGATAATTGCGAACCATATTTCAGAAACAATAGATGCTAGGTACATCAAACCTCTCGCTGCAAAGCCTGTCATAATCAATGTGGTTTCCGGTAGCGGAAATTACATAGCCAATAATCACATCGTGGCGACAACAGAAATATCGCAAATCAATGATGCGCCAAACAGTGCCTGTTTTTCGACGCAAGTGGGCGCATTGCTTTCAACTGGCAGTTTGAACGAGCTCGAAGTAACGACGGTACTGATACAAAGAGGGTCAGCACGAAACAGTGTCCTGGATTCAGGAACTGACGAACAGGTTGAGATGGACAAAACAATGAATGCATTCAGGGGTACTCCAGTTCCTGGGAAAAGTGGCAAAGTGTCAATATAGACTGAACGAAGACTCTCGAAATTCAGTGACTATTCAATGAGATCATCGAATGAAGAACAGGGTGCAATTGAATGCTGAGCACGGCGTGCGGTTCGAGATCTGGGCTCGGCAAAAGCCTGGAAAATCAGTTCCCGAAGAATACGCCGAGGCCTTTGTTCTGCGTGCCGGCGATCGGGTCGTTTACCGGATTGCGCGGCTGCCGCCCTACTTTCAATTCTATTCCTATACCCATTATGCGGCCGGTCCGCTCACGGTAGAATGGGACGATGGCGCCATTGAAATTCCACTGCTTTACAGCTTCAACCCGGACGACGTGGCTGAGAAAGGCGTGACTTTCCTGGAGTTGCGCGATGGCCGCGTAATCGCTCGACCGAGGGCATCCTGGCCGGAGTGGTACGAGAGCGATGCAAATCGCCCGCAGCTCAGATTCTCGCCGTTTCAGGCCTGGATGAACGATCCGAACGGTCTGTGTTTCGTCGACGGCCGCTATCACCTGTATTACCAGTTCCACCCCGTTGAATCCGAATGGGGACCCATGCACTGGGGCCATGCCGTCAGCGATGACCTCTACCGTTGGATCCATCTGCCGGTCTTCCTGCATCCGGAACAGAATCTTTGGTCGCTGGGCGCCACCGGCGGCGCTTTCTCGGGAAGTGCCTTCGTCGGCCCCGATGGCAAGCTCAGCTTCTACTACACAGAACGGCTGCCGGCCTATGACCTGTTCAAGGACTACAAGGAGGTGCAGAAGCGAGTGCTGCCATCGGCCGATCTCCTGCGTCCGGATGCCACCAAGCTGGTGCTTGTCAACGGTCCCGACGGCAGCGCCCACGACTTCCGTGACCCCAAGGTCTGGTATGATGCGGCCTCCGGCACATATCGGATGGTGCTCGGCGCGGCGATCGATGGTGATCCAGCCGTCCTGCTCTATGGGTCCGAGGACGGCGAGGACTGGAAATTCTTGTCCGTCCTTTATCGGGCTCCCGAGCATTTTCGCCGGCACGGCGCACGCTGCGTGGAGTGCCCGGATTTCTTCGAGCTCGATGGTGATTATGTCCTGGTGATGGGCTTTGTAGGATACACTGAGCCGGAAACCGGCCGTCATAACCTGCTTTTCGCGCAGGTCGGCACGTTCGAGGGCGACCGCTTCATGCCCGCGACTCCCGCTTTGCAGGAGTTGGATTTCGGCACCGACTTTTACGCGATGCAGAGCTTCGTGGCAAAGGATCGCCAGATCGCTTTTGCCTGGCTCTTCAATTGGGAATTCCGCAAACCAGGAGGTTCGCCCTATAGCGGGGAGCTGTCGCTCCCGCGCGTGCTCGGCCTCGACGCCCAACGGAATTTGACAATGATGCCGGAGAAGGGCTGTCAGCGCCTGCGCGCCCGCACTCTTCCGCTAACTGCACCTTGCCAATTCGCATGCGAACCGGGGCGCCCCGTCGAGTTGTCTTTGGCAGGCGATCTGGATGGAATTCTAATCATCGCGCGGGGCAGCGACGGGGAGAGCTTTAGATTGGTTCACAGCGCCCGCCGGCTTGAGCTGGCCGTGGCGGAGGATAATGGTGAAATCAAGTACCGCTCAGCGCCGCTGACGCTCGAACGATTGACCTTGTTCTTTGACCGCGGCGTCGTCGAGGTATTCGCCAATGGGGGCGCGGTCTGCGGCACGCGCCGTACCTATAAGATCACAGGCCTGACCTCGCTTGAAGTGAAGTGCGCCGACAGGGGCCGGATCCAAACGTGTGAGGCATGGAGCTATGATTCCGCTTGGCGTAACTAGCATAGGCGGCGGCTGCTGAACCATATCCTATCGGCGCGCCGGAAATGGTGCATGCGAATTGCGGTATCTATGGTTCGATTCCGTTCAAGGCGAGGGACGAAAGTCGGCCTGGGGCCGGGAGCGGATTGGCTGCTTCCGGCCGCAGATATTTGGTTGCGGACATCGAGGCCGGCTGGGGGCATGGTCGTGGCCCATCCTGAGGTTAGGACACGTCGCCGCCGGAGCGATTGTTCCCACCACCAACGACGGAAGAAACCGCTTCGGCAAATTCAGCGCGCCAGTGGGTTCGAAGTCACGAAAACGGACCTTCCTCCGAATGACGCCGTCCTTGCAATGGACCGCAACAATCCTTTGCAGTGACCGCTTCGCGGATTCTGTTCGGCACTCTCGTGAAGCGTCGCCACATGGCCGTCTCAGTGGTAACATGAACCAGCACGGTCGCGGTGTCGGGCAGCCGGATGGTGCATGTCGCGTCAATCGCCTGGGGCTTCATCCGGCGGATCTCCTGAGGGAGAGACAGCCATGGCAACTGCAAGAGCGGAGCGGCGGCTGGCCGCGATCTTGGCCGCTGATGTCGTCGGCTATTCCCGCCTCGTCGAACATGACGAGGCTGGGACGTTGTCGGCCCTGAAGGTTCTGCGCCGGGAGGTGATCGACCCGCTGCTTGCCGAGCATCAGGGCCGTGTCGTCAAGCTGATGGGCGACGGCGCGCTCGTGGAGTACGGCTCGGTCGTCGATGCAGTCGCATGCGCGGTCGCCATCCAGAAGGGCGTTGCCGAGAACCAGGCCGATATCCCAACGGAGCAACGCATCATCTTCCGGATCGCCGTCAATCTCGGTGATGTGATCCACGAGGTTGATGGGGATCTCTACGGCGATGGCGTCAACATCGCGGCCCGCCTCCAGACCTTGGCGGATCCAGGCGGCATTTGCATTTCCGGCACGGCGTACGATCATCTCCAGGGCAAGCTTGATTGCGACTATGAGTACCTCGGCGAACGCCAGCTCAAGAACATGGAGCGGCCGGTGCGACTGTACCGGCCGCTTCTGGGAGGGACGACCGCACGAACGGCATCGCCAAGGCCCGCACTTCCGGACCGACCATCCATTGCCGTACTGCCGTTCAGCGCCATGAGCGCCGACCCGGAGCAGGACTTCTTCAGCGATGGGCTCACCGAGGACATCACCACCGCGCTATCCAAGCTCAAGGGCTTCTTCGTGATCGCCCGCAACACGATGTTCACCTACAAGGGAAAGCCCGTGGATGTGCGCGCCGTCGGGCGCGAACTCGGGATCCGCTATGTTCTCGAGGGGAGCGTCCGCAAGTCCGGCAACCGCGTGAGGGTGACCGCGCAGCTCATCGATGCGGCCTCCGAAGCCCATCTCTGGGCCGAGAGGTACGACGGCGACCTCGGCGACATTTTCGTCATTCAGGACGAAATCACCACAAGCGTCGTCGGCCGCATCGGGCCGGAACTGCTGGCGGCAGAGCATGCTCGCGAAAGCCCCAAGCCGCATCATGGCCTTGATGCCTGGGAATGTGTCGTGCGGGCGGTGTTCCTGTGTTCCCAGTTGTCTGAGGAGAGCAGCCGAAAGATGCTCCCCCTGCTCGATCGGGCAATCGGACTGGCTCCCGATTATGCCCAGGCGCTCGCCATGAAAGGTTGGATTACGGTGTGGCGCGCGTTCCAGGGATGGGAGGACATGGGGTACGCCCTGGCCCTTGCCAGGGATACCGTCCAACAAGCCATTGCCGCGGACGATAAAGAACCGTGGGCCTACCTTGCGCAGGCGATGATAGCCTTTGCCACGCGTGACAATGTCCTGGCGATGGCAGCGATCAGCCAGGCTGTCGCTATCAACCCGAACTCCGCGTTTGCACACGGTCAGTTGGGACTTGCGCACGCCAACGGGGGCCGCGCGGCGGACGCCATTCCTTGCATCGACCACGCCCTCAGACTGAGCCCGCGCGAGGCTTTTCTCGGCGACTTTCAGTTTTACTACGCCATGGCTTATTTCCAGGGGGCGAATTACGAGCTTGGATTGAGTTATGCACGGGAGGCGCATCGCTTGCGGTCCGGCCACGCGGTTCCGCTGGTCATCGGCACGGCCTGTGCCGGGCTTCTGGACAACCAGGAGGCTGCCGCGGACTTGCTCGGACGGCTCAAGTCGCTTGTCCCTGACATCTCACGGGACGCGGTCGGAGCAACATCTTCTTTCGTCCGCGCCGACGATCGGGCGCGCCTGATCGAGGGACTTGCCCGTGCCGGCCTGAATTGACGGGTTGGATTGACCTCGAGAACCGATCGCTTGCCGATGAGGAGCGTTCCTGGACGGGAACTGCCGTGTTGAGCCAGGTCGAAAGGGCACCGCACCAGCAAGTGCGGTGCCCTTCTGACAATCATCCGCGACGTTTGCCGCGACGCCACGGAGCGTTGCTCTGCCAGTCGCCGGCCATGATGGAGCCATACGGGATGACCTCGTCGACGACTTCGGCGAGACCGTAATGCTCGATCTGCTTCTTCACGTGGGCGGCGTTCTTGTAGGCGCTAGGAAGCTCCGACACGTCGGGCGAACCCGCATAGAAGCGCACATCGAGACCTTTCGTCTCCTTCTCCATGATCGCCGCGATGTTGTTCGGGCTCAGACCGCGCGCGTCCGCGCCGTATTCCTCGCGGAGACGCCTGATGTGCGCGGTACGCGAGAAATTCCGACCGGCTCCATGAGGCGAGAAGCCAAGTCCGTTATCGGCGTTCGATCCGCGTACGATCAGGATCGGCTCCGCCATATTCATCGGGATGATCGTGAGATCGGTCGCGTCGCCGGCCCAATTATCGAAAGCGGGCGTGGCGCCCTTGCCGTGATAGAAGAGGCCGTCGGATTTCCGGAAGACGAAGTTGTGTTCATTCCAGAAGCGGTCACCGATCTTTGCCACAAGCTTCTCCGCCGCCATGTCGTGAATGGCGAAATGGTTCTCCTTCGTCCACTGACGGACCGCCTGCAGGGCCGACCAATAGATCTCCCCTTCTTCACTCTCCGCCGGTATCCAGGCATTTTCCCTCAGCGTTTCAGGAGAAAGCTGCTGGCGAAACCTGTCGGCGATCTTCATGCCCCTCTCGTAGAGCCGGGCGCCGGGCGCACGCGAGCCATGATGGGTGACGAGCGCCGGCTCACCGGTCGATCTCATTTGCCCCACATAGGCGAAGTGATTCCCGTCGCCCTGGGTGGCAAAATGATCAATGCCGACGCTCACCATCTCCCTCAGAAGCGGATTCTGCTGGAACGCCGCAAGCGTCGCCTCGGAAGGCTTGATCTGTGCGCCGCGCGGACGTCCGCCCGGACCGAAATGGGTCACCGTATGCACGGCGTCGAGCAGCGCCTTTGGCGACGCGTCCGGGAAGACCGAAATCGCCATCGAGCAGCAGATGTCGGCCGAATGCATTCCCGGATGAATGGCCTCCGAGGCGACCACACCCCCGACGGGAATCGTGCCGACCGGCCCTGACGGGCAGGCGTCCGGCATGATCGCCGCCGCCCGCACGACCGGTGTGCGGACAAGCTCCCGCATGGTGGCGTTCACCTTCTCGATGTTGTCCTGCTCATGGGCGTTTTCGGCGCGGATGTTCATGTGTATCGTCACGCCGTTATCCGATCGCAGCGGCAGGGTCGGTGCGGGCTGGTGTGCGCGAGCAGCAGCCAGAGCGTCGGCCATCGAGCCGCCGTCGTTCAACGCCTTGTTCGCTGCTTCGAGCGCCGCCCGAAACCATTTGCCCTGGCTCATGCCAGCATCGATCAAGTCCTGTCCGCTTATTACTTCGGTCATTTTCTTTTCTGCGTCTGCAGTCCTTCTGTTCCGTTCGTTTCTTCATCGCATCGTCCCGGCGACGAGAGTTGGCAGGACGCTTTACTGAGCTACGCGTTCCAACGGAACACGGGATGGATTGAACACCCGACCTGCCCGCCGAGTGTTCGGCGGGCCGCTCTACCCTGTAGTCCTGCCGGCATTCGCAGGGCATTCCGTTCCTTTCGGTTCCCCGATGCGGGGATATTCACAGCGGCGACGAGAGTGGACGAAACCGGATGGCCCCGCTCGTGCCAGAGAGCGCCGCCAAGGGTGGGAGTCGAACCCAACCAGACCATCCGATGGTGAGGCTGTAGTTCCGTCCGGCATTCGCCGCTGCCTGAAACAGCCTTGCCCGGAAAACTTCCTGCCGTTCCTCCACGACGGGAGATGACGGCAGCACAGGCTTCGAACCTGCAACTCCATTCGCGGAGCACCAGCGTCGTTTTCCAGGCATAAGCTGCCCGTCCATGGCGACGAGTGTTGCGAGAAACACTTCTTCCTTGCGGAAGGTGGGCTTCGAACCCACGACCCTGAGGGCTACCGATGGAGTTTCTCACGCATTCGCCATGTATTCGTCCGTGACGACGACAGTTGGAGAAACGTCCTGCTCTATCCGCTGAGCTACGGGCCATAATGGAGGGCCCGGCGGGATTCGAACCCGCGTCTTGGAGGGTTAACAGCCTGTAGTTTCATCCGGCATTCGTCACGGCCCCCCGCGCCGTTCAGGGCGGCGCGAGGAATTGCTTCGTTCGGGTCAAAGCTCGATCGCTTCGATGCTTTCCACCCAGGCTTCCGCTCCTTTCCTGTTGGCCGCGAAGGCCGCAATCACGTCGTAGACGGCGTCGGAGAAGCCGCCGATGTTGAGCACGTCGTCACGCGTGGGCGCCTGAGACGTGGCGTGCGGCTGGATGTCGAGGCAAACCAGCTTTGCATCCGGATTGACCCTCTTGATCCTCGCCCACTCGGTCATCACGGCGGTCGGCTGACCGCCACGGCGTGCGTCCACCCAGGATTCGTTGTCCGAGAGGAAGACCACGAGATCGACCTTCGCCTTCTCGCTGGCAAGCTTCCTCAGTGGCGCGGAGCAATTGGTTCCGCCACCACCGATCGCTGCCAGCTTGCCGGCATTGGTCATCACCGAATCCCGGCGATTGAGGTCGATGTGCACCACGTCGCTCTCGAATGGAAGCACCCGCGCCTTCGGGTTGCGCTGCAGGAAGGCTGCAGTCATCAGCCCGGCGACATCGATGCAGCGCACAGAAGACGTGGCCCCTTTTCGGTAACCAGTCGCCGACGAGCTCATGGAGCCGGATACGTCAGGGCAGAGCACGACACGGCCCTCGATCGCCGGCACGTTGGCGATCGCGATATCCATCGCCTCCTGCAGAGCGTTCCTTACGAGATCCGGAACCAGGCTGTCGGCCATCCTCCACGCTATCATCAGCTGATAGGGGAAGACCTTCGCCCTGCGGACTTCCGCGGGATCGGAGAGCCGTGCCGCCAGAGCCTGCGCGAACCCGTTCACCTCGAACACGCCGTTGCGCGCAAAGGTGTTGAGGTTCTGACGCAGCATCTGCCAGCCGCCCTGTCGGGCGATCTCGACCCAGTGCTCACGGGTGAGCGGCAGGGACGTCAGCAACTGAAACGGCACATCCGGCACCGGACCTCGCTGATCGCGCCGGAATGCCTCCAGCGATTTCACGAGATCCGGCAGTGCCGTATGCTCATACGGCTTGCCAATCGCCCAGGCGTAGAGCGCCTTGCGCTCCTCCGAGGACGGCTTCGGATGGACCATGCGGATCACGTCGGCGAGCGAAGGGTCGTTGCCGACCATTGCGCGCAGGATCTGCTCTGTGCTTGCGCGCTCGAGCCACGCCTGCACGGCCCTCTTCGGCCGCGTGCCGAGCGACTTGCGTCCAGCGGCGCCGGAGCGCATGACCTGAACGAAGCCACGCAGCATCTTGCCGCTTTTCACCACGCGCGGAAACGCACGGGCAAAAGCATCGCTCTGAAGGCTCGAAAGCATTGCCAGCAGAGTCACCGGCATGTCCTTCATGTAGCCCTTCTCGGCCGCATAGATCGCCACCTTGGCCAGGAATTCCGGCTCGACCTCGAGCGCGAGGGCTTTCACCGCTTCGAGCTGCTCGGCGCCGTCCGCGTAGAAGGTGCCGTTGAAGGTCCCGGTTATGGCATACTGTGCCAGCGCTTCCCGGGCGGTCAGGCGATAAGCCGGAGCGCCTTCATGGTTCGCTGCGTCCGCACGCGGAAGCAGTTTACCGAGATAGGATTTGAAGAATGCCTTGTTGACCATGACAGCACCTCTTGATCGGTTCGTGCCAAATACATTTCAAGAGGCGTGCCAATTTCGGAGATAGGCGCAGAAGAACGACGCCGCTCTGCCTTATATGATTGAAACTAAATAACAAAAAAATATGGATGAACCGTCAATCGCCGGTTGCGCGACTAACGAGGCAGCAGCTATCTTAGCTGCATCTATAGGATTTTATAAATTTGGATAGGTCATGAAGCGGCGCGTTGCTATCAGCATTTTGGGAACCACGCTTGACTTGGGCAAGCGGGAAGACCGCTGGAGCCGCTGGCGACCAAATGTCGGGTTGTGCCAGCAATCGGGCCTCTTCATCGACAGGCTGGAGCTCATTCACGACAACCACGCCGAGGCTCTAGCCAGGCGGATTATTGGTGACATCGAAACCGTATCGCCGGCGACGGAAGTTCGCCGCAACCTTATAAACTTCAAGGACCCCTGGGACTTCTCCGAGGTCTATACCCGTCTCAGAGACTTTGCCCGCAGCTATACGTTCGACCCGGACGAAGAGGATTATCTCGTCAACATCACAACCGGCACACATGTGGCCCAGATTTGTTGGTTCCTGCTCACAGAGGCCCGGATCATTCCTGGCCGATTGCTCCAGCTCTCTCCCCCGCGGGAGCGGGAGCCGGGGGAGAACTTCGCCGGAACGCACCGGATCATCGATCTCGACCTGTCGCGCTACGACGAAATCGCCAAGCGGTTCGCTTCCGAACGCGAGGACGCCACATCCTTTCTGAAATCGGGTATTTCCACTCGCAGTGCCGCCTTCAACCGTATGATCGACGAGATCGAGCGCGTCGTCATCCGCTCGACGGCACCGGTGCTGCTGACCGGTCCGACCGGAGCGGGCAAGTCCCAGCTTGCGCGCCGGATCTATGAGCTCAAGAAAAACCAGCGCAAGGTGAGCGGGCAATTCGTCGAGGTCAACTGCGCGACCCTGCGCGGCGACCACGCGATGTCTGCCCTGTTCGGCCATGTGAAGGGCGCATTTACGGGAGCGGCCGGCGAACGTGCCGGGTTGCTCAAATCGGCCGATCAGGGCGTGCTCTTTCTCGACGAAATTGGGGAGCTCGGATTGGACGAGCAGGCGATGTGCCTGCGCGCGATCGAGGAGAAGCGTTTCCTGCCTGTCGGCGCCGACCGCGAAGTCTCGGCTGATTTTCAGTTGCTTGCCGGCACCAATCGCGATCTCGGTGAGGAAGTGCGGAAGGGCAGATTCCGCGAGGACCTTTATGCTCGCCTTAACCTGTGGACGTTCCAGCTGCCGGCGCTCCGCGAGCGCAAGGAGGACATTGAGCCCAACATCGAATTCGAGCTGAGGCGCTATCTGGAGCGCGAGGGCCAGAACGTCACTTTCAATAAGGAGGCGCGCGAGCGCTATGTCGCTTTCGCCACCAGCCCGCAAGCAGTTTGGAATGCGAACTTCCGCGACCTCTCGGCCTCCATAACGCGAATGGCTACTCTCGCCCCCCATGGCCGCATCACCGTCGAGGTCGTCGCTGACGAGATCCGCAGACTGAATTCATTCTGGCGACCGTCGGCGGATGTTTCTGATGCTGACTCGAGTATCGCAGAGCTCTTGGGCGCCGATGCAGCCGCGCGCCTCGATCAATTCGATGCCGCCCAACTGGCCGCTGTTCTTCGGGTCTGTCGCGAGCATGTGACAGCGAGCGCCGCTGGGAGAGCGCTGTTCGCAAGCTCACGTCTGGAAAAGAAGAGCAGCAACGATGCTGACCGTCTCGTGAAATACCTCGCCCGATTCGGCTTAAAATTCGACGACGTAACGAGGCGGAATGCAGGAGGACCCGTAACCGGCCTCGGCGGCGTCTGATGTCGTCGGGCTCAGCGTGTCCGCGGTTCGAATCCGTTCAAGGCGCGGGGGTATTGACTGTCAAAAGGAACGTGTGGCCAATACTCTGATGGTGGATCGATAAGGGTTCGGGTGCTGGAAATTGGCATTGGCATTTTGTTGCCGAGCGGCAAGACACGCGTTAGCGCACACAACGGTCGGAACCGATGATCTTGCGTCCAAGTGTTCCCGTTCTGTGCCTTGAAGATCGCATAACCATCGACGGAACACAGGGTGGGTAGGGATGGCCTTCGCCAGCGACGCTAACGCAGTTCCGTTGTCCACCCAGTAAACGGGTCAAACTGCGCGCGCGAATTGGCTTCAGCGCATCAGGCGCCGGGCTGTGTGCTCCGTTGCTTTGTGATCGGCGCCATGCTGGTGCGACATTGCCGCGGCGCTCCTGAGGTCCATTGGCCGACCTCTACCGGAGGCCGACATAGCGCGCCCGAGGTCTGATCAATCGATCATCCAGATACTGCTCTATAGCATGACCAATCCAGCCTACCACCCGACCGATCGCAAGAAGGCTCAGGCCTGTGTGAGCCGGCAAACCAAGATGCAACGAGAGTATTGCCAGCGCGCCGTCGAAGTTGAGATGCCTGCCGGTGATTGATTGCGCGACAGCAGCGGCTCTGTGAAGCGCAAGGCTCTCGGAAGAGGTGAACTCCCGCTCCATCAACGTCAGCAAAGTCCTGGCCCGCGGATCGCCTTCCGGGTAAAGAGGATGGCCAAACCCTGGAACCGCGTCTCCCCGGCGCATCCAGGCAGAGACGGCCTCTGCGGGATCGTGTTCCCTCATCATCTCACGCAGCAACCGCAGTGCGCGTTCGATTTCACCGCCGTGCCGCGCACCTTGCAGGGTGGCCAAGCCGGCGGCAGCAGCGTGATACAACGGAGCGCCTGCGGAGGCGGCGACTCGAACTGTGAAAGTCGATGCGTTCAGTTCATGATCTGCCGCGAGTATAAGGGCTGACCGCACCAGATGTGCGTGGCTGCCAACCTGCCAGGCGAACGACAATGTCTCATGCACTGCCGTCGCACTGGGTTGCATGTCCGTTACAAGCGAGGCCATGAGGCGCAGGACACGCGCGCCGGTTTGGGATGCGCCACGCCTCGAACGATCATATGCCCGCAGGTCCATTTCACCGATGAGTGGAAGCAGGGCCTGACACAATACCAGGGGACGATCGGCCTTTCCGGCATGTCGCATAGCCGCGAACTCGGCCGGAATACGGGGCGGAGCCTCCTGGAAGACATGGTCTTCGCTGCAATCCCAAATCAGAGTCGCGACCGACTCCAGGCTGGCGCTGGCCGTGGCCAACAGCGAGCTGTCCCTGCCTCTAAAATATAGCCGCTTGCCGTCCGTATAGGTGATCTCGGAATCGAGCAGCGGAGAGCCGAAGCTCAAAATGCTGCCCCCGTCCGCGTGCTTGGCGATTTTGTTCTTTTCGGCAAGAGCCCGGATGTCGGTGGCGAGATAGCGTCTTGACCGGCTACCTGGCCGCGCCTCGGACTGGACAATCCCCCTGCTGACATAGGCGTAAAGCGTGGCCACGCTCACATTCAGTTCCGCCGCCGCTTCCTTGGCGGTCATGTATCCAGCGGTTTCGCCCATGGCGGCTTCGGAACCTTAATATTGAATCAATCAATCAATATTGACCACATCCAGTGCGCGTGTAAAGACCTCGCGCAATCAAAGGTAAATCGATTGACCTGGAGTCTAAATGCCTTGGAAATTCGGAATAATTGGCATGGGGCCGCGTGGTCGTTGGCCGAGAATACGGCGGAGCCGCAATGACCAACGCTGAAGTAGCCAGCCTTGTCTTTCGTGGAGATAACGAAGAGCACCTGCAGGCGCGCGCGAAGACGCTCGAGAGCTGGTTCCACGCCAATTCGGAATGGTCGGCATGACTGAAGGTTCGTCGGCGGCAAGGGCCGTCGAACCGATTTGGTCACCGCTCGGAAACCGCCTGTTCCGGTCGCTGTGGATTGCCAACGCCGTCTCTAATCTCGGCACGTGGATGCAGGGCATGGGGGCTGCGTGGCTGATGGCCCAACTCAGCCAATCCGCGCAGATGGTGGCTCTGGTGCAAGCCGCGATGACGCTGCCAATTTTCCTCCTGGTCGTCCCTGCCGGCATCCTTGCAGATCGCCACGATCGACCGACCTTCCTGTTGGCCACACATGCCCTCATGGCGCTCTCAGCCTTGGGTTTAAGCCTCATGATCACCGCCGGTTTGGCGACTCCACAGATACTGTTGGCCGGTACGCTGGTGATTGGCTGCGGTGCAGCGCTGACGATGCCGGCCTGGCAGGCGGCAGTTTCCACGCTCGTCGAGCCCGGGCAGATCCACAGTGCGGCGGCGCTGAATGGCATGAGCTTCAATTTTGCGCGCGCGGTCGGGCCGGCCCTGGCTGGCTTCATTGCCCAGGCAGCGACCATTGCAACCATCTTCTGGATCAACGCCGTGTCCTTCCTTGGGCTGATCCTTGTCTTCTGGCGATGGCGAACCGGCTCCGCTCGCATCCGTGCAACGAAGTCTGAGCCACCGTGCGAGACGATGGCAATGGGCTTCTCGGCGATGTTGAGCGACAGCCGATTTCGCAGCCTGCTTGTGCGCACCTTTATCTGTTTCTTTGGTGCCAGCAGCATGTGGAGTCTCCTGCCAGCCTTTGCAGCTCTCCAACTTCAGATGGAGGCTGCAGAAGTCGGACTCCTGATGGGAACAATCGGCGTGGGCGCCGTGCTCGGAGGGACGCTTCTTCCGAGGCTCAAAGCCAAAATCGGCATCAATCGCCTCATTGCCGTTGCTTCGACGCAGCTCGGCTTGGCACTCTTGCTTGCTGCCTGGAACGGCACGTCCGTCGCCATTTGGGTGTCCATGCTGGCAACAGGGGTGGGGTGGGCCTTCATTGTGTCCAGTCTCAATGGATCTGCGCAGATCATGTTCCCCAAATCCATCCGCGCCCGCGCTATTTCGGCTTACCTGATGGTCATGTATGGCGCTACGACGAGCGGAAGCTGCTTGTGGGGCGCCCTTTCTGCCTACAGCGACGTAAGCACCACCTTCATCGTATCGGCCTGGATGCTGATCCTCTCACCCCTCCTTACGTCGCGGTGGCCCGTTGAATAAACGGAATGTCATTGCGCCGAGACGTGCAGCAGAATGCGCCCGTCGATCTTCGAGTCCAATAGAGGCGAGCCATAGGAGTCGATGTCCCGGACCGGGCGGGATGTTGCGGCCGCGCTCAATAGCTGGAAATCTGCTGCGCTGACTGTTGCGTCTACGGCACTCTCGAGGACTCCTGCGGCGGGCGCACGTTTAGCCGCTCAAAAACTCTGGGCGGCAATAATCCTGCATAAAATCGAGCTGGCAAGCAAACCATGCGAATGCGACTCCTACCGCGACGAAGACGAGCGACAGCAGCACCAGCAACACCGTTGCGATGACGGCGAGGGATGCACCAAATATGCTCCTCGTCTGGAGAAAGTGAACGACAAGTCCGATTGGACCTGTGAGTGCCACAAGCCATCTGAGCCATTTGGAAATCGAACGCCCGCGCTTCACCGCGTCCAACTGCGCCCACCACAGCATAATAAACGTCATGATCATGGCGTTTACCAAGTTCGTCACATAGCCAGCGTCCACCAGTGTAAGTGACGTGAGAAAACCCCAGATGATACAATAACTATAAAGGGCGAGGAGCGCTGGATTGACGTACATACAATGAGTCACCTTTGAGGCGCTGTGAAAATTGATCGGAAATCTTGGTCTACTCTAGGGGAATGCGTTAAAATGGCGCTTTCATCGAAGTTAAGTTAGTGTGCTCCTTATCGGAGCGTGGAAAATATAGAGCACCTGTAGCAAAGCACATTGACTCAACCAAGGCCTGTCCGAGCTTCTTCAGAGAAAAGAACGTCTAAGGAAGTATCTGGGCAGTAAGGGGTCGGTTCCGGTAGGGGGCGAAATGACACGCTAAGCCATTTCTGGCGCTGCCTCTCCTGGATTTATCGCAACTGCAATGTCAGAAAGTCGGCCGCGCTACGATGAGCTGATTGTGCCTGTCGCGCGCCTGACTTTAGAAAGAAATCATGCGCAGCGCCCTCATAGGTATCAAGAGAAGCCGCTCCGCCCAAAGCTTGCGCCTTTCGACGCAATTCCTGTCCTACAGACAACGGAAAAGTTCGATCGGCGCTGCCCCAAATCAATAAGAGTGGTGGCAATGGGCGTACCGGTTGGGGGTAGCCGCTTGGGAAGGCACCATCGACGAGCACCAGGGCGCCTATCTCTCTTGTTTCAACCGACGCAGCGGCGGCAATCTGTGCTCCGAGAGATATTCCGAGCACGCCGACCTTGCCGGTATATTGGGGTTGCGCCTTAAGATAGGAAATAACGTCGTGGACTGCCGATGTCCAATCGGGCAACCGCTTGGCGTAGTACCTGACACGGGCGCTTGCGTTTCCAGCACTCTCGATCGATTCAAGATCGGCCGAGGAAAGCACATGAACAAGGTACGTGTCGAGGCCGGCCGTGCTAAACGTCTGCCCAATCTCATCATAGCTGGCTGCACCAAACCCCCTGCTACCGCTCAAGATCAGCACCGCCGGACGCGACCCCGTTCTTCCACTCGCAAAGCGCTCAACCAGAATATGGCCCGTCGACGCTGGTATCGCAATCCGTTGGCGAGCTGTCGCATGCGCACACTCGAATAGAGCAAACAGTAGGGCGAACATAGTGGCGAAGACTTTGCGCATAGACGACCTCGGATTTCCTCTCGATGTTTTCGGGTGTTGCAGTGCCTTCTTGAGGCAGGTCGGCAGGTTGGGGAACAATATGCCGATACGGCCGGCTTCACGGATCACCTTTTCGGCATCAGCGCCATGCTCGGCTATCGCCTCATCCTGCGTATTCGTGATTTGCCATCGAAACGGCTCTACGTGTTCAATCCTGCAGCAACGCCGAAGGATTTGGGCGGCCTGGGCGGTGGCAAATCCGGGAAGAGCTGATCGTCGCAAATTGGCCCGATCTATTCCGGTGCGCCGCCACGATGGCTGAGCTGGGCGCACATCCTGTTGACGGGCGAATATCTCTGGCCCATCGAGACAACCGCTTAGGGTGTCATTCCGCGCCCAGCTGGAACCGACCCCAGTAACGCGCTGAGGAAAGCGTGGTCCCCGCGGCCATGAGAAATGGCGGCCGCTCCTAAAGTTTTTGATGCTTATGCGGCAGCCGATGGGCCAGATAGTTCCGCATCTGACGAAGCGCATCTTCGCGCGTCAGGCCCGCCGACTGCAGGCCCAGCCTTCATATGCCACAGTTCGTTTCGGGGAATTCAAGAGGATGGCGCTTTGAAGGCCGCGCCCGGCGTGTCGAGTAGGGTCCGGAACATTCCCGTGCGGCTGTGGTTATCGAAATCACATGCAATCGTGGGACGCCGTTTGGATGGTCAACTTGCCGGGAAATCGCGGAAGCTGCTGGGTGGCAACCGCCGGCCGGACGGGCTATCCGCTTCTCGATAGTTCGATACATGCCGAAACCGTTGTCGTCGGAGGCGGGATCGTCGGACTCACGACAGCACTTCGTCTCCGCGAGGCGGGGCGCTCGGTGATCCTTGTCGAAGCCCTTGAGATTGGCAAACAGGTGACGGGCCGCTCGACAGCGAAGATCACTACACAGCACGCACTAATCTATCGCCATCTGATCGACACTTGCGGTGTGCCGACGGCGCGCAGCTATGCAGAGGCGAATTCGGCCGGAGCCGAACTGATCAAGGACTGGATAAAGGAACATGCGATCGCCTGCGATCTGGAGCGCAAGAATGCATACACCTACGCCACGACCGCAGAAGGACACGGCGAAATCATAGCCGAGGCTGAGGCCGCGCGCCAAGTCGGGCTGCAAGCGGAGGTACTCGATCGCGCTCCGCTTCCCTTCGAGACGGCAGGAGCGCTCTGCTTTGCCGATCAGGCGCAATTCAATCCGGCGCAGTATCTCGTCGGGTTGGCGCGCGCCGTGGCGAATCGGGGCGGGCGCATATTCGAGAAGAGCCGCGCGATCCTGATAGGTGAAGCGAGCCGGTGGCGCGTCGTCACGGCTCACGGTACAGTTCATGCCGAAAACGTGGTCGTTGCGACCAACATGACCGTCAAGAGCCCGGTGGGAATGGCCAACCGGACGCAGCCTCGGTGCCACACCGCAATGGCTTTCCGCGTCGGCGATCCGTCCGTCATCGATGGCATGTTCATTGGTATCGACGACCCCACGCATTCGATACGAACGGGTCGGGATGGCGACGGTCCGCTACTCGTGGTGCTGGGGCCGAAATTCAACACTGGACAGGATGGGAACGTCGCGGCGCGGTTCGTCGATCTGGAGGAATGGTCGCGAAAGAACCTGCCTGTCGGGGATGTTGCCTGGGGTTGGTGCAATGAGGACTACGACACGGCGGATCGGGTTCCCTATGTCGGCGAACCCGATCCAGAGAACGCTCCGGGCTTTCATATCGCTACCGGCTTCAACGCCTGGGGCATCAGCAACGGGACCGCGGCCGGCATGATGATCGCGGACGTGATCCGGGGAGGGTCCAGTCCCTGGCACAATCTCTACAACCCGACGCGGCCCTATCCCAAGGACTTCCATAAAAATGGCGACAGCCAATCCATCGTCCAGAGCACGAACGACATCCGGGCCGGCGAAGCCGGGGTCATTCAGAGAGGCGACGAAAAGATCGCGGTCCGCCGGGATGCTGACGGATCTCTGCATGCCGTCTCCGCAACCTGCACGCACAAGGGCTGCACGGTCACGTGGAACAATGCCGATTGCACCTGGGATTGTCCCTGCCACGGTTCGATCTTTGCCTCCGATGGAACGGTGATCCACGGTCCGGCACGCCAGCCGCTTATCCCAGTGGATCTGTGAAACAGCCTTTAAAAGCTGTGCGTCTTCTGCTCAAAGCGCCCCTTCTGCATTCCCAAGCCCGCGCCTCCAGCCGTCCGGCTATACCAATTGCTCAGTTCGCTACGCCGGTCACAAGGGACAACCACAGCATAGCTCGGGCTGAGCTCCCCGAGCCGTCGGAACCTTGCGAACTGCTACCGGAAGTGAGGTGAACCTTTGTAAATTAGAACATTTTAATGTATCGTATGGCGGCATTTTTCCTTTGACGTGGATCGCATTTCGCGAGTCGACGCATCGACCGCGGGGAGGGATATGGCATGCCTCGACGCCTCGCTGCGGCGATATTTTTGCCGCTTCTTTTCTTTTCAACTTCGATCCCATCCGCCGCTCAAATGAGCGGCAAAGCCTCTACGCGGGGCAAGGATTTCGACGCGGCTGCGACCGAGCAGGCCATGCGATATCTGGAGGAAGGCCGCGAGACGTTCCGCTACGATACGTTCGGCAGCGAGGATTTCTGGGGAGGCAAGCTGAAGCTTCACGAGGCGATCGCCGGCGAGAAGCTGGGCGGCAAAGGGCCTGGTCTCAGCCCAAAGAAGGCGCTCGAGCTCGGTTTGAAAGTCGACGTCAACGCTATCCCTAAGGATGTAGCCGAGGCGCTCAACAAAGGCGAGGTGGACCTTGAAGATCCGGCGAGCACCCTTGCTTTGTTGAAAGCCAATGCGGTTGTCGGAGTGACGGGGTTCTTCGCCGAGGATGGAAAGGCCTTGAGGTCGGTGGGAATTCAGTGTGCCGTGTGCCACTCGACCGTCGACGATGCCTACGCGCCGGGCATCGGCGCGAGACTGGACGGCTGGCCGAACCGCGACCTCAACATCGGGGCAATTGTTGCCCTCGCACCTGACCTGAGCACCTTCAGCGACATGCTGCAGATTTCCGAGGCGGAGGTGAAGAAGGCCATCGAGGCATGGGGACCTGGCAAATTCGATGCCGAGCTCAATCTGGACGGAAAGGCGTTCCGGCCGGACGGAAAGACGTCCGCCACCCTCAATCCGCCCGCATTCGGTTTGGCAGGCGTGAACAACCATACCTGGACCGGAGCTTGGGGCACTGTCAGCTATTGGAACGCCTATGTCGGCAATCTCGAAATGCACGGCAAAGGCACGTTCTACGACCCACGCCTTGACGACGCTGAGAAGTACCCCGTCGCCGCCAGAACAAAGCAGGGCCACAAGCAGGACACGGAAGACCGGATCACCGGCAAACTGCCAGCGCTCCACTTCTATCAGCTTTCGTTGCCAACTCCGAAGCCCCCCGGCGGCACCTTCGACAGCGCAGCGGCGGAGAAGGGGGAGGCCCTTTTCAATGAAAAGGCCAAGTGCGCCACCTGCCATGTGCCACCGCTCTTCACGGAGCCCGGCTGGAACCTGCATACGGCAGATGAGATCGGCATCGATGATTTTCAGGCGATGCGATCCCCGGACGAGCGTTATCGCACCGCGCCATTGCGGGCGTTGTGGAACATGGAAAAGATCCACAAGGGAGGGTTCTACCATGACGGCCGGTTCGCGACGCTCGAGGACGTCGTCAGGCATTACGACCGTCACCTCAAACTCGATCTCACCGACGAGGAGAGGAGCGATTTGATCGAGTACCTGAAGTCGATCTGACCGCTATTCGTGGGCGTTGGCAGGTCTCGAATCTGACAGTTAGGCAAGATCATGAAAAAGGATCGCGCTCAGGTGGATAAGACCCCGGCAAGGACGCTCAAGCCAAGCGGTATCCCGGGCGGAAATGCTTGGTGCGGCCGGTGCCGCTTCTACGAACCGCGGCCGGCCTGATAAGAGGCCAAGGAAAGACACGTCGGCTGGAGAGGAGGGTAGATATGATGACGCGAGCCGCATTGCTGGCGAGTATCTTGCTGTTCCCGACGGCGGCATGGGCACAGCAGGAAGGCGTCCTCCACAGCGTGGAAACAAATGTCTTCAGGCCGAAACATCAGACCTTCAGCGAGGATATCCTGAAGCGGCTCAAGGTGCCCGATGGTTTCGAAGTGAGCATCTTTGCTCATGACCTCGGCAATGCCCGCATGATGGCAGTGGCGGAAGACGGCACCGTTTACGTGACGCGACCCGAGGAAAAGGACGTGATCGCCCTGAAGGACGGCAATTCAGAGCCGCGCGTGGTGGCATCCGATCTCGAGGGCATCCACGGCATCGCGATCCGAGATGGCCGCATGTTCCTGGCCACCGTGCATTCGGTGATGGTGGCCGGCCTGAATGCGGATGGCACGATCGGCGAGATGGAAACGGTCATCGACGACCTGCCCGACGGCGGCCAGCACGGGCGGCGAACGCTCGGCTTCGCGCCTGACGGAGCGCTGCACATCAATGTCGGCAGTTCCTGCGATGCCTGCTTCGAAAGCAGCGGTGAGAAGGCTGCCAACCTACGCCTTGACCTCGACAGCAGGAAGCGGACGGTTTTCGCGAGCGGTTTGCGGAACATGCTCGGTTTCGATTGGCATCCAGAAACGGGTGTGATGTGGGGCGTCGACCACGGCGTCGACCATCTTGGCGATGACCTCCCCGGCGAGGAGTTGAATAAGATCGAAGACGGCGCGCACTACGGCTGGCCCTTCTGCTATGGCGATCGGCAGCCCGATTGGGCGAGCTTCACGATGCCGGAGGGCGCGCCCAAGGACGAGTTCTGCAGCACCAGGACCGTCGGGCCGGCGCTGACGTTCGACGCGCATGCTTCCGTCATCAACATCCGCTTCTACGGTGCGGAGCAGTTTCCGGAGGAATTTCGCAACGATGCCTTTGTTACTCTGCGCGGCTCGGCAAACCGGGCGGATCCGGCCGGCTATAAAGTGGTGCGCGTCAACTTCGACAAAGGCGAGCCAACCGGATCGGAAGACTTCCTGACCGGTTTCTTGAGCGATGACCGAAAAATGGAGTTCGGCCGCCTTGCTGGGATCGCGATAGCGCCGGACGGGTCACTGCTCGTGTCTGAAGACACGAACGGGGTGATTTACAGGATCAGCTATAAGGCCGGCGCAAACTGAACCGTCCAATTCGATCCGTGCTGGGCAATTTCCGCCTGAAGATTTCGCCTCCGGCGGGGCTGAAGTCACAAGAATTCGATTTTACGCCGACCCATTCCCGCAATAGGCTCAGCTATATGGACATGCGGGAGGAATACCATGAAACGCAGGCTCGCTTTGGTCCTGGCCGCTCTGGCCTGGCCGCCGCTGTCGGCCACTGCTCAGGACACCACTATGAGCTTCTTTGTCACCAGCGCTAATCCGGGCAAGGGCGGCGATCTCGGAGGACTTGCCGGAGCCGACGCCTATTGTAATTCTCTGGCGACGGCGAGCGGTTCGACGGGCAAGACCTGGAGAGCTTATCTCTCCACCGGCGGGGAGAACGCCAAAGACCGGATTGGAACGGGGCCTTGGTACAACGCCAAGGGCGAAAAGATCGCCGACGATGTCGCCTCGCTTCACAGTGATGGCAACAACATCACGAAGCAGACCGCGCTCAACGAAAAGGGTGAAGTCATCCCCGGCCGCGGCGACACTCCGAACCGCCACGACATACTGACCGGCTCCAAGCCCGATGGAACCGCCGCGCCGGAAACCTGCGGAAACTGGACGATGGGCAGTGCGGAGGGCGCTGCGATAGTTGGCCACAGCGATCGCACTGGATTGGACGATTCCGCCGCAGCTAAATCCTGGAACTCTTCGCATTTGACGCGAGGCGGCTGCTCACTGGAGGCGTTCAAGAGCACGGGCGGAGACGGTCTCTTCTACTGCTTCGCAGTGGACTAGACCAGGCGGGGAGACACGTCCTGCGTGCGGTGGAGCGCTACGTCTTCAATGCGTGTTCGAGCGGGACGGCTCTTTTGGCCTCCGCGCGCTCCTTAAGCAGAATGGCGCGGATAAGCCTGCTGCGAAAATCTGCGGCATACAATATTGCGTGAGCCGCGCGGACGCAGCGCTCTCCGTTCCTTATGAATGGGCTGATAGATGCGGTTTGGAACGTTGATCGCCTCCTTTTGATCGTCCGCTTTTGTCCCGAGTTCAGACCTCTTCGAGGACGGCGATGTCGCCGGGGCCAAGACGGTGCGCCTCAAGGAGAAATCGAAGGCCTGCGCCGGCAGATGCAGTCGCTTAAGGAGATCGGCAATCAGGTCGAGGCCTCACCGGACAAACAGGTCTCCCTAACCGACCCCGATGCCCGATCGATGGCAACCAGCGGCAAAGACACCGGCATTGTCCGCGATTGCCACATGGCTATAAAAGCTGGCGTCCACTACCCAGGATACCACCTGGTTGAAGATGTCGACCCGCCAGTTCCTTGCGTCTGGCCTGAATGTTCGGGAATTGCTGCCCGCCTAAAATAGGGAAAACCGCTCTCTATAAGGCTCGAGCCCTAAGTAAAAAATTATCCATAAAGGCCATGTTTGCGAAAGCGACTAGGGCATGAATTGTCAAGTTTAGTGATAATTGCTAATTCCTAAGAAGAGAGAAGCGGCGAAGGGTTGTATGCAATGCGTGTATTCGCCAGCGATACCGTCGATACGACCCCGCAATTCGATAAAAACGGCGAGCCGAATTTCGATATCCACGGAAATTATCAGGGATGTCACGGAGTGGGTTGCCTAGTCGATAACCCCGACAATCCCAACTAAAGGAGCATTCCTCAGCCGAACCAAATTTGTCGGCCTGAGGACCTATCCGCCAGGCATCGACTCGGAATTCAAGTGCCGAGAGTACCCAGTCTGCTCACATGGAGGGGGCCGCCTATGAGACCGGCAATAAATCTTACTATAGCTGTAAGGCGGCATTCTTCGCAGACGATGAATCTCCCGCCATCCTGTACAGCCTGTTCAAGGATAAATCCGGGGCCGACGTAACGCGGTCCGTTGCCTACAAGCTGGCAGATGGTCTCGTCGTTGCCATCGAGATCTCACAGGTGACGACAAACTGAGAATGCCGGCGTTGTAGGGATGCCTTGAACAGCTGACCGCCAGCAAGAGGCGGCAATTCAGAGCCAAGCGAGGATAGCAATCATGCGAAACGTGCTTCTTCTTCCTGCCGCAATGCTTTTACCTGCACTAGTTCTGGCTCCTACCGGGGCCAGCGCCGATGACGCTTGCATGAGCAAGGCGATGGACCAGGCGTCGATGAACGACTGCGCCGATCAGGATTTCAAAAAGTCCGACGCTGAGTTGAACAGGCTCTACAAGGAAATCGAAGCGCGCCTGAAGGATGACGCCGACACGAAGAAACTACTGGTTACAGCGCAGCGCGCCTGGGTTTCCTATCGTGACGCCGAATGCACGCTGCAGCGCGCCGGCGTCGGTGGCGGCAGCATGGGGCCGATGATCTATTCCATGTGCCAGGCGATCTTGACGGAAGCGCGCATCAAGGACTTCCAGAACTACCTCAACTGCAAGGATGACGTCTGCCCGATTCCTGCCGCCGACTAATGGCGCGTTAGGTCAAGTTGCCACAAGGCTTTCTCCGGACCGGCCATGACGGTTTCGCATACCGCGCCCGGAAAGCCTTCCAACGGCCGGTTAGATCAAAATCGTTGCTGAGCACAGCGGCGGCAATCTTCTGTCCGGCTCGACAGCGAGGCTGCCGCAAATTATCTATAAAATATGACCACTACGAACGAAGACACGATTGCCACCCGCATCTGCCGCATCCTTGCCGATCGGATTGTGACGGGCGTACTGGAGCCGGGCACCAAGCTCCGGCAGGACCATATCGCCGAGGAGTTCGGGACGAGCCATGTGCCCGTGCGCGAAGCGTTTCGGAGGCTTGAAGCCCAAGGGCTGGCCGTCAGTGAGCCGCGCCGTGGGGTTCGGGTCGCGTCGTTCAGCCACAAGGAGGTTCGCGAAGTTGCGGAGATGCGGGCGGCCCTCGAAGTCCTGGCGCTTCGCCATGCGGCTCCGCACCTGACACCTTCAATCCTGGATGAGGCCGAACAGGCGACGGCCGAAGCCGACACCGCCTCTGACCTGCGCGCCTGGGAGGATGCGAACCGGCGCTTCCACCGGCTGATTCTCGCGCCTTGCGGCATGCCGCGCCTGCTTGCCGCCATCGACGATCTGCATGCGGTCAGCGCCCGCTTCCTGTTTGCGACCTGGCGCTCGGACTGGGAAGTCAAGCCCGACCACGACCACAGGTCAATCCTGACCTTCCTTCGTCAGGGCAAAACCGAGAACGCCATCGCCGTGCTGGAGCGTCACGTTCAGAGGATCGGCCAAAAACCGGTGAAAAACACGGCCGGTTCCACGCGCGCCACCTTCGCGATCATCGGCTGACCGCCACGCTTAGCATATTGTGTTTGCAGCATTTTCCGGTTCCGGGCGAGAGTTCGCCACGGTCGGGAGATCCCGCTTTAGTTGAAATTTTGAAACCGCTCGCCGTCTAGGCGGTTGCTGTAGCCTTTGGCGAGCTAAATTATAGATAAAACCTGAATCTATCTATATTGACCGTTACGCGCAGGAGGAATCCCCAGGAATGCTCGACACACAAGCATCAGGAGACGGAGTTGCGGCGGAATCCAGGGCCGGGGCAGAGCGTTGGGTTCTCGCCGAGGCCGTAAAAATCTATAATTTGCCGTTCAACGATCTTGTCTTCCGCGCCCAGTCCGTCCATCGCGCGCATTTTGATCCCAACGCCGTGCAGATGAGCCGGCTCCTGTCGATCAAGACCGGCGGCTGCGCGGAGGATTGCGGCTATTGCAGCCAGTCGGCGCATTACCCGACCGGGCTCAAGGCATCGAAGCTGATGGAGGTCGAGCGGGTCGTCGCGGAGGCCGAGAAGGCCAAGGAGGGCGGAGCGACGCGCTACTGCATGGGGGCCGCCTGGCGGAGCCCGAAGGAACGGGACATGGCGACGATCGTCGCCATGGTTGAGGGCGTCAAGGCGCTCGGCATGGAAACCTGCATGACCCTCGGCATGCTGACGCCGGCGCAATCGGAGCGGCTGGCGCATGCCGGCCTCGACTACTACAACCACAATATCGATACGTCCGAGCGCTTCTACAGCGAGGTCATCACCACCCGGACCTTCGCCGATCGGCTGGAGACGCTTGCCAATGTGCGCGAGGCGGGAATCAAGGTCTGCGCCGGCGGCATCCTGGGCATGGGCGAGACGGTCGACGATCGTATCTCCATGTTGGTGACGCTCGCCAATCTTCCAACCGCCCCGGAGAGCGTGCCGATCAACATGCTGATCCCCATCCCCGGATCGAAGCTCGCCGGCGCACCGCCGGTCGATCCGATCGATTTCGTCCGCACGATCGCGCTCGCCCGCATCCTGATGCCGCAATCCCACGTCCGTCTCTCGGCCGGCCGCACGGGCATGAGCGACGAGATGCAGGCGCTCTGTTTCTTCGCCGGCGCCAATTCGATATTCGTCGGCGAGACGCTGTTGACGGCTGACAACCCGGGCGAGGACCATGACGCGGCGTTGTTCCGCCGCCTCGGGCTGAAGCCGATGGAACTGCATCCGGCCGAACCGGAGCCGGGCGAATGACGCCGGGCGCTCTCGTCCGTTATGAGAGGACGCTGGCGGGGCTTAAGCGCAAAGGGCGGAGCCGGGCGCTTGCGCCCCGGCATGGTGTCGATTTCACTTCGAACGACTACCTGGCGCTGGCCGATTCGCCGCGCCTCAAGGCTGCCATTGCAACAGCGATCGACCGCGGCCTGCCGGTCGGCGCCGGCGGCTCGCGGCTGTTGCGCGGCAACCATCCGGAGCATGAGGCGCTGGAGGCGGAAGCGGCCGAATTCTTCGGCACGGAACGGGCGCTCTTCTTCGGCAGCGGTTATGCGGCCAATGTGGCGCTCTTCTCTACCCTGCCGCAGCGCGACGACATCATCGTTTATGACGCGCTGATCCATGCGAGCGCGCGCGACGGCATCGCCGCGAGCAAGGCCGAAGGGGTTGCCGTGCCGCACAACGATGTCGACGCTTTTGCCGACGCGATCCGCACATGGCGCGCCGCCGGTGGCACCGGGCATCCGTGGATTGCGGTCGAAGGCCTCTACTCGATGGACGGCGACCGGGCGCCGCTCGCCGAACTCGCTGCGCTCGCGGAGCGGCATGACGCCTTTCTGGTGATCGACGAGGCGCACGCGACCGGCGTTTTCGGCCCCGGCGGACGCGGTCTTTCCGCTGCCCTGGAGGGCCGGGACAATGTCGTCGTGCTGCATACTTGCGGCAAGGCGCTCGGGGTTTCGGGCGCATTGCTCGCCGCAAACGCGATCCTTTGCGACTATCTCGTCAACCGCGCCCGCGGCTTCATCTATTCGACTGCGCCGTCGCCGCTGACGGCCGCCGTAGTGCGCGAGGCATTGAGGATACTCGCGGATGAGCCGCAGCGCCGAGCGGCCTTCGATGAGCGCAGGACCTTCGCCAATGACGCACTTGCGACAACGCTCGGCATAGAGGGCAGCGGATCACAGATCCTGCCGGTAGTGATCGGCGACAATGCCAAAGCGGTACGGATAGCGGCGCGGTTGCGCGGCGAAGGCTTCGATATCCGCGCAATCCGTCCGCCGACCGTTCCCGAAGGCACCGCGCGGCTCCGGATCTCGATCACGCTGAATGTCGATGCAACGGCGATCGCCGAGATGCTGGAGAGGCTGAAGATCGCGATCGCGGAGGAGCGGCCATGAAAGCGCGCCTCGTGATCACCGGAAACGATACCGGCATCGGCAAGACGGTCTTTGCCGCAGCACTCACCGATGCCCTTTCCGGGTACTATTGGAAGCCGGTGCAGTCCGGGCTCGAGGGCGCAACGGACAGCGAAACCGTGCGGCGGCTCGGGCAGGCAGCGCCCGACCGCATCCTGCCTGAGGCCTACAGGCTTACGACACCTGCCTCGCCGCATCTCTCTGCCAAGCTCGACGGCGTCACCATCGTGCCGGACGATCTTTCGCCGCCAGAGACCGACGCGCCGCTCGTCATAGAAGGGGCGGGCGGGCTTATGGTGCCGCTTACGGAACAGACGATCTTTGCCGACGTCTTCGCGCGCTGGCGGATTCCCGTTGTCCTCTGTGCCCGCACCGGGCTCGGGACGATCAATCACACGCTCTTGTCGCTCGAAGCGCTTCGCGCTCGTTCGATCCCGATCCTCGGCGTCGCTTTCATCGGCGACGAGCAGGCGGACAGTCAGGCCATTATTGCCGCGCTCGGACAGGTCCGCACCCTCGGTCGGTTGCCGCGGCTCCAGCCGCTGACGCCGGATGCTCTGCGGCAAGCTTTTCGCGCCCATTTCGACATCGACGCCTTCCGCGAGGCCCAGATATGAGAACGTCGCCTGTCTGGCACCCTTTTACCCAACATGCGCTCGAAGGCCCGATGAAGCGGATCGTCAGCACCGAGGGCGCCTACCTTATCGATGAGGATGGCGCCCGGATCCTCGATGCGATCTCGTCCTGGTGGGTGATCACCCACGGCCACCGGCACCCCGCAATCATGGAGGCGATCCGGCATGCTTCGGAGACCTACGACCAGATCATCTTCGCCGAATTTACCCATGCGCCGGCGGAGGAGCTTGCCGGCGGGCTGATCGGGATCGCGCCTCCCCGGCTGAAGCACGTGTTCTATTCCGACAGCGGCTCGACTGCAGTTGAAGTGGCCTTGAAAATGGCGCTTGGCTTCTTCCACAATATCGGGACCCCGCGCAGCCGGATCTGCGTCCTGGAGCACGGCTACCATGGCGACACGATCGGCACGATGTCGGCCGGCGAACGCGGCGTCTTCAATGCCGCCTACGAGCCGCTTCTCTTCGCCGTCGATCGGCTACCGTTTCCCGAAGCCGGCCGCGAGCAGGAGACGCTCGACACCTTCGAGGTCTTCTGCGCTTCCGGTCAGGTGGCGGCACTGCTCGTCGAGCCGCTGGTGCTCGGCGCCGGCGGAATGAAGATCTATCCGCCCGCCGTCCTCGCAGAACTGAAGCGGATCGCCGAGCGCCACGGCAGCCTCGTCATCGCCGACGAGGTGATGACCGGATGGGGCCGGACAGGCAGTCTTTTCGCCTGCGAGCAGGCGGGGATTGCTCCCGACATCCTTTGTACTTCGAAGGGGCTCACAGGCGGCGCGCTGCCGCTGGCGGCGACCCTTTGCTCCGCCGAGATCTTCAATGCGCATCTTTCGACCGATCGCCGCAAGACGTTCTTTCATTCGAGCTCCTATACGGCCAACCCGATCGCCTGCGCGGCCGCCCTTGCCAATCTCGAGATCTGGAAGACGGAGCCGGTCGGGGCGCGCGTCGAGGCGCTTGCGGCGAAGCAGGAGATCCACCTGCGGCGCTTCGAAGGCGATCCGCGTTTCTGCAGCATTCGCCAGGCCGGCACCATCGCCGCGCTCGACCTCGCCGTGCCGGTCGGCGGCTATCTGTCCGACGTCGGTCCGCGGCTTCGCGCCTTCTTCCGTGAGCGCAGGCTTCTCATCCGGCCGCTCGGCAATGTCATCTACATGATGCCGCCCTATTGCGTCACCGAGGCCGATCTTGACCGGGCCTATGGCGCGATCGACGAGGCGGCGTCGGCCTTCGCGGCAGGGCGGCTATGAGCGCCGTCCGGTCGTCACGCCTTGCCGGCTTCGGCCATCACGTGCCGGCACGGCGCGTCGAGAATGCCGAGATCGAAACGAGGCTCGGCCTCGAGCCGGCTTGGATCGAGCGGCGGACCGGCATCCGCGCGCGGCATTGGGTGGACGAGGGTGATACGCTGAGCGGACTTGCGGCAAAAGCAGGTGAGGCGGCGCTTCAGGATTCGGGCATTTCGCGGGGCGACATTGCTCTGACGCTGCTTGCAACCTCGACGCCCGACCACCTGCTGCCGCCTTCAGCGCCGCTGCTTGCCCATCGGCTCGGCCTTGCCAATTCCGGTGCTATCGACCTTGCCGGCGCCTGCTCGGGCTTCCTTTACGCGCTGACGCTCGCAGATGGTTTCGTCCGCGCGCAGGGAAGACCGGTGCTTGTCGTTGCCGCCAATATCCTCAGCCGTCGGATCAATCCGGCGGAAAGGGCGAGCGCTGTGCTTTTTGCCGATGCCGCCGGCGCCGTCGTCCTTGCGCCTTGCGACGATCCGGACAAGGGGCTCATCGGCATCGATCTGGCATCGGACGGGAACTGCTACGACCTGATCACGATACCCGCCGGCGGCAGCAGCCGGCCCTTTGCGCCGAACATGCCTGCGGAGGATGTGCTGATGACGATGCGGGACGGACGGGAGTTGTTCGTCCGCGCCGTGGAGATGATGACAGCCTGCGCAAAGCGCGCGCTCGCCGATGCCGGTCTTGGTTCTGCGGACATCAGCCGCTTCGTGCCGCACCAGGCGAATGTCCGGATCTTCGATGCGGTTTGCGGCAATCTCGGCATCGACCCGTCAAAGACCGTGCGGACGATCGAGGACCACGGCAATTCCTCCGCCGCGACAATCCCGCTGTCGCTCTCGCTTGCGCAGCGGCATAGGCCTTTCGCGTCAGGAGAAAGGGTATTGCTGACGGCGGCTGGCGCGGGCCTGACCGGAGGGGCGGTGATCGTCGGCATCTAGGATTGGAACCCGAGCGGGCGGCACACCGGGGAAGACCTCCGGCCTCGGGATGGGAGCCCATCGCAGATAGCAACGTGCCCAGCTACCTTCTTTCTCTGGCCGTTCGGTGCGGGTGGGAAACGGCCGGGCAGCCATTCCCTGTAATGCAACATAACGGACGTTCAGCGGTTACAGGAGCGAACCACCTGGCCGCCGCTGGGGCCTCCACGCGATTGGATGCTCACCGCCGAATGGCATTGGCGTTCAGGGTATTGGCGACACCAAAGGATTGCACTTCCGCCGGAGAAACGGGTTGCAGTGGATTGAAGATCACCGCGAACTTATCACTGCGCTTACCGGGCTGGGGACCCTGGCCGTCTGGGTGATCTACCTGCAGGTGTTCGTCAGCAACTATCGAAGGCAGCTCCGTGCCACTTTGCTGATTACACGCGGCGCGGGATCCGGATTGGACGCTCGATGCTTCCTGAGCAATATGAGCTCGGGACCCGTCCACGTGGCCAGCGTGATTGTTAAACTGGAGACCCCTGCGGGGTCGCTCATCTGCCCTGTAACGGACATGCTGCATCCGGAAGGAGAGGCTCCGGCCGAACCTCGGCAGCGCACGCGGCAAGGCCCTCTGGGGAGCGGCGAGACCAGGGATCTGGGTTCCTTTGGTACGCTGATGCACCACGCGCTGCATGCCAAATCGGAACGCCCGGTTGCCAACGAACGGCACACCGAAGTTCGCTCCATCATGGTGGAAATCGTCGGCCATTACGGCTCGGAAGACCTTCCCATAGGCGCGCGCAGAGTTTTCGTTGTGCTCGAAAATGCCGGCGGACCGGTGATCCGTGGGCGAGAGCTGCAGACGGAGCAAATCAGAAGCAGGCGGGACAGAAGAAGGCTGATGGCCGATTTGGAACGTGACCGTTGAAGTCACGTCGTCGAGATGCAAAGCTGCAAAGCGGGATCGCCGCCCGGCGCGTAATCCCTGGCGAAGACGCGCGATTTTGCGGCAGAGATTACAGGCTGGCCGTATCTTCCCGAACCTTTAGAATACGGTCGATCAGGCCCCATTCCAATGCTTCTTCCGCCGTCATGAAACGGTCGCGATCCATCCCGCTTTCAAAGTCTTCATAGGACCGTCTGCAATGCTCCGCGTAGAGCCGCGTCATGCGCTGCTTGGTCTTTAGAACTTCCTCGGCGTGAATCAGCATGTCGGAAGCCTGCCCTTGGAAGCCGCCGGAAGGCTGGTGAATTAGGATACTGGCATTGGGCAATGCAGCTCTTTCGCCGGGTTCGCCTGCCATCAGAAGAAACGATCCCATAGAACGGGCCGTCCCCATGCAAAGCGTATGAACCGGCGCGCGGATAAAGCGCATGGTGTCGTACATGGCCATGCCGCTGGTCACGACGCCGCCCGGCGAATTGATATAAAGGCTGATGGGCTTTTTGGGGTCTTCCGCTTCCAGAAACAGCATTTGCGCGCAGACGAGCGCCGCAACAGTATCGTTGACCTCACCATTGAGGAAGATAATCCGCTCGCGCAGAAGCCGGGAATAAATATCAAATGATCGTTCCCCACGGCTCGACTGTTCTACGACCATAGGGACGAGCTGCATCGCTTCGCGCATCGGCGACCTCCAGACTTTCAGAATTCATGGTGAGGCTCGCCGCGTCAGGCGGCAAGCATGAGGGGAGGGCTGTTGCTGTTCGCGGCTGCCCTTGCCATTCCGTCGAATCTCGTGTCCGTCAGTTCGTGGACGATCCGAAGGCGGGTTCCGCCCGTCGCGATCGGAGTGATCGTGAACGTCACAGTGCTTTCCAGGAACGGCGGGCTATCGTCGCGCAGCTTGTACCGGACTTCCTGGCCGGGGGTGACAGTGACCGTATCGTGATCGGCCAGTGCCTCCTTTGGCAGCCACCTCTCCCTGAATTCGGGAATGCTGATAGCGCGCCAGACCTTTTGCGGCGGATCGCCCAGGTCAAATTCCATTTCGACGCCGCTGTCCTGCTCCTTGGTCTTCCCTTCGTTCATTGATCCATGTCCTTCAGCAAGACCTTGAGAGCTTCAATGCGCGTGGGCCAGTAGGTGCGATACTTCGCCAGCCATTGAGCGATGAGAGCCAGTCCCTCCGGATCGACCTCGTAATTCACGAAGCGCCCCTGCCGTTCTTCCCTCACGAGCTTTGCATTGCGCAGAACCGCGAGGTGCTGCGACATTGCCGGCTGGCTGATCTCCATGCCCTCGCGCAAGGCGCTGGCGTTCATGCTCCCTGCCGCCAGCTTCTCGAAGATCGCGCGCCGGGTCGGGTCTGCCAAAGCCCGGAAAAAGTCATTCTCGATCATGCGGTCACATAAGCACAAACTTATGCGATTCGAAAGCCTGTTTCGAGGCGGCTTTGCGTTATCGCGAAAATCCTGAATTTCGAAGAGCGACTGCGAAAACTGCCCGTCAATCCTGCCGACCGCTCCAGAGCGTGCGCGCGGATACATGTATTGAATCAGACATCCCGGTGGCCAGCTGCCGACCGGGATGACTTGAGGGAAGCCGTTCTGTCACACGTCGAAGTCCGTGGAGACAGCAAGCTCTCTCCATTTCGCCAGCTCCTCGCCAACGCTTGCATTCTGTTCTTCGATCTTTGCCACCGTGTCACTGCCAAATGGCATGCGCAACGGAGGATTGACCGCATTGGCGAGCGTCAGAATGCCCCTGGCCAGCTTTGCAGGGTCACCGGGCTGGGCGCGGTTGGCAGCAGCCGCGAAATCGCGCATGTCACCGGCCGGGGTTCCGACATAGTCCGGGATGGAAGCCGGGCTGATCGCCAGCGAGCTGTCGTGCAGGAAGTCCGTGCGGAAGAAGCCGGGCTCGATGATCGTCACCTTGATGCCGAAGGGAGCGACCTCCGCTGCCAACGACTCCGACAAGCCTTCGACTGCGAACTTCGTCGACCCATAGACGCCCCAGCCCGGATAGCCGAAGTAGCCGCCGATCGACGAGAAGTTCAGGATATGGCCCGAGCGCTGGCGGCGCATGTGTGGCAGCACGGCGCGCGTAACCTTCAGGACCCCGAAGACATTGGTGCCATAGAGGGCCTCGATCTCGCTTGCCGTTGCTTCCTCGACTGCGCCCAGCAGGCCGTAGCCCGCATTGTTGGCGAGCACGTCGATGCGGCCGAACCGCTGCACGGCGAGTGCTGCTGCCTCCTTTGCCTGGTCTTCGTTGGTGACGTCGAGGGCGACGGCCAACAGATTCGGGTGTTCGCCGATCTTTTCCGTCACGGCCTTGGGGCTGCGCGCGGTAGCGACGACGGCGTCTCCAGCGGCCAGGGCTTCCTTGGTGATCAGCGCCCCGAAACCGCGGGACGCGCCGGTGATGAACCAGACTTTCATGACGATCTCCTTCCGATGTCGTGTTCTTCAGCTCTCTGCTGACGGGATGGAATTTGACCGCAAAATCGCTGATGTATAAGATTTGTTTTTTGAGAGACAATATTGAGTGAGATTCATCAATGCGTGCGACCGAATTGTCGGAGTTGTCGGCTTTCGCGGCCGTAGCCCGCCACAAGAGCTTTCGCAGGGCGGGTGAGGAGCGGGGCGTGACCGCATCCGCCATCAGTCATGCCGTTCTCAATCTCGAGGACCGGATCGGCATTCGCCTGCTCAATCGCACCACGCGCAGCGTATCGCTCACTGAGGCGGGCGCGCTGCTGCAGTCGCACCTCGACCCGGCCTTCGGTGAGATCACGTCGGCTCTCGATGCGCTGAACCGCTTTCGCCATACGCCCTTCGGCAGGGTGAAGCTGAACGTCCCGAACTCGATCGCCCCGTTCGTCGTTGGTTGGATTATCGGCCCACTACTGGAGAAGAACCCGAATCTCGAGCTCGAGATCAGCGCGACCGACAGACTCGTCGACATTGTGCAGGAAGGGTTCGATGCCGGCATTCGCTTCGGCGAGCGCGTGGCGGAGGGTATGATCGCCGTGCGCATCAAGCCCAGATTGCGGCTCGTGGTCGTCGGATCGCCGGGCTATTTCGAACGGCGGCCGGTACCGCTGACGCCGCATGACCTCAAGCGTCACCTCTGCATCCAGAACATGTTTCCATCGGGGGCGCGTTATCCATGGGAATTCGAGAGGGACGGGCAAGCCATCACCTTCCAGCCGACCGGACCGCTGTCGCTCGACGATCACGAGCTCATGACCCAGGCCGCGCTCGGCGGCGTTGCGCTCGCCTATGTCTGGGAGAAGCGGGTCGAGAAGTTCGTTGCCTCCGGTGAATTGATCCGGGTGCTGGACGACTGGTGCCAGCCGGAAGAGGCGCTATATCTCTACTATCCAAGCCGGCGGCATATGTCCGCCGGCTTTCGCGCCCTTGTCGACGCGATCAAGGCATGAGGGGACGATTGGAGAGTGCAGGCGATGACCAGCGAAAGGGCCGACCGTATTCCCGACTGGCTGATCAACGGGGGCCTTCCAGGCGCGAGCGAGGGCCACCTGATCGCGGGCTTCTGTCAGCGCGTGCTCGCGCTCTGCGTTGCGTCGAGCTCGCAGAGGCCGCGATCTTCCTCGACACCCTTGATCGGGGTCGGGTTCAACATCGTACGCAATCGTACGCTTAGCTAGAGCGAACGGTACATGAACCTGCAGAGTTATTGCTTTGAGACAGTAGTCGTTGTTGCGGGTTTTGTAATCTGCTCTGAACGTTTCCGCGCCAGGAAATCTGCACGTTCTCGGATTGCTGGGCTTCGATCCCGGCCAAGCTCCGCAATCACATCGTCTAAGCCAGCAAACGTTTGTCGTCGTTCGATAAGCGCATCGGCCGCGATGCGTCTTACAATCGCGGATTTATCTCGAAGCCCTTCGGATATTAGGGCGTCATTTGAATGTTGTTCGGTAAGCGCGCGTTGAGCGTATAGCGGAATTCGTCTGCTGAGGTTGAATTGCTTATCAATCCATTTTCGGCCGAACCCAATCGGCCAGGTTGCATACCCATCAATCAAAGCCTTCAAAGCCACTGCTCGAACATTTGGCTGCCTCGCGTGGCGCGCTAGTAAGAGCAGGTGGCGATCAAAGCCATTTCCTCGCAGGAGATACCGCAATTCAGTTGCCAGGGCCCCTTTCGTCTCTTGCGCAAACCTTTCTACCAACAAGGTGTTGACGTCCTCGCGCTCAAAAAGCGCATCGACAAGAGAGGCTTCTTCTTGCTCCCATCTTCCCCAGATTCGCCACCGGGTAAGTAAAAAGGGTGCTGCGGTGACCACGACCTCCGGCGCAATTAACGGAAATACCCGTTTGGCGCAGCGGCGCGCTGCACGGCGAACGGGCTCGGCCCAGTCGTTGAGCCTGTAGACAAGAGCGGCCAAGAAGAATGCAGTTTCAGGTGGGCCTGAAAAGCGGTGGAGAGCTGCCTCTCTTACATATCCATCTCGATGAAACAGAAAGAGACGGGCTAAGCTGGGGGTATTTGCCAAATGATCAAACGCCGACCTGCTTGGTTTGCTGCGGCTTAGTCCGATCAGAGCCAAGAATGAAGGACGCGAACTGAGGCGCGGATAAAGTTCGGCGAGGTAGGCAATTTTCGCATCAGCCCAAGTAATAGCCTGCGGAGGCAACAGGCTCAGGCCAGTTACTACATCAGCGAGATGCGCTTCTGAAAAATTTCCCGTGGAGAGATCTTTTCTCAGTTCGATGAGAGCGGCCTCTACGCTCAAAGGGAATAATTTGGTTGATTGTACTGCCAATGACTTAACCTCAGTTAGAGTGTAATAATCTTAAGGTTTGCCTCTGTAGAATATTACTTCCATCCCTAATCCGCATGAGGGTCTGCCGACTGGTCCCAAATTTCCGCACAGGCTTGCGTGACCGACGCCCGCCCATACACATCATCCCCATTCCCGACTAAGGGGGAAGGAACAAGGGCCTCTTCGGACGGTCAGTTCTTCCGTGCCAGCGACCGCGCCGCGAAACGCGGCGACATCAATCTCCACTATAATAACGAGCCGAAGGATGCTATTCAGATCGTGCCGCGCTGCGGCAAAGAAAAGTGCCAGGTCGGGTCTGCCCCAGCCCCGAGTTTAGGCAAGGTCACCACCATCGATCCCGATGACGTGGCCGCTGATGTACGAGCTTGCGTCGCTGGCGAGAAAGACCACCAGGGAAGCCACTTCCTCCGGCGTACCGACGCGGCGCATCGGGTAGGGGGCAACGAGCTGTTCCGTCGTCACTTTCCAGTCGCGCCGCACCCGCTCCAGCATCGGCGTCTCGATCGGTCCGGGCGCGATGGCGTTGATGCGCACGTGCCGGCCATACTCCTGAGCGGCGGCGCGGGTCATGTGGATGACGGCGGCCTTGGAAGCTCCGTAGGCGACGATGTTCGGGAAGGCGTGCCGGCCCCCGATCGACGCCATGTTGATCACCGCGCCTCGTGACTGCACGAGATGCGGCAGTTCGTATTTCATCGCGACGAATACGCCGCGCAAATTGGTGGCGATCTGGTCGTCGAAACCGGCAAGGTCCGTATCGGCGATGGATGCCGGCGGCAGGTCGATGCCGGCATTGTTGAAGGCGATGTCGAGGCGGCCATATCGCTCGATGGTCTCGGCCACGAAACGCTCGACTTGAAGCGCATCACGCACGTCCGATTTGATGTAGACAACGTCACCGCCGGCGGCGCGCAGGCGGCGCTCTACCTCGCGCCCGAGCGCTTCCCGCCGACCATTGAACGCGACCTTGGCACCGGCCCGAGCAAGGGCGCCGGCGGTCACCGCCCCAATTCCGGACGTGCCGCCGGTCACGATTGCGACCTTGCCCTCGAGACTACGAGGGTTTTGCGCCATCGCGGGTGCCGCCGTGAAACCGGCGCCGGCCGCTGCGCCAGTCGCGAGCATGCCGCCGATAAGTTGCCTGCGCGGAATCATCGTCATGTCGGATGTGATCTCGTCGGTCACCACGCGTCTCCTCTCTTGCCATGGATGGAGGAAAGGCTAACCAAGAGTATTTGCCGAATAAATCCGTGTCTGCTTTCAGGATTTTAAAGTCTGAGTTTATAATCGGCCCATGAACCTGAGACCGGATCCATTCTCTGGCCTTTCGGCCTTTCTCGCGGTGGCGGAGGCGGGCGGCTTCACTGCGGCGGCGGCGCGACTGGATGTCTCGCCGGCTGCCGTAAGCCAGGCGGTAAAGGCCCTCGAAGAAAGGCTCGGCACGCCCTTGTTCATCCGCACGACGCGGCGCGTCGGTCTGAGCGAGGCCGGCGCGGCCCTGCTGGCGCGCATCAATCCCGCTGCGGCCGAGATCATCGCCGCTGTCGAGCAGGCGGCGGCAACGGACGAGCCCTCGGGATTGCTGCGCCTCACCGTGCCGCGGATGGCGGTGCCGCTTGTCGTCGAGCCGGTCATCCCCGCGCTGAAACGCGCTCATCCGCGGATCGCGGTGGAGATCGCGGTCGAGGATGCGACGGTCGATTTGCCCGGGCGCGGCTTCGATGCCGGCATCCGCATCGGTGAGTATATCGAGCGCGACATGGTCGCGGTGCGTCTTACCCGGGACATCGCCTGGTCGGTGGTGGCGAGCCCGGCTTATGTCGCCGCGCGCGGGAGGCCGGAGACGCCACAGGAGCTGACGGCTCATGAGGCGATCCGCTACCGCTTTCCGCGTTCGGGCGCACTCTACCGGTGGGAGTTCGAGCGGGACGGCCGCGCCTTCTCCGTCGATCCGCCCGGCAGCCTGATCGTAAACGACGGTGCATTGCTCGTCTCCTGGGCACGCGCCGGCCTCGGCCTCGCCTACGTGGCCGACATCGCAGTCGAGGCGGAATTGCGCGGCGGCCACCTCGTCCGAGTTCTCGAGCCCTTTCTGCCGACGACGCCCGGCCTCCTTCTTTACTTCCCGCAGCGCGCACAGGCTCAGCCGAAGCTGCGCGCCTTTATCGATGTAGCCAAACAGGTGCTGCGGTCGATTCGATGAGCAGAAGCAGACTGCCAGGAAGCGACAAAGATTTGCACCGGCGGAATGGCAGCGACCCGGGCAATATCTGCCTGAGGCGCGCTCCTAGGGCGTCCTCGACACAAAGCCTTGCCGCTGCGGCTCTTGCGCCCGGGCACGGGCGAACTCTATCAAGGCTCGGAGCTTCGGCAGCAGAGAATTACGCTTCGGATAATAGAGAAAGAGACCGGGCGACTCGGTCGCGTGATCGCCGAGAACGCCGATCAGACGGCCCGAGGCGAGATGCTCGTGAATGACGGGCTCCGGCACGTAGATCAGACCAACACCCTTGAGCGCGGCCGCCACTGTGACCGGAGTGTCGTTCAGGATCATCGGGCCTTGCACTGTGACTTCGTAGGTCCGCTCTCCGTCCCGAAAGGTCCAGTTCGCGATCTTTCCGGAGGTGCTGAGACGGAACCGGATGCAGCGGTGGCTTGCAAGATCTTCCGGTCGTTCTGGTTTCGGAAACTCAGCGAAATAGTCTGGCGAACCGGCGACAATGAACGGGAAGGACGGCGACAGCCGCATGGCGATCATGTCGGGCTGCAGACGTTCCCCGAGACGGACACCCGCATCGAAGCCGTTGGCGACGATGTCCGAGAGCCCATCTTCGGCAAAGAGCTCAACCTCGATGTCAGGGTAGGCTGCGCAGAATTCCCGCATCGGATCGAGAAGAAACGGAATAACGCCCCGGGATGCGTTGAGCCGAAGCGTTCCTGAGGGGCGGCCGCTGTAGATCTTCATTGCTGTAAAGCAGGCTTCGAGGTTTTCCAGCGCCGGACGCGCCTGCTTCAAAAACAGTACCCCAGCCTCGGTAAGGCCGACGCTGCGCGTGGTCCTGGATAGCAGCGCGGTGCCGAGACTGGTTTCCAGCGCTTTGATCATCTGGCTGACGGCAGAGGGCGAGACGCCGAGATCGGCGGCGGCGGCACGAAAGCTCATGCGTTCCGCCACTCTTATAAAGGCCGCCACTGCGTCGGTCTCCGTGCGCTTCAACATCACCCTTCCTTCGCGCGCCCTCTCTGACGCTCGCCGAATGCCCCACCAATCCCTGACCGCGCAATTGTTAAGTGGGCGTGATCAACCTGTGCGATTCAAGGTTAATTATCAACTGCGGTTAAACGACATACATTTTCAGAACAGTCGTGTAAACCGGGTCCGTTCGACATGAAACTGCAGGTCATTCATCGACGCTTTGCTATCGAGTCAGCGGTACTTGTCGTTCTTCTCGTCCTGGCGTTCGCCACAGTGGCCCGGTCGTCCGATTTCACACCGGCGGGAGGGAAACCGGGCCCGTATACGCAAAACACGCGCAACACCGCATGGCGCGAAGCGCGCCCGGTCGGAGACGAGACTTTGTCAGGATCGGAAGACGTCGCCATCGACAGCCGGGCCCACATCTTCGCCGGTACCGTCGATGGCGCGATCTGGCGCGCGGACCTCAATACAGAGACGCCGCGCTTCGAACGGTTTGCCGGCGTGGGAGGACGCCCGCTGGGCCTCGTCGTTGGAACCGATGATGTTCTCTACGTGGCCAATCACGGAATCGGGCTGCAGGCGGTTTGATGGATATCGATCCGATCGGCGAAGTCATGGCCTGGATCGCCGCCTGCGGGGTGGCGGGGCTGTTCGGCATCGCCCTTGCTGAACGTTTCGTACCCGTGCTGCCATCGTACGGCTTTCTTGTCGCTGTGGGTGTCGCCGCCGCAGAGGGCACGTGGTCACTCCCCGTTGCTCTTTTCACGTCGATCACCGGCAGCCTTCTGGGCTGCGTCGTCTGCTATTTGCTGGTGAAGGCACTTGGAGAAGCGCGATCACGTACGCTTCTCTACAGCATCGGCCGTCTTTTCGGCATATCGGTTGATCGCGTCGAGCGCTGGACGGCGAGTCTGCACGACAAACAGGCAGCGGTTGCGTTCGCCGCACAACTCGTCCCGACCATCAGGCTGCTTGCACCCGGGCTGGCCGGGCTCCTGCGTGTGAAGGCAACCGGTTTCGTGATGGCTTCCGCCTGCGGGGTCGCACTCTGGAACAGTACGTTCATCGGATTGGGATTCGCGACCTGCACCGTGCTCGACGGTGCCAATGCCTCTGCTCTGGCACTGAGTGTGTTAGTGCTCCTGGTGATTGCGGAGGGTGTCGCAGTCGTGATCTGGACCCGCCGGCGCGCCGGACGGGCAGCAATCGAGAGGATATCAGCTGATGACCAATGAGGCCCAAAAACCGGACGCAGGTCCCCTGAGAGATCTCGTCAGGTTCTTCCGCGCCTGGCTATCTGATCCGCTACGCGTAGCCGCGGTCATACCCTCAGGGATGGCCCTGGCGAACGCGATGACCAGGGAAATCTCAGCCGCGACGGGGCCGGTCATCGAGCTTGGCGCCGGGACCGGGGTATTTACCCGCGCGCTCATCGCCCGCGGTGTTCCCGAGGGTCAACTTGTGCTCGTCGAGTCCAGCTTCGATTTCGCCCAGCTTCTCCAACTCCGCTTTCCCCAGGCTCGCACGCTTCGCATGAATGCGGCTCAGCTCCGCCATATCGAGCCGTTCGGCCCACGCGGCGCCGGCGCGATCGTTAGCGGCTTGCCGCTCCTTTCGATGTCACCACGCGAGGTCATCAGAATTCTGGAAGGCGCGTTCGGTCACCTTCGGCCCGACGGCGCGTTCTACCAGTTCACCTATGGCCCAAGATGCCCGGTACCGAGGGCGCTCTTGGATCGCCTTGGGCTTAAGGCGACACGGATTGGTGGCGCCTGGGCGAACGTTCCGCCAGCGGCCGTCTATCGATTTCGCCGGCGGCCGGCGCACACGATGGGCGTAAACCGGGTGCTCGAATCCCATGTGTCGGCACCACCCTCATCGGCGGCGGTTTGATGGCAGCGGGTCAGGCCCGCACCAGGTCTTCAACGGACGACAACGTTTCCATTAGTCTCCGGTAAGTCGCCGGGTATGGATCGGCATCGACGGAAGCCGCTAAACGGTCCCGAAACCTGGTCGTGGCCGATCCAGACGAATCCTGTTGTCGGCAAGGGTTAATGGCCAGCTTGGCGCGGTTTTTCGAATTTCCTGACGCGAGGTTTCGGTGACAACGGCCAAGTCGCGCCGGACCTCGTCTTCCGTGCCTTCCTTGGCATAAAGCACAGCAACAACGCGGACTTCAGGCGTTGTTTGCTCCTCATCGCTGCGGATCATCCTCCCAAGGCAGCGGTGGAAGAAAGAACTAACCAAAAAATCGACGTACAGGGGCAAAACGACCTGTCCACAAATTAACTTGACAGGTTTTCGAACAGGCAGAATATTTCGGACAGCCTATTCGGACGAAATTGATCACATGCCGCGCACCTTTGCCTATGTCCGCGTTTCCACGACCGGACAAACCACGGAAAATCAGATTCAGGAAATCGAAGCGGCCGGCTTCCAGGTCGAGCCGCGCCGGATCGTCACCGAGACGGTTTCCGGCAGCACTGCCATCGCGCAGCGCCGTGGCTTTTCACGGCTCATGGACAAGCTGGAGTCTGGCGACATTCTGATCGTGACCAAGCTTGATCGGCTCGGCCGCGATGCGATCGACGTCAGTACCACGGTCAAGACGCTGGCCGAAATGGGCGTCCGCGTCTATTGCCTCGCGCTCGGAGGTGCCGACCTCACCAGTTCGGCAGGCACCATGACCATGCATGTGCTGAACGCCGTCGCGCAGTTCGAGCGCGATCTGCTGATCGAGAGGACGCAATCCGGTCTCAGGCGCGCCAAGTTTGAGGGGAAGCTTCTCGGTCGCCCCTCGACCCTCAGCGAAGAACAGAAGCAAGGTGTGCGTGACGACTTGGCTCGGGGGACCAGCGTTTCGGCAATCGCCAGAAAATACGCGACCAGTCGGCAAACCATTATGCGCGTGCGAGACGAAACGCAGCGACCAAGTCACTCGCGCAATGGAGCGACCTGATGTTGGCGATACCATTGCCTTTTGTGATAGCGCTTCTGCTCGTCATCCTCCTGATCCGGGTCCTTGCCCAGCGCGAAGCCAATCTACGGCCGGTCGCCGGTTTCATCAGCGTTTGCATTCTTCTGGTAACCCTAGTTGGGCTCCGCTGGAGCGTTGATCTCCGGATGGTACGATTGCTCCAGCCCGTCGTCGCGGCACTGCTGCCATCCTTCGCCTGGCTTTGCTTTTCCGATCTTGGGCAATTGCCATCGAATAGGAGGTGGCTTCATTTCTTGCCAGCCGCAGTAATCCTGGTTCTCTCGGCTACTTGGCAGAGATGGCACCCGCCGATCGATCTGCTCCTGCCGATTCTTTATTTCGCCTATGGCACATCTCTGATCCATCGTTCGTACGGCGACTCCAATGGTTTCGAGAGAACGCGACTGAGCGACGTTACCAACGCTCGAAGGGCAGCGCTATCGGCAGGCTGGCTGCTCCTGTTATCGGGTGCCGTCGACCTCATGATCGCTGCCGACTTCCTTCTTTATCAGGGTAGCCACGCCGTCTCTATTGTCGGCATCGCCAACGTCATTACGCTGCCATTGTTGGCCTACGCGCTCGCGGTTCTCGGCTGGAGTGTGCCGCAAATGCAATCGTCGAACCAAACCTGGGTTGACGGTCAGGACGAACAGCCCGCCAACTACGAAACAGCGTCGGCAGCGCAAGATGACGCTCGGATCATAACTGCAATCGAAACCATCATGCGGGACAAACATCTATTCCGCGATCCGGACCTCACACTGAATCGCCTTTCACGCAAACTGGGCATTCCGTCGCGCCAAATCTCGGGTGCAGTAAATCGGAACCTCGGCCGAAACATCTCGCAGGTTGTCAACGAATACCGGATCAGGGAAGCACAGCACTTGCTATCGGAAACCGATCGCTCAATCACGGCCGTGATGTTCGATTCGGGCTTCTACACCAAATCCAACTTCAACCGGGAGTTTTCCCGAGTAACAGGCATGACGCCGAGCGACTATCGCCGCTCGGCCGGCCAATCGAATGCTGACTACTCTGCCGGGATGGCTTTGGTCAAGAATCCGCTAACGAGATAAGCTAGCTCGCGATGGATTGCTTCACGGTTTCGCGTCCCGCCGTCCTTGCAGACCACGCCATTGGCCGGCTCTTCCTTTTCGATGAGCGCGGCGGCACCCGGCTTACAGAGACCCATGAAGCTGAAGTGCATGGCATCTGGAATTTCGATATAGGTCGAAGACATTTCCGGGAGGTGATCCGCAAGATATCCGGTTTCAAGTCTCGACGGTAAACCGCCGATATCGATGCCGGCCGCGATCACGAGAGATGGTACCCGCAGCGTTGCCAAACTCGCCGGAGTAAATCCCCTCGCCAGTCCGAGATCAAGGGACACAAATGCTCGCACACGCGGGTCCATCATATCTCTCTCAATTTGAAGCCGGCTTAGTCCAAGCTCGTTCTTAAGAGCGCACGCGCGAGGGCTGGTGCGGGCTTGGCAGTCCTTTTCAAACCACTTCGTATCAAAACGCGCACCGGCTAACGCCGTGACCGTCCATCCGCCCAACGAATGCCCGATGGCTGCAATCCGACCGGCATCGACCTTGCCGGCAAGGGTAGAATCGCCCTCCAAAAGATCGATCACGCGGCTAAGATCGCGCGGGCGTTCCCAGAGTTGCGCCGCCTGCGCAGGATCCATATTGAACGTTGTCGTGCCAGGATGGTCAGGTGCTGCAACGATGTAACCTTGCTCGACGAGATCAATTGCCAACCAGCTGAGGTTTCGCCACGAACCGCTATAACCGTGCGACAGTACGACAAGTGGCCGCCCCGTTGACGCAGGTTTCGCATCCCGAATGGCCGGGACGCCGAAGAATGCACGGTTCTCGCCGACGATCTCTACCTTGGCGTCGTCTTCGGTTGGGTACCATATGCTGATATGAAGGGGCCGCGCTCCACCTTTATCGATATCGGTCTCTCGGAAGCCAATGGCGTCCGCAGAGTGGGCGAGTTCGGTGGTGACCAGCAAGAACCCCAGGGCGTGCAATAGAGATTTGAACATAGAAGCCTCTCGTTAGAATGAGCACGGCTTCATGCGCCAAAATCAGGGCCAAAGAGACCTAGAACACGATTGAGTACGCCAAGACGGCAATTGTATTTCGGGTTCTTTCTACGTTAGCGCAGGATTTTGAACAGATCTTGTTCTGCCCGAGGCCAAATTCACGCCTGTACGGCGGGAAATCCAGCCCTGACGGATATACTTGCAAGGCCGGACGCGAGAAGTCATCGGCGATCAAACTTATGCCCGAGGCGTCCGTTGAACTTCGACCGGCGTCTTCATGATGATCTCTCGATGCGGGAAGGGGATGGATATCCCCGCCTCCTTGAACGCATCCCATAATGCCATCAGAACCTGGCCGCGCACATTCGTCAGGCCGTTGGCCGGATCCGAGATCCAGAAGCGCAGGCGGAAATCCAGCGAGGAGGCACCGAACGCCGTCATCCAGCAGACCGGCGCCTTGTAGTTGGCGGCAACACGGGGGACGGCCGATGCCATTTCGATGGCGATCCGTACCACCTCATGCGGGTCACTGTCGTAGGATGTACCGAAATCGACGTCGATACGGACGTAGTCGCTGGAAAAGGACCAGTTCACCACCTGTTGGGAGATGAAGTCCTCATTGGGGATAAGGTACTCCTTCCCGTCACGGGTAATGACCGACACGAAACGTGCGCGCAGGTCCCGAATGGACCCGAACGTGTCGCCAAGGGTGATCGTGTCGCCTGGCTTGATCGACTTGTCGAGCAGGATGATGATCCCGGATATGAAATTGGACACAACCTTCTGCAGTCCGAAGCCGACTCCGACACCGACTGCACCCGAAAATACCGTTAGAGCAGTGAGATCGATGCCTGTCGCAGACAATGCGATGGCGCCGGCGATTATGATCAGCGCGATCTTGATGACCTTGCTGATCAGCACTTTGAACGACGGCGAAAGGTCGCCCGAACGTTGAACCCAATGGGAAAGCACGTTGCCGACGAGCACTGCGACCCAGATCAGAGCGATTGTCAGAACAATCGCCTTCAGAACGGTCAGCAGCGAAAGACGCATCGCCCCCAGATTGACGGCGGCAGCGTCCAGGGTCGACAGCACAGGGCCGTCGAGCCCGGTGGCATAAATCGCAAGGTAGCCCCAGCTTACGATAGCGACCACGCGCGACAGGGTCGGGTTGCGGATAATCTTGGTCAGCACGGAAATGACGAACCAGGCAGCCGCCAGAGACAGCGCGGTCGAGACAAGCCATCGCTGCGAGGGCCAGGTCCCTTGGGTGAGAATGACGTTGGCGAGCCACAGCCAGCCGGTCAGAAAGAGCCATTTCAGACGGCGCATGAAGGCGATGATCACGCGCAGCAGATCCGGGTTGCCCTTGATGCGCCGGGCCCTGGTTTCCATAGCCGGCTCGGTTCTGGACGCAAGGAAGGAGGCAAAAACGTAACCGGCCGCGATGATTCCAAGCTGGTAGAATGTCCATTCGCTCAGCACGAATGTCCTGAACCAGATTTCAAGCGGGCGAACTATCTGCGTGAAATCCACGGCCGAGCCTCTTGAGATTGATTGCAATCCAAGCATCTGATTCAGAAATGTTAGCGCGAAGCGGCCGCCGGCAAAAGCATAGACGTCAATATCTATGCGCTGTGACCCCTTTCATCACTCGAGTGCAGTCGCATGATCTCCGCCGGCGTGGTTCACTTCGCTATCTGATCTTCGATCGCTGCTTTATCGATGACGGAAAATACATCGGCAATCTTGCCGTTTCGCACTTCGTAAAACACGTTCTCTGCGAAGGAGATGCGCCGACCATCAATCCTTAGCCCGAGGAAGTTGCCTTTCGGCGAGCAGTCGAACAACAATCTGGCGGCAATGAGGGGGGGCTCGCACGCCAGACGATCGATTGTGAAACGCAAATCGGGAATGTCCTCAAAATCCTTTATAAGCATCGACCGATAGCCTGACAGTCCCAGGGGGCGACCGTTGTGTCTGGCATCGTCGGCAACATACCGCCCAAGTTCATTCCAGTCCTGTCGATTCAGGCAGTCTATGTAGGCACGATAGAAGGCTTTCAGCATCATGCTTCTCTCTCCGAGGGTCGCGGGAGCTAAAGAAGTGCCGCGATCCTGATCGTGATCTCGGATCGGTGACAGCTGGCGCGTCATCGTATCATCAGATCGCGGCGGCCCGACATTCAAACACAGTGAAGCCTTTTCGTTCCAGATCAGCATCAGGAAGAAACAGATCGCTATTGGAACGCTATCGTCGGCAATGGCGGTCAGGAGAGCGAATGCGTCTGGTGCAAGGATGGGAGAGGGGCTCTTGTCGGTGATCGACGGATCGAACCGTTGCTCTTCGTTTCCTTACATTCGCCTTGGCGCTCACGTTCGGCGGAGGAGCGTCAAGGCCCAAGAAAAGACAACTCCCAGTGATAACAGGCCCCCTCACGGGCTATGCTTTTGCGGCAATGCTCTTGGACGCAAAGGCGGCGCCAAACTGATGTACCAAGCCACGATTTAACGGGAGGATTGCTCATGAAGGCCCGGATCTCTGTACTGACGCTTGGTGTCGCAGATCTTGAACGGTCTCTCGCTTTCTATCGTGACGGATTGGGGCTAGACACCCCAGGGATCGTGGGCCGCGAATTCGAGCATGGCGCCGTCGCATTCTTTGATCTTTCGAACGGTATCAAACTTGCGATCTGGAATCAGGACGATTTGGCTCACGATACCGGCCTGACGAAAGCGCCCGCCAGCAGCACATCGTTCTCGATCGGTCATAACGTCTCGCAACGAAGCGAGGTGGATGAAGTCATGGAACAGGCACGTGAAGCGGGCGCGACCATCGTGAAGGCTGCCCAAGAGACATTCTACGGGGGATATGCGGGCTACTTCACCGATCCCGATGGCCATCTGTGGGAGGTCGTGTGGAATCCGGCCAATCTGCCGGAGGGGGACTGACTTGAGGCAACTCCCGTGAGGCTGAGGCTTCCGCAAGAGCGACGCCGCCAATTGTTTGCCGGTTAAGCCACGTGATCGATGACCAGAGTGCCTGCCGCCAGCGGTTTCTTCGCAACTGAGATCTCCACGGACTTTTGCCCAAGAGAAGGGCCGAGCCTCTGGCAACCAAGATGAGTTACGGATCATCATTGGCTCTCAGGCGCGTTTCGTTCAGCACTCCTCAGGTGGCTTCACGTGCCGGAATTGCAGCAGCAGTAGCAGGTCGTAGGTGATCTTCAGTGCGCCACAGATCAGGAGCGGCCAGGCTTGATATGATGCAGCGAAGAGGGCACCTGCGAGCGCGGGGCTGGCAGCCGCCGAAAGACTTCGGGGAACTGACGTGAAACTTGCTGCGGCAGCGCGCTCCGCCTCCGTCACGACCGCCATTACGTAAGACGAGCGTGTTGGCACGTCCATCTGCGAGAGCGCCGCCCGAATGAGCAGCAAGGCGAGCGTCAACGGCAAGGTTGGCGCGAATGCCGCCAGCATCAGCGCTATGCTCGACGGGATGTGCGTGAACACCATCGTGTTGACGAGCCCAACGCGCTTCGACAGCCATGCGGCGACCGGAAAGGAGAGCGCCGACAGCACGCCCAACCAGAAGAAAAACACCCCGGCTTCCGCGAGCGACAGATTGAACCGTTCGAACAGCCACAAGGCGAGCAACGACTGGACCACGAACCCGCCAGCGAAAGCATCAAGGCTGAACAGGGCAGCGAGCTTCAGCACGATAGCGCGCGAAGGGCCAAGCGCCGTCTTCGGGGGCTCGTCGCCGGTAATGCGCGGAGGTATGCGGGCATAAAGTACAGCCCCCGCCAGACCCAGGAGTGCATAGAGAACGAACATCAGCTTGATGGCGGTCAGCGGCCCTGGCCCCAGGGGCGTGATCAAGTCAGGCATGGCTGCGGCAAGGGCGCCAAACGCGCTCGCGAGCGCCCCAACGAGGCTGTAGCGAGCGAACATGCTCGTGCGCTCGACACTCGCGACCTCGCGAGTGAGCACCGCGTGCTCCAGTGGCACGAAGACGCTCACACTGCCGGCGGACGGATTGATCGTGCCGGCAAATGTGACGACCAGCAGCAGCGCATAATCGTTGGTCATGGACATGGCTGCACCAGTGGCCACCATCAGGCTCGCGGCGCCCAGCAGCAACCCGCGCAGCTCACGGCGCGCGCCCAGAAACCCGACCACCAACGTCAAGAACGCCGAGCCAAAAAGCGATGCCGTGGCGATGACACCGACTTGCAGGGGTGAAAACCCCAGTGCAAGCAGATAGACGGGCAGCAGAATGGCGACGAAACCGTCCCCGAAGTCGCGTAAAGCTCGCGCCGCTAAGAGGTATGTAGTCGGATGAATGCTCTGCACGGGTCGCACTACTTTCCTACGTAATGCTGTCGAGGAGCCGCACTGGCGCACTGCTCACTATTTATGCCTGCGGAGTGTCTCACCTTAGATGGGATTGATGCGCTAGACCCACCCCGTGAGGAATCCATAGGAAAGCCCGATGAACGAGCAGCCGGCCAGGACCGTCAGCATGCCGATCTTGAAGCGGAACACTGCGAGCATCGCGCCAAGCGTCAGGGTCAGCGAGGCGAGGTTGACGGAACTCAATACCGGGACGTCGATCGTCATGCCGAGGCCACGCGCCTCATAGAGTTCGCGGAACAACACGTGCAGTGCGAACCAGATCGCCAGATTAAGGATGACGCCGACGACTGCGGCAGTGATCGCGGCCAGTGCAGCGGACAGCGCCCGGTTGCTGCGCATCGTTTCCATGAAGGGTGCGCCCAGGAAAATCCAGAGAAAGCAAGGTACGAAGGTTACCCAGGTCGTCAGAATTCCACCAAGCGTGCCGGCAAGCAGAGGGTCGAGAGAGCCAGGGTCACGATGCGCCCCCATGAAACCGACGAACTGGGTGACCATGATCAGCGGTCCAGGCGTAGTCTCCGCCATGCCGAGACCATCGAGCATTTCGCCGGGTCTCAGCCAGTGGTAGTGTTCGACAGCCTGCTGGGCGACGTAGGAAAGAACCGCATAGGCGCCGCCGAAGGTGACCATCGCCATCTTCGAAAAGAAGATCGAGATGTCCGTGAAGACATTGCCTGGACCAAGCAACGCCAGCAGCACAAGCACCGGCGCAAACCATAAAAAGAGTGCCACACCGGCGACCTTGAGCGACCAACTGATTGGCGGGCGCGCGTGGGCCGGGACCTCTTCGCCAAGCGCTGTCTCGGCGTCGGCGACCTGTTTGCCACCGACTTTGCCGTGGCCGTTGCCCGCCTGGAATGCAGCCCATCCGGCCCGACCGCCGATATAGCCGATGAGGCCCGCAGCGAGGACCACCAGTGGGAACGGGGCACGGAACAGGAAGAGCGCGATGAAGGCCGCGGCGGCAAGCGCTATCATGACGTTGTTTCTAAGAGCACGCCGGCCGATACGCAGAACCGCCTCGAGCACGATCGCCAGAACTGCGGCCTTCAATCCGAAGAACAGCGCCTGAACGGCTCCGACATTTCCGAACAGGGCGTAGATCCAGCTCAGCGCCATGATGGCAACGGCGCCGGGAAGCACGAATAGCGTCCCCGCGACCAGTCCGCCCTTCGTCTTGTGCATCAGCCAGCCGATATAGATCGCAAGCTGCTGCGCCTCCGGCCCCGGCAACAGCGTGCAATAGTTGAGCGCGTGCAGGAACCGCGTTTCGCCAATCCAGCGTTTCTCCTCGACGATGATGCGATGCATCATCGCAATCTGCCCGGCAGGACCGCCGAAGCTTAAGGCGGCCACACGTGCCCAGACGCGCAGTGCCTCGGCGAAGGTAACGCCGTGGGAAGGCGTGTCAGCCCGCTGGACCGGCGCCGTATCGAGACTGTCAGACTGGTTCATGGCTGGCTTTCCGTAATCATCCGCGCTTTGCGCGGAAATACTGATAGAGGTTGTCGAAGACCGGCCCGCCTTGGGCAATGCGTTGCTCGTCCTGCGGATTGGCTGCGCAGATGCCGGCAACCAGGCTGGCGATGCCGGTCGCCTCCTCGCGCCCGAACTTCGCATCCTTCAAATCGATGTCGTGGACGATCTCGGCGATTGCCTGGAGCGCCGGATCGGTGATGCCAACCCTGGTGAGTAGGACCTCGAAACTGCATCGATCGCCTTCATGAGTAATCTCTCCCTCGAACATGTCGAAGCGAATTTCGCCAGAGTTGGGGACGTAGCCTTTGCCGGGCACGAACCGAATGACGGCATCCGGATCGATGAAGCGGCGGATGAGCCAACTGCAGGCGATGCGATCGACATGCACACCTTTGCGCGTGACCCAGATCCGCCCCTTCAGATCCGCCGCCGTGAGCGGCGTCGTTCTCGCCTCCTCGTCGGCCATGTCGGTGTCCTCTGCAAGTCTGCTTTCAAGTTCCGCGATTAAGCTCTCTGCGGAGAGGCGGCCGGTCGCGCCGAAGAAGTCGATGGTGGCGATGTCCGCGAGGCGCTTGCGCAGCCTGCCGACCTGTGCGCGAATCTCGGCCCGTACCTCTGCCGACGCAGCCGCCTCGAGCCGGGCTGAAAGCGTCCGCGCCTCGTTCGCGATTGTCTCGTAGTCCTCGTCGCGAGCCGCATCGAACAGCGCGTGCGCTTGGGCGTCCGAGAGGCCGTCGATCAGACGCGCCTCGCACACCATGGCCTCGCCACCGCCTTCGACGATCTCTTTCAGCAGCCATTCAAAATCCTCCTGTGTCTCAGCATTCGCCGGCAGCGCGTAGACCGTGCTCTTGACGGCGACGGCGCCGATGCGCTGCAGGCGCCGCCAGACCTTCACTCGGAAGTAGGCTGGTTTGCTCGGCAGTTGGTGGATCAGAAGCAGCCAGCGGCGCTCCGCCGGCATGAAATCGTCCTTCATGTTCCCACCGTATCATCAACGATCCGAAAAGCAACACTTGTATCATTCAAGATTGTGAACGCCATTGGCGTGGAGGCGCCAGAGGCGATTGCTCGGCCATCGCGGGGGCATTACAAGAGTAGTGCGTAGGTGTCCGGAATTCATGAACGAACAGCGAACACGTCGTTGGATGGCTTTCAGACCCACTGGGCAGAGTGTTGATTTCCGTAGATACTCATCCAGAAACCTATAGCCAATGAACACCCTCTGAGGCCGCCGGCTCGGTGTCGCTTATATACGCGATATACACTGGACGCGCTGATCATAACCATCGGCGACGCTTTACGACATTTAGCCGACGACCGTGTCGCCGATGTGTGATCCCAAGCTCTCGGAGAGGCGCCGGGTGACCTGTCGCATAAGATCCGGCGTGGCACGGTCGTAGCCATAGACCCACTCCGGGAAGTTCAGCGGCTTTTGTATCGCCCAGATTTCGTCGTGTCGGTCGGGCGGCAGGACGCAAGCCGGGTCGCCAACAGCTACCCAGCCGATTGGCACCGTGCTGCCGGCCGCGAGGCGGGTCCGCAGGTGGACGGTTGCATGGACGCGTACTTCCGTGCCGCGGCCGAGATGGGCGCCGTGGAAGATTGCGGCGGAGGTCGCGACGAAGACCTCGTCCTCGATTGTTGCGCCAATGACATGGGCGTTCGGCCCGATGAGGCAGTGATTGCCGATGACGCAGCCGTGACGAGGATTGGCGCGGATCACTGCGTTCTCCATCACGATACAGTCGCGGCCGATCCGGATGGAGCCGCCTGCTTCGCCGATCACCCTTGCTCCGTGCAGAATGCGCACGCCCGGGCCAATGATCACGTCACCGCAGACGGTTGCGTCGGGGGCGATCCAGGCTGTGGGGTCGATCTGCGGGCTCTTGTCGTCATGTGCGATCAGCATGTGGTTCTCCTTTAGCGCCGGCGACGTGTTCGAGTTCACTCGCCCGGGTACCAATCGGGCAGAGCGGGCCGCTGCAAAGCCCGTGGTCGCAGAGACGGCAGGTCGTACGGGCAAAGGCCCGGGACCGAGTTGCCGACGCAAGTAGCCGATCGAGGGACCGCTCGAACCGCACACGTTCGGCCTTCGGCAGCGTTGCCAGCAGACGTTCCATGGCGTCCAACCGGGCCGCCTGCAGGGCATTGGTACTTTCCGATCCTTCGCGGGTAAGGGCCAGCGGCGCCCTCCGCCCCGATCGTCCTTCGCGCACGACGAGGCCGCGTCGGATGAGGCCATCCACAACTCGGACTGCGGTTGGCTGGGTGATCCCGGCGATCATGGCGAGCTCTGTCGCCGTCATTGGCCCGTGATAGTGTAAAGTCAGGAGAAGGGCGGCGGCACTGCGCGACAAATCGCCGAACGATGTCTCGATCGCGTCGACAACGAGCAGTCCCATGACCCCGAGTTTGTTTCCATCCAACATATGCATAGGCTATGCATTTTTGAGACTAGCGTCAAGACGACCGGACAACCAGGCGGGTCACGCCTGGGCCCGCTGACGCCAGGCACGCACCCATCTATCGCCATCAACTTCCACCGACCGGCGGCGGCAAGGCGGCCGTGCAGAATGTAAAAAGACGTTTTAAGACACGTTTCGTCGCTCGACGATGAAATGTACGCAATTTGTGATGTTACTGTTCGGACCGTCGCTGGATGAGTGCGCGTCACCGCATAGGACGCAGGGAGGCACATGTCGCAGGAGGTCGGAGGCCGGGTATTGGTCGCGGAGCGCAACCCACTGGTGATTGCCGCTCTTCGCGGACTTTTTTCCGAAAACGCCAGGTTTTCCATCATCGATACGGCGCGGACATCGGCCGAACTTTGCGAGAAGCTTGCCTCCATCAGGACGGACTGCGTGCTGCTCAGTTGGCAGCTCGACGATGCAGAGGCGCCCGAGGTGCTTGCGGAACTCAGCCGGCTGGGTCTCGACCCGAGGATTGTCCTCTTTGCCGATACCAGCAACCCCTCGGTCCTCAACGAGACCATCCGGCTTGGTGTCAACGGTCTCTGCTACCAATTCGAAGATCCTGGAATCCTGTTCGCGACGCTCACCGCCGTAATGCAAGGTCGGATCTGCATTCCCTATACGGTGCTCTCGAAAGTCTCGAACACGCCATTCCAGCAGCTCACCTCTCGGGAACGTGAGCTGCTCGGCATGCTGGCCAACGGTTGGACCAATATCCAGATTGCCGCACGAACGGGCATTTCCGAGAATACCGTGAAATACCACCTCAAAAATCTTTACGACAAACTCGAAGTGCGCAACCGCGCCATGGCGGTCGCCCTTTACGCCAAGGAACGCCGGCGCAATCCGGAGTGACTACCTGCGGGTAGTCTTTCACTACCCAATCCTTGCAAGTGACCACCCGTTA